>NZ_SBIR01000004.1:0-307117 GCF_004521895.1 Halorussus marinus
CGCTCGCTCGCGGGGACGTCGAGCCACGCGGTCGCCTCCGCGGGGAACGCGTACGCGCCGGCGTTCGCCAGCGTCGTCGGCGGATCCGTGGGCTTTTCGACCACGTCGGTGACGAGCCCGTCGCGGGTCGAGAGCACGCCGTAGTTCGACGGGTCGTCGACCCGGACCGCGCCGATGGTCGGGCCGTCGGCGAACAGCGCGTCGACGGCGCCGGGATCGTAGAGGTTGTCGCCGTTGAGCACGACGAACTCGCCGTCGAGATGGTCGCGGGCGGCCCGGACCGCGTCGGCGGTCCCGGCCTGCTCGTGTTGGACCGCGTAGCTGACCGGCACGCCCTCGTAGTCGTCGCCGAAGTACGTCCGGACTGCGTCGGCCTCGTAGCCGACGACGAAAACGAGTTGGTCGGCGCCGGCCCGGACGGCGGCGGCCGCGGCGTGGGCGGCCAGCGGCCGGTCGGCGACCGGCAACATCGGTTTCGGGAGCGACGCCGACAGCGGGCGGATCCGCGTGCCTTCACCCGCCGCGAGGATGACTGCGTTCATCGGGCTCGAATTGGTGCTCGTCCGGTTTGAGTGTGGGGGTCTCGTGGCTCCCCGTGTTCTTTTATTCTTCGGCGTGGTTGGATTCAGTACCGCCACCGCGTTCTCGACCCGTCACCCGCGACGGCGGGTCGGAGAACGCCGGTATCGTTCAATAGAACGTACCGGACTCAAGTACGGGAAGGATAGATTAATACGTTCGATAGCGTTAGGGCAGGTACTTGGCGAACTGTCTGCGACATCTCCCCCCGAACGAACGAGGACACGACCTACAACGAATGAATATAAACACATCCGACAGGAGACAGCTCGAACAGTCCTCGAACGTGCTCCTGCTGGCTCCGTTAACGCCGACAGGCAACCGAGCCTGTCTCGAACTGCTCGCGGCCGTAGAACCGCCCGCGCGGACCAACGTCGCCGCCGTGACCTACACGCCGCCGCCCGAGACGTGGGTGGCAAACTGGCGCGAACACGTCGGGATGCTTCCCGCGGAACTCGCGTTCATCCACGCCAACACGGTCGAGACGCGGCCCGACGGGGAAGACTCGCTTCCCGAGCGCGTGTCGGTCGGCCGGGTCGACCCGAACCAGCCGATGGACATCATCGCGCCGCTGAGCGAGCAGCTGACCCGGTGGCAGGACAACGGCAACCAGACGGTGGTGTCGGTCCAGACGCTGACCGTCCTGCTCGAGTACGTGGACTTCGACACCGCGTTCCGGTATCTCCACATCCTGACCCACCGGGTCGGGGCCGTCGACGCCATCGGGGTCTACCACATGGATCCGGACGTTCACGACGAAAAGACGATCAACACGCTCGAAACGCTGTTCGACGCGGTCGTGGAGGTGTCCCCGGACGGCGAGGAGTGGTCGGTGACCGAGACGTACGGCGACCGGACCGCGACCAGCGACCACACCCAGAACCACGACACGGACGTCGAGATCGACGACACCGACGGCGGCGTGTTCGATGCCATCCGGGACTCGCTGTCGTCGCTGTTCTCGGGCGGAGACGCCGCCGCGTCGAACGGCGAGAACTCGACGCAACGACCGACCACCGACGGCCCGGCGAGCCCCTCCGACTCGCCCGCCGGAAACGCGGTCGACGACGTGCCGAACGACGCGATGCTCACCGACGAGGACCGCATCCGCGAGCTACTCACCAGTTACGGCGGTCGGATGAAACAGACCGACGTGACCGAGGAGACCGACTGGTCGAAATCCACCGTCAGCCGAAAGCTCTCGAAGATGGAGGACAAAGGCCTCATCACTCGGGTCCAGGTCGGTCGAGGGAACCTCGTCTTCCTGAGCGGTTACGAGCCCGAGACCGCCAAATCGCCGTTCGAGACGGAGTCGAGCTGATCATGTTCGGTGTCAGTCACGCGCGGATGCGGTCGATCGGCCGCGTCGCGAAACCGAGCGGCCAGAGAGGTTACGATCACAGAGTATGAGTGAATCAACAGGGAGTCAGAACGAGACCGGTTCCATGCCCCAGCAAGCGACAGTCCTGATAGCCGACGACGAGCGGCCGATCACCGACGCGTACGCACAGTGGCTCGAAGAGGAGTACGCGGTCCGGACCGCCTACAGCGGTTCCGAGGCGCTCGACAAGCTCGACGCCGAGGTCGACGTCGTGCTCCTCGACCGGCGGATGCCCGACATCTCGGGCGAGGACGTGCTCGACGAGATCCACGATCGGGGGCTCACCTGCCGGGTCGCGCTGGTCTCGGCGGTCGAACCCGACTTCGACATCCTCGAACTCGGCTTCGACGCGTACCTCGAAAAGCCGGTGTCGAACGCCGAAGAGCTCCTCGAGACCGTCGAGACGCTGGTGCGGCGCACCACCTACGACGCTCAGATGCGGCGGTTCCTGTCGCTGGCGAACAAGAAGGCCGCGATCGAAGCCAAGAAGGCCCCCGAAGAGCTCGAAGCCAACGACGAGTACGTCGAACTCACCGAGGAGCTCGCCGAACTTCGCACCCGCCTCTCGGAGACGGCGACCGAACTCGACGACGACGACCTCCGGGCGGAGTTCTACGACCCCGAGGGCTGACTCGTCTCGCTGACGCAGGGACGTGACGGGCTCGAACGCCGCGCGGTCGGATCTCGGGTCGGTTCACCGATCGCCGACTTTTTGACAGAACGGCCCGCAGAGCCGGTATGGAAGCCGACGAGATCCACCCGCAGGCGCGGGCGATGCTCGACCGGCGCGAGCAGCTCGGCCTCGCCCCGATCCGAGAGGTCGGGCTCGGCCGCTTGCGCCTCCTGATGCGGCTCACGAACTGGGTTCAGAACCGGAACCCCCCGTCGGTCGGCCGGACCGTCGATCGGACGATCCCGGGGCCCGGCGGCGACCTCCCGGTCCGACTCTACCGGCCCACCGGCGAGGGGCCGTTCCCGACGGTGGTCTACTTCCACGGCGGCGGGTACGTCATCGGCGATCTGGCGAGCCACGATCTACTGTGTCGCCATCTGACCCGCGAGAGCGACTGCGTGGTGATGGCGGTCGACTACCGGCTCGCGCCCGAGCACCCGTTCCCGGCGGCGGTCGAGGACGCCTACGCCGCGACGAAGTGGGCGGCCGACAACACCGACGCGCTCGCCGGCGACGGTCGGCTGGCGGTCGCGGGCGACAGCGCGGGCGGCGCGCTGGCGGCCGTCGCGTCCCTGATGGCGGCCGAGAAGGCGGGCCCCGATATCGACTATCAGGCGCTTCTGTACCCCGGCGTCGGCGTCGAGGACGGTCAGGAGTCGGTCGAGAAACACGGCGGTCGGGTCTTAGAGCGGGGGGATCTAGAGTGGTTCCGTGACTGCTACTTCGAGAGCGACGTCCACGAGCGCAACCCCTACGCCGACCCGTCGAACGCCTGTGACCTCTCGGGGGTCCCGCCGGCGACGGTCCTCACCGCGGGCTTCGACCCGCTCCGGGACGGCGGCGCGAACTACGCCGACCAGTTGGCGGCCGACGGCGTCGACGTCCGCCACGTCAACTACGACGACATGATCCACGGCTTCGCGACCATGACCGAGGAGATCGACCGCGCCCGCGAGGCCATCGCCGAGATCGCCGACCACCTCCGTGCGGCGTTCGACGAGTCCGAATCGACTCGCTGATCGCGGTTCGTTTAAGTGGTTCTGGCGATAAGGTGTAGATACGAGGCGAAACGGATCGCCGTTCTCCCGGAGCAATCGCCCGCCGAGCCACGGCGTTCGACGGTTCGACGAGCCGTATATTTAAACCGCGTCGCGCCGCTAGAGGTGGGTGATGACCGAGAGCGACTCCGACGCGGCGCTTCCGACGTGGCAACACGACCCCGCGGACGATCGCCACTTCAGCCGGCGTGCCGGCGACGGCGCGGTCGCGCGCGCGGACCTCCAGCGCGACGGCATCGTCCGTCAGTGGGGGCCGGTGACGCCGGCCGCGACCCAGATCGGCCGTGCGCGCTCGCCCGACGCGGACCTCTCCGACAGCGTCCGCCGACTCCACGAGGAGCGCCACGCGGCGATGGCCGGCCACAGCGAGCGGATGCACCGCCTCGACAAGCTCCGGATCACCCACGCCCTCTGCAACGACCTGTCGCTGACGCCGTGGCAACGCGACCGGGTCATCGGCGTGATGGCCGACCTCGATCTCACCGCGTTCGGGAGCCAGCGGGCGATCCCGAAGGTCGCGCTCGTCACGATCCGCCACGTCGTCGACACCGAGCGCGAGCGGTACCTCGGGCTCCACGACGCCGAGTGGATCGGGAGCCTCCCGCCCGAGCGCCTCGAAGCCCTCTACGATCAGTTCGACTCGATCACCGACGATCCGGCGTTCGCCGACCTCGCCGAAAAACACGGCATCGACATCACGAGCCTGAACCGGCTCCGACGGGTCCTGAGAGACCAGATCGACGAGCGGGGGCTCGACGAGGCGGTCCACGGCCACAACCCCTACCGCGACCCGAACCTCCCGAGCCTCGAAACCCGAGGGTCCGGCGACGGGCGGAGCGGCGGCTTCGAGGGGACGCGAGACCAGTAGAACCCGGATCGACCTCGGCTCGTATATTCTCCTTATCGCCAAAAGCACTTAAACGACCGCCGGACGCGAGCGATCGACTCGGCAACGACTCCCACATTCACCAATCTTTTTACGTGTGTCCTCGGAGTTTGCACCCGTACCTCTCGGCCCCGACGCGATCGACCCGGGGCCGGGTCCGCACCCGACATGACCGACACGTCGCCCTCGCTGGTGCCCGACGACGAGCAGTCGCGCGACCGCCTCCGGACGCTGTTGGTCGTGTGCTGTGTCGTGGCCATCGCGCTCGCCGCGATAGTCGTGCCGGCGGTCTCCTCGTCGGGGCTGGGCGACTCGCCGCTGGGCTCGACCGTCCCGCAACCGAACGCCGACCCGTACGACGCCGCGCCCGCCGGTAGCGGTGGCGGCGCCGACGCGCTCTCCGGGGGCGGGAGCCTCGGCGCGCTCAATCCCGGCGAGCGAACCGACGTGGGCGGGCCGCTGGCGAGCGACGGCGCCAGCGCCTTCCGATCGCAGAACGCCGCGGTCCACTTCACCGTCCGAGCCAGCGCGAAGAGCTACTGGCGGACCGGCGCGTACGACACCTACACCGGTGCTGGCTGGGAGCGATCCGGCGAGCCCCGACCGTACACCGGGCCGCTCGGCGGCGAGGGAATCGCCGGCGAGCGCGTCGAGTACCGGGTCCGACTCAATCAGTCGGCGACCGCGCTCCCGAGCGTCTGGCGTCCCGAGTCGATCTCGGGCGTCGACTCGCCGCTCGTCACCGACCGCCGTGCGTTCGCCAGCGAGACGGCCCTGCCGGCGGGCACGACCTACGCGGGCGTGAGCCACCGACCTCCGCAGGACCCGACGTTGCTCCGCACCGCGGGCCGCGAGTACCCCGACGAGATCGAGTCGCGGTACACCGCCCTGCCCGAGGACACCGAGCGCCGGCTCGCCCCGTTCACCGCGAACCTGACCGCCGACGCCGACTCGCCGTACGGGACCGCGACCCGGATCGAATCGTGGCTCGAAGCGAACAAGAGCTACTCGCTGAACGCCAGCCGCCCCGGCGAGGACGCGGCCGCCGAGTTCGTCTTCGAGATGGAGCAAGGCTACTGCGAGTACTTCGCGACCTCGATGACAGCGATGCTCCGGTCCCAGGGCGTCCCCGCCCGGTACGTCGTCGGCTACTCGACCGGCCAGCAGGTCGGGCCAAACACCTACGAAGTCCGGGGGATGAACGCCCACGCGTGGGTCGAGGTGTACTTCCCGGAGGTCGGGTGGGTCCGGTTCGACCCCACGCCGGGGAGCGACCGACTCCGGGCCGAACAGGCCGCGCTCGAAAACCGGACCGGCGAGACCGACTACGACCCCGTCGAGGAGGGGAGCCCGAACGAGACGTTCTCCGCGGAGGGCACCGTGACGCCCGGGGCGGGCCAGACGGGCGGGGACGGTGTCGGCACCGCCACCGGCGCGACGGCCGACGCCACCGCCGGCGGCTCGACGGCGGGCCCGGCGACCGAGGGCGGGTCGGACGGGACGGCCGACGGCGAACCCGGGACCGCGACCGACCCGGGGGCGTCGACCGGCACGCCCGACGGCTCGGGCGCGACGACGGACGACGCCGGCGGGACGCAGTCGGGCGAGTCCGGCGGAGAAGAGAGCGGATCGGACGAGACGACCGGCGGAGAAGCGACCGAGACCACCGGCGACGGATCGAGCGAACCGGGCGAAACGACCGACGACGCCGAGGACACCGACGACACTGACGAGACCGACAACTCCGAAAAGACCGACGAGACCGACGAGACCGACGAGACCGACGAGACCGAAGAGACCGAAGAGACCGAAGAGACCGACAACTCCGAAAAAACCGACGGGGCCGACGAGACGGCCGCCGCCGGCTACGACGTTTCGCTCAACCGCACGCCGGTGCCGGGCGCGACCGTGACCGCGACCGTCGCTCGCGACGGATCGCCGGCGTCGGGCGTGGAGGTCCTGTTCAACGGCGAGCAGGTCGGAACGACCGACGACGCGGGACGAGTGTCTGGCGAGGTCCCCTACGCCCGGAATCTCACCGTGACGGTACGCGAGGTCTCCCGGACCGCCGCGATGGGGTCGCTGGCGTTCGACCGCCCCGCCTCGGTCTCGACGCCGCCCGGCGCGCTCTCGGTCGCCAACGAGACCAACGGTTCTCGATCGTACGCGCTCGAGACCAACGCCACGCTGACCGTGTCGAGCGAGATCGTCACCGGCGGCGAGGTGGTCGTGACCGCGACGGTCGACGACGTCCCGCTCCGGAACGCCGACGTGCGGGTCGGCGGCGAGCGAGTCGCCGAGACCGACCGCCGGGGACGGGCAGAGATCCGACTCCCCGACTCGCCCGGTCCCGTCACGGTCGCGGCCTCGCGCGGCCCGGTGTCGGGCGAGACGACCGTCGAACTCCCGGCGCTGAACGTCACCGCCGAGCCGTCGCTCCCGGTCGCCCTGCCGGCCACCGGCGTCGAGGTGTCGGCGAACTACGACGGCGAGCCGGTGGCGAACGCGTCGGTGGCGGTCGGCGGCGCCGACCTGACAACCGGCGTCGACGGCACCGCGACCGCCCGGCTCCCGTTCGCGTCGAGCGCCGACGTCGTCGTCTCGGCCGACGGCCAGACCGCCCGGGAGACCGTCTCGGGGCTGTTCGCGAACCTCGCGGGCGTCCTGCTCGGGGTCGCGCTCGCGGTCGGCGGGCTGGCCTTGTTCGCGGCTCGACGGGGCGTGACGCCCCGACGCGTCGCGGGCGTCGTGCTCGCCGCGACGACCGCCCTGCCGCGGCTCGCGGTCGCCGCGCTGTTCGGGATCGCGGCGTTCCTCGAAGAAGCGATCGCGTCGGTCGCGGCCGCGCTCCGGGAGCTCGTGGCCCGCGAGACGACCGTCCGCGAACTGCTCGCGCGGCTCCGGGCGTGGCTGGGCGAGCGGATCGAAGCGATGCGGTCGCGGGTTCGCCGGTCGGTCGAGGACCGCGCCGGCACCCCGGCCGCCGACGACGACGCCGAAACCACCGACGAGGACTCCTATCGGACGCTCCGGGAGGCGTGGCGCGAGTTCCTCGGCGCCGTCTCGGTGCGCCGGCCGGCCGCGATGACCCCCGGCGAGCTCGCGGTCCACGCCGTCCGGGTCGACGACCTCCCGGCCGACGCGGTGGCGACGCTCAGAGACGCGTTCCGGGACGTCGAGTACGGCGCTCGCTCGCCGGCCGACCGACTCGCCCGCGTCGAGGACGCGCTGGCGGCCATCGAGGCGGCGACCCGGCCCGAAGATGACGCCGACGCCGACGGCGCGGGGGGTGAGGACTGATGGGCCGGCGTCTGCTCGGGGGCCTCGGCGCGCTCCTGACCGCGGCCACCGCGGTCGTCGTCTTCGCGCCCGACGTCGCGGCCGAGCAGGTGGCCGCGGTCGCCGCCCGCCTCGAATCTCGCGACCCTCGGCGACTCCTGCTCGCGCTCGGCGCGGTCGTCGGGCTCTACGCCGCGTGGAGCGCCCGGTCGGGGTCGGCTCGCCCGCCGGCTCCCGTCGGGCCGTCGGCGCCGTTCGAAGGGGTCGGCGACCCGCCCGAGCGCGTCACCGCCGCCGATCGCCCCCGGACCGGTCGGACCCTCGACGAGCGCGTCGCCGACGCGGTCGCGGGCGACCCGGCGGCGCTGGCGTCGGTCCGGGCGACCCTCGCGGGGACCGCGGAGGCGGCTCACGCCCGCCGGGCTGACTGCTCGCCCGAGGCGGCGACCCGGGCGGTCGAGACCGGCGCGTGGACCGCCGACCAGACCGCCGCGGCATTTCTCGCCACCGAGGGCGGGCCGGCGTTCCCGCTCGGGGCCCGGCTCCGAAAGTGGCTCGACCCCGAGGCCGAGCGCCGGCGCCGCATCGAGCGCACGGTCGCGGCGCTCGAGGACCCCTTCGACGCCGGATCGACCGGAGACGGAGGTGAGGCGACGTGACCCGCGAGCGCGTCCCGCGGTGGCGGGGCGGCCTCGCCGGGACGCTCCTGCTGACCGCGATCAGCCTGCTGTACGCCGAACCGCGGCTGTTGGCGGCGTCGGTCGTCCCGCTGAGCTACGTCGCGTACGGCGCGCTCTCGGCGCTGTCGGACGCGCCCGCGCCGAGCGTCGAGCGGTCGTTCTCGCCCGCAGAGCCGCCACCGGGCGCGACCGTCGAGGTGAAACTCACCGTCCGCAACGAGGGCGAGTCGGCGCTCGCGGACCTCCGGCTCGTCGACGCGGTCCCCGACGAGCTACGGGTGGTCGAGGGGTCGCCGCGCGCCGCGCTCGCGCTCCGGCCGGGCGAGACCGCGACGGCGACGTACTCGGTCGTCGCCACCCGCGGGGACCACGCGTTCGGCGACCCCGCGATCCGGGTCCGGACGCTGAGCGGGACCGACCGGGCGACCGTCGCGGTCGAGGCGTCGGGCGCCGACACCCTCTCGTGCTCGCTCGGAGTGTCCGAGCCGCCGTTCGCGAGCCCGTCGCCCCGCCGGGTCGGCACCCACACGACCGACTCGGGCGGGGAGGGCATCGAGTTTCACTCGACCCGGGAGTACCGGCCGGGCGACTCGCTGAGCCGGATCGACTGGCGGCGGTTCGGCAAGACCGGCGACCTCACGACGGTCCGGTTCCGCGAGGAGCGGGCGGCTCGGACCGTGGTCGTCGTGGACGCCCGTCCCGTCGCGCGGGCGACCGCCCGGGCCGGCTACCCGAACGGCGCCGAGCTGTCGGCGTACGCGGCCGAACGCCTGTACGACGCGCTCACCGCGGCGGGCGTGGCGACGACCGTCACCGCGGTCGGGCTCCGGGACGGCGACTACGAGGGCGCGCTCCCGCCCGACGGCCTCCCGTGGGTCGGCACCGACGACGGGGTCGGGAGCGCCCGGCGGGTCTTCGCGGCGGTCGGGCGCGCGGCCGAGCGCGACGACCCCGGATCGGTCCCGACCGACGAGTCCGACGGCTCGCTGGCCGCGCCGGCCGCCGGGCCCCGGGAGCCGACGGCCGAGCGCCCGGACGATGCGGCCGACGCCCCCGGCGCGGCGGCCCCGGACGGCGGTCGGACCGACCCCGTGATCCGCCGGCTGTTGGCCCGACTGCCGGCGGACTCGCAGGTCGTGCTGGTCTCGCCGGCGCTCGACGGCTGGCCCGAGTCGCTCGCGGAGTCGCTTGCGGTCCGGGGTCACGAACTGGCGGTCCTCAGCCCCGACGTGACCGGCGACGACTCGCCGGGCCGGACGGTCGCGGCCGCCAGACGGACGCTACGGCTCTGGGACCTCCGGGCGACCGGCGCGTCGACGGTCGACTGGGATGTCGCCGACCCGCTCGACGTCGCGCTCGAACGATCGCTACGGACGCTCCTCGCACACTCATGACAGACGCTACTCCCGATCGTGCGCCCGACAGCCCGACCGACACCGTCCCGGAGCGAAACTGGGCCCCGACCCGAACGAGCACCGCGATCGCCGGACTCGGCACCGTCTGTGGCGTCGCGCTCCTGAGCCGGCTCGCGGGGGTCGGCGCCGGCGTGCCGGTCGCCGGGGCGGGCGCGGTCGGGCTCGCGGCCGCGCTCTGGCTGTTGGACCTCGACTCGTGGCGGGTCTCCGGGACGCTGGCGGCGAGCCTCCTCGTCGTGCCCGCGGTCGGCGCTGTCGCGGCCGGGATCGGCTACGAACTGCTCGTCGAGTTCGCGGCGGTGTTCCCCGCACCGAACCCGACCCGGGTGGCGGGCCAGAGCCTCCGGCTCCTCGGGATCGCGGCGGTGCTCTGTGGCTGTACGCTCGCGGTCTTCGGCGCGGCCGCGTCGGTCCGGCGGGTCGCCACCGGCGAGACGCTGGGGCGGTGCTGGGGGCTGGTGGTCCGGACCGCCGTCGTCCCGGTTGCGGTCGCCGTCGGGCTCGCGGCCACCGCCCTCGCGACGGAGTACGATCTGGTGGCGGTCGACCGGATCGTCGACCGGGTCGCGACCGGGGCGTCGGGCTGGCTGTTCGCCCCCGCCGCGTCCGACCCGGAGATCGGGTCGTTCGCCGCGGTGGTCGCGGCCGCGGCGTTCGCGACCTACCGGGCGCTCCGGGCGCTCCCGATCCGCGAACTCGCGGGCGGGGCGACGGTCGGCGACCTCGAAGTGGCGGCCGTCGCGGACGCCCTCGACCGCGCGGCGGTCTGGGTCGCGACCGCGGCGCTGGCCGCGCTCCCGATCGCACTCCTCGTCGGCGTCGCGGTCCCGACCGACGCCCTCCGCGCGGCGCTCCCGCCCGCCGCCTTCGATCCGCTCGTCGACGTGACCACCGACACCGGGCTTCGCCGCGCCCTCGTCGGGCTGACCGTCGGCGCGCTCGCGGTCGCGGTCGCGGTCGCGCTCGTGAGAGGGTCGGCCCGCACGCCGACCGCCGACCTGCTCGTCGGCTACGCGCCGCACGCCGCGGGCGTCGCGATCGCCGCCGCGTCGTGGGTCGCCGGCGAACGGGTCGTCGACGGACTGGTCGCGTTCGTCGCCGGGCGGCTCGACGCGGCGCTCGCCGACCAGTTCCGCCGGCTCTCTGGGGGAGTCGTCGACTTCTACGGCGCCGAGACCGTCGTCGTCGGGCTCGCCGCGCTGGTGGCGTTTCTGGCGGCGCTCGGCGTGTTCGCCCTCTGGTTTTGCTTCGCGATCGGGCTCGTCGCCGACGCGGTCGCCGGGCCGTCGCTCGCGGCCGGCGGGCTGTTCGTCGCGGCGGCGTTCGCGGGGACGCTTGACGTGCCCCTCTGGACGGTGCTCGCGGGGCTCGCGCTCGCGCTCGTCATCTGGGACGCGGGGGAGTTCGCGACGACGCTCGGCGCCGAGGTCGGTCGGCGAGCCGACACCCGCCGCGCCGAACTGTTGCACGCGGTCGGAACGGTCGCGGTCGGGGGGCTCGCGCTCGCGGCCGCCGACGGCGTGGCGGACGCGATCCCGTCGGCGGCGCCGACGGCGGTCGGCGGCGTGACCGTCGCGCTCGTCGGCGCGGTCGGCGCGATCGTCCTGCTGGTGGCGGCGCTCCGGTGAGCCGGCCGCCGGTCGCGCGGACTTACAGCTCGTGGGTCCGGCCCTCGTCGCCGGTCTCCGGGAGCGCCGACTCGGATTCGCCGGCGGCGTCGACCGCATACGTCCGGATCGCCGCCGACGGAACCACCCACACCTCCGCGGCGTACCAGCAGAACAGCCGACTCGCCTCCGCGTGGGCCGCGTCGGCGTCGCCCGCCCGAACCCGCCCGACGTACCGCGGGTCGTCGCCGGCCTCGTCGCGGGCGAACACCTCCCACGTCCGGTCCGGGTCCGCACGCGCGGGTCCGACCTTCGCGCGTCTCGCTTTCTCGACCATGGACGGCGATTCGAACGGGGCGAAAAACGAGTTGCGGCGGTTCCCGGCCCGCGGGAGCCGCCCCGATGACGTTCGGCGCGCCGCTCAGGTGGGCGTGACAGCGGGCACGTCGACCCGATCGAGCACGTCGGCGACGACCGCCTCCCGGTCGACGCCCCGGACGCCCGCCTCGTCGGTCAGCACCAGCCGATGGGCGAGCGCCGGCCGCGCGACCCGCTTGACGTCGTCGGGCACCACGTAGTCGCGGCCGTTGACGACCGCGCCGGCGCGGGCGGCCTCGAACAGCCGCTGGACTCCGCGCGGCGAGACGCCGACGTCGATCCGGTCGTCCTCTCGGGTCGCCCGCCCGAGCGCGACCACGTAGTCCCGGAGCTTGTCGTCGACCCGGATGCCTTCGAGCACCCGTTGGATCTCGGGGACCTCCCGGCCCTGCAGGACCGCCTCGACGCTCGGGGCCTTCGCGACCCGGTCGGCCCGCCGGTCGATGAGTTCGCGCTCGCCGTCGAAGTCGGGGTAGCCCATCTCGGTCTTGACGATGAACCGGTCGCGCTGGGCCTCCGGCAGGCCGAAGGTGCCCTGCTGTTCGACCGGATTCTGGGTCGCGAGCACGAAGAACGGCTCGGGGAGCCGGTGGGTGTCGCCGTCGACGGTGACCTGTCCTTCCCCCATGGCTTCGAGGAGCGCGGCCTGAGTCTTGGGCGGCGCGCGGTTGATCTCGTCGGCCAGCACCACGTTCGCGAAGACGGGGCCGGGCGAGAACTCGAAGTCGCCGGTCCCCTCGTTGTACACGTTCGAGCCGGTGATGTCGGCCGGGAGGAGGTCGGGAGTGAACTGGATGCGCGAAAACGAGAGTCCGAGCGCGTCGGCGAAGCTCCGGGCGGTCAGGGTCTTGCCCGTGCCGGGCACGTCCTCCAGCAGGACGTGGCCCCGGGCGAGGATCCCGGTGAGGACGGTTTCGAGGAACTCCCGGTCGGCGATGACCGCGTCGCCGACCGCGTCGAGGACGCGCTCGCATCGCTTCGTTGCGGTCGGTTGGTCCATGCGCCGACATCTCGGCGCCCGATTAAAAGGGTTCGGCCCGCCTCGGGCGATCGCGGTCGCTCCGGGGCGAAAGGCGTTAGACGACCGGCCCCTACCGCCCGGACGTGGACGAGACAATCGAGTGGCTCCGCGAGCGCCCCTACTACGACGGCCAGATCGCGGCCCACCGCACCCGACCCGGACGGGCGGGCGAGACCCGCGACGTGGCGCTCGAATCGCGACTGGAGTCGGCGCTCGCCGACCGCGGGATCGAGGCGCTCTACCGCCATCAGGCCGCGGCGGTCGAGGCGGTCCGCGGCGGGGCGAACGCCGTCGTCGCCACGCCGACCGCCAGCGGCAAGAGCCTGACCTACACCGTCCCCGCGTTCGAGCGCGCGATGGATCACGGCGGGCGGACTCTCTACGTCGCCCCGCAGGTCGCGCTCATCAACGACCAGCACGAGACGCTGTCGGGGCTCGCGCGCGACCTCGGGTTCGGGAGCCGCGTCTCGGTCGAGCGATACACCGGTCGGCTCGACCGGACGGACAAAGAGGCGGTCCGGGACCGCCGGCCGACCGTCCTGCTCGTGACCCCGGACATGCTCCACTACGCGCTGTTGCCCCACGCCTACCGGCTCTGGGACTGGTTCTTCAAGGGCCTCGAAACGGTGGTGCTCGACGAGGTCCACGAGTACCGCGGGGTGTTCGGGAGCCACGTCTCGCTCGTGGTACGCCGGCTCCGGCGGGTCTGTGAGCGCTACGATTCGGACCCCGATTTCGTCTGCTGTTCGGCCACCATCGGCAACCCGGTCGAGCACGCCGCGAGCGTGACCGGCGAGCCCGAATCGTCGTTCCGGCTCGTCGACGAGGACGCGAGCGCGACCGGCCCGACCCACTGGGTGTTGTGGAACCCGCCCGAGTACGAGAACCCCGCGGCGGGAGCCAGCGGCCGCCGCACGTCGAGCCACACCGAGACCAAGCGGCTGTTCGCCGACCTCGTCTCGAAGGGCTACCAGACGCTGACGTTCACCCGGGCGCGACAGGCCGCCGAGCGGTACGCGATGGAGAGCGCCGACGAACTCCGCGAGCGCGGTCGCGGGGACCTCGCGCCCGACGTGACCGCGTATCAGGCCGCGCTGGGTCGCGACCGACGAAGCGAGATCGAAGACGGGCTCCGGGACGGCGAGATTCCGGGCGTCTGGAGCACGAACGCCTTGGAGCTCGGGGTCGACATCGGCGGGCTCGACGCCGTCCTGCTCGACGGCTACCCCGGCACTCGGATGGCGGCGTTCCAGCAGGCCGGCCGCGCCGGCCGGGGCGAGGACCCCGCGCTGGTGGGGCTGGTCGCGGGCGAGGACCAGCTCGACCAGTACCTGATGAGCGATCCCGACGAGCTGTTCGACGGCGACCCCGAGCGCGCGGTCGTGAACCCCGCGAACGACGAACTGATGCCCGATCACGTCCGCTCGGCGGCTCGCGAGACGTGGCTCGAACCCGCCGACGAGCGCTTCTTCGGCGAGGAGTTTTCGGATCTGGTCGCGGGGCTCGAAGACGCGGGCGAACTCGAGCGCCGCACCACCGCCGAGGGAGTCCGGTGGACGTACGACGGCGGCGGCAGTCCCCAACACGAGACGAGCCTCCGGACCATCGACGACCGCGAGGTGAACCTGCTCGACCGCAGGAACGGCGAGACCGTCGCGACCCTACCATTTGGCGACGCGCTGACCGACGCCCACCCCGGCGCGATCTACTACCACCAGGGGCAGGCCTACGAGGTGGTCGAGTTGGACCTCGACGCCGGCGTCGCCGAACTCACGCCGACGTGGGCCGACTACTACACCAAGGTCCTCCACGAGAAGGCCATCACCGTCGAAGCCGACCGCCGCGAGAAGCGCCTCTCGACCCGCGAGGACGTCCCGGTCCGGCTCGCGGACGTCACGATGCGCAAGCAGATCACCGGGTTCGAGCGCCGGGACGGGACCACCGGCGACGCGCTGGCTCGCGAGTCGCTCGACCTCCCGGAGCTGTCGCTGTCCACGACGGCGCTGTACTTCACCGTCCCCGCCGACGTCGAGGCCGAGGTGCGCGAGCGCGGGGACTTCCCCGGCGCCATCCACGCCGCCGAGCACGGGCTGATCTCGCTGTTCCCGCTCGAACTCCTCTGCGATCGGGGCGACATCGGCGGCCTGTCGACGCCCCGCCACCCCCACACCGACCAGAGCACGATCTTCGTCTACGACGGCTACCCCGGCGGCGTCGGACTGGTCCGGGAGGGCTACGAGACCGTCGAGTCGCTCCTTTCGACCACCGCCGAGATGATCGGCGGGTGTGACTGCGACTCGACCGGCGGGTGTCCGGCCTGCGTCCAGTCGCCCCACTGCGGGAACGCAAACGAGCCGCTCGACGCCGAGCGGGCCGAGTACCTGTTGGGGGCGCTGACCGAGCCGGACGCCACGTAGCGCCGGCCCGGGGTGTTCGAAAAAAGCGGGGGCGAGCCGTCGGGGCGGGCTCGCTCAGCTCGAGGGCGTATCGAGGCTCCAGCCGGGGTCGCGTCCCGTGCGCTCGATGTGGTCGGACCGACACGCCGGACAGTAGTCGGGGGCCGTCGCGTGGCTTCGGGGGACGTAGACCGCGCCGCCACACGCCACGCAGGCGTCGTCGACGACCGTCGCGCAGTCGGCACAGACGTTGAAATCGTCGACCGTGAGATCGCGCAGCGGTTCGAGTTGTTTATCCAAGATGTACTCGTCGATGACCGTCTGGCAGTTCTGGCACGGTTGCATGGCGATACGAGTAGTTCCTTGAGACCACACCACATAGTCTTGTCGCTGTCGTGGGAATTTGCCGACGGCGACAGTCCGGGGAGGCCCGGACGCTCGCCACCGCGCGTCGGTCCGACGACCCAGCGACCGGACCCGGCGCTCGAACCGACCCGATTTTGGTACTGCGCGCCGAGCACACACACGATGGCGAGTGACACCGACGAGGACGTCCCCGACGTGCCGATCGTCTGCTCGGAGTGCGAGACCACCAGCCGGGTCCCGCTTCCGGAGCTCGAAGCGACGCTCGCGCGCCACAACGACCGTCGACACGGCGGCGACCCGGTCGCGGAGGTCGACCCCGACCTCGCGGACACGCTGGCGGACCTCGTCGCCGAGGACCTCCAGTTGTTAGACGAGTAGGGGTCAGTCGTCGGCGGGCGCCGACTCCGCGCTCGCGTCGAGATGCTCGCGGGCGCCTTCCCGGATCACCCGCTCGGGCCCGGTCACGCACTCGCGCCGGAGATCGGGGAACTGTCCGTCGAGAAGTTCGACCGCCGTCCCGTCGAGCGTCGCGGCGGTCTCGACGGGCTCGCCGGCGAGGTGCTCGGTGAGGAGGCTGGCGACCGCGGTACTGACCGCACAGCTCTCGCTCTCGAAGCTGAGTTCCTCGATGGTGCCGTCGGACCCGACCGAGACGTGGAACTCGCCCTCGTCGCCACAGGAAGTCTCTGCGGAGTGTTTGGTGAACGTGGGGTCCTCGAGGCCGCCCGCGTTCCGTGGCCGCCGGTAGTGGTCGGCGATGCGGTCGTGATACCGGTCTTCCAGATACTCCTCGAGGCGGTCGCGCGCGCCGTCGAGGGCGTCGAGTAGCCGGTCGATCTCCGCTGTGGTGTTGTAGACGTAGAAGGAGGCCCGGACCGACCCCGGCACGTCGAGCTTGTCGTGGAGCGGCTGGGTGCAGTGGTCGCCCGCCCGGATGGCGATCCCGCGGTCGTTCAGGAGCGACGAGAGGTCGTGACCGTGGACGCCGTCGAGGTTGAACGCGACCAGCCCCGACCGCTCCTCGCCCGCGGGCGGGCCGTAGGTCTCGACGTCGTCGCGGGCGTCGAGGCGTTCGAGCAGGTACTGGGCGAGTTCGTTCTCGTGGTCCCGAACGGCGTCCATCCCGATGTCGTCGAGGTAGTCGGCGGCGGCTCCGAGCGCGATGCCCGCCGCGATGGGCGGGGTCCCGGCCTCGAACTTCCACGGGAGCTCGTTCCAGGTCGACTCGTGGAAGGTGACGTTGCGGATCATCTCGCCGCCGTAGAGGAACGGCTCCATCTCTTCGAGGAGGTGGCGCTTGCCGTACAGCCCGCCGATGCCGGTCGGTCCGGCCATCTTGTGGCCCGAGAACGCGAGGAAGTCGGCGTCCATCGCCTCGACGTCGACCGGCCGGGTCGGCACCGACTGGGCGCCGTCGACGAGGATGTACGCGCCCGCGTCGTGGGCCAACTCCGCGAGCGCCGCCACGGGGTTGACCGTCCCGAGCGTGTTCGAGACGTGGGTCACCGAGACGACCGCGGTGTCCGGGCCGATCAGCTCCTTGGCGTGGTCCATGTCGAGGGTGCCGTCGTCGTCGACGCGGATGTACCGGACGTCGGCGCCGGTTCGCTTTGCGACCTGTTGCCACGTCACCAGCGAGGCGTGGTGCTCCATCTCGGTCAGCACCACCTCGTCGCCGGGGCCGAGTTCGTTCAGCCCGAGCCCGTAGGCCACGAGGTTGATGGCTTCGGTGGTGTTTTTCGTGAATATCATCTCCTCGCGGCCGCCGCTCGCGCCCACGAACTCGGCGAGTCGGTCGTGGGCCGCCTCGTAGGCCACCGAGGCCTCGTGGCTCAGCGCGTGGATCCCGCGGTGGACGTTCGCGTTGTAGCCGGCGTAAAACTCCTCGTAGACCTCGTACACCTCGCGGGGCGTCTGGGTCGTCGCCGCGTTGTCGAGGTACGTCAGCGGCTCGTCGTCCACCCGTCGATCCAGCACCGGAAAGTCGTCCCGGACTGACGACACGTCACGTTCCATACCTCCGACTGATCGCAAACTCTCATAAATTTGACCGATGTTTTCCGGACTCCGTGGCGTTTGTTGAACGGTCACACCCGGTGGACCGATCGCTGTCGGGCCGCCAGTCGCCGCCACTCGCCGACGCTGTGGGCGCTCCGAGCCGAACCCCGGCGAACTAACTGGAAGGACTCCGAACGTCGGCGAGATGAAGTCGCCCGAACACGCGGTCCTCGGCGCTCTCACCGCCGGCGCGCTGTCCGTCGCGCTCCCGCTCGGAACCGTAGAGGCGGTCGGACTCTTCGTCTACGGGGTCGGACTCAGCGTCTTCGTCGACCTCGATCACTTTCTCATCGCGCGGTACCACGCCGGCGACTGGTCGCACCTCCGGCGGTGCGTCGGCGATCCGGCGTTCGCGTTCACCCAGCAAGAGCGGGTGTTCGACGGCGTCGACACGACCACGTTAGAGACCCACCGACTGCTGAGCCACGCGCTCGTCGGCGGGGCGCTCGTCGGCGCGATCGCGCTCTACGACCCGGTCTACGCCCGCTTCACCGCAGTCGTGCTGTACGTCCACGTCGTCGCCGACCTCCTGCGGGACGGCGACCTCGCGTGAACGCCCTCGGCGGCGACCGGACCCGACCCGACTCGACCCGACCGGATCCGACCCGACACGCCCGTCGCCCGGACGGGCGGCCACGACACCGGCGAGCGGTCCATTTATCCGGTCGCGGCCGCCTACTCCCGCACATGACCGGCGGGTCGCGACTGCCCGGAACGCCCGACGGCGACGGGCGCGACGCCATCGTCCTCCACGTCGACATGGACTGCTTCTACGCGGCGTGCGAGCGCCGCCGGGAGCCCGAACTCCGGGGCGAACCGGTCGTCGTCGGGATGGGCTACGACCCCGGCGAGAGCCACGGCGCGGTCGCGACCGCAAGCTACGAGGCCCGCGAGTACGGCGTCGAGAGCGCACAGGCCATCGGCGAGGCCCTCGACCGACTTCCGCGGCGGGCGGCGGCCGAGACCGATCCCGACCTCGACCCGGCGGCGACGGGCCACTACCGACCGGTGGACATCGACTACTACGAGTCGGTCGGCGAGGAGGTCAAAGAGATCCTCCACGACTCGGCGGACGTGGTCCGCGAGGTCAGCATCGACGAGGCGTACCTCGACGTGACCGACCGGACCGCGTGGACGGTCGCCGAGGGGTTCGCGCGCCACGTCAAGAACCGCATCGACCGCGAGGTCGGCGTCACCGCGAGCGTGGGGGTCGCGCCCAACATGTCGGCCGCCAAGATCGCGAGCGACCACGACAAGCCCGACGGGCTCGTGGTCGTCGAGCCCGGGGAGGTCCGGTCGTTTCTCGCGCCCCTCGACGCGGGCGAGATTCACGGCGTCGGCCCGGTCACGGCCCGCGAGCTCCGGGAGCTGGGAATCGAGACCGCGGGGGACCTCGCGGGCGCGGACCCCGACGCGCTCGAAGCCCGGTTCGGCGAGCGCGGCGCGGAGCTGTACCGGCGGGCGCGCGGCGAAGACGACCGGGAGGTCACCCCGCGAGGCCGACCGAAGAGCCTCTCGCGGGAGTCGGCGTTCACCGAGGCGACCGACGACCCCGACCGCAAGCGCGAGCGCGTCCGGACGCTCGCGGAGGCCGTCGCCGACCGCGCCCGGCAGAAAGGCGCGCTCTACCGGACCATCGCCATCAAGGCGGTGACCCCGCCGTTCGACGTGAACACGCGCGCGACATCGCTTCCCGGCCCGGTCGACGACCCGGAGCTGGTCGAGGAGGTCGCGGTGGAACTGCTCGGGGAGTTCGACGACGCGTCGGTTCGGAAGGTCGGCGTCCGGGTCTCGAACCTCTCGTTCGCCGCGGGCGAGCAGACGAGTCTCGGCGGGTGGGGCGGCCAGAGCGCGCCGGACGGCGACGCCGAGCGCACCGGCGTTGCCGACTCCTTCGATGCGTCGGATTCCCCAGATCTCGACGACGACTCGAACGGACCCACCGACGCGGAAACCGACGCCGATCCAGCGGGTCAATCGTCGCTGGCGGACTTCTGACGCCTGCCGGAACGGCCAGACTCAAGAGCGACGACGACAAGACTCCGGTGTGACAAAGCGTGAATCGGACGAGTCGTGACACGGTCGCTCGACGTACAGGCGAACGCGGAGCGACGGATCCGGTCGGAGGCGTGCGTCGATGAACCGCAACGACCGCTCGATCGTCGGGCTGGTGATGGTCGCCCACGGGATGGTCCACACCTACGAGCTGTCGATCCCGATCCTCGTGACCATCTGGCTCGACCTGTTCGAGGTGAACCCGGGGACGATGGGGCTGGTCGTCTCGGCCGGCTACGCGCTGTTCGGACTCGGCGCGCTACCCGGCGGCTTGCTCGCCGACGCCTACGGCTCGCGCCGGCTCATCATCGCGTGTCTGGTCGGGATGGGCGGGTCGTTCGTCCTGTTGAGCCTCGCGCCGAGCGTGCCGGTGATCGCCGCGGCGCTCGTGCTCTGGGGGATCGCCGCGAGCGTCTATCACCCCTCGGGGCTGTCGCTCATCAGCAAGGGCGTCTCCCAGCAGGGGTCGGCGTTCGCCTACCACGGGATGGCCGGGAACCTCGGCATCGCGCTCGGCCCGCTGACGACCGCGGTGCTGTTGCTGTTTTTCGACTGGCGGCTCGTGGTCGGCCTGCTGGCCGTGCCGGCGGCGATCGCGGTGGTGTTCGCGCTGACCGTCGAGTTCGACGAGACCGCGGGCGTCGACGCCTCCGCCACCGACGGGGGCGACGCCCGAGCCGACGGCGGCGTCTCGTCGCTCGCGGAGTTCGTCGGCGACTCGAAGACGCTGTTCTCGGGCGCGTTCGTCCTCGTGTTCGTCGTCGTGATGTGCTCTGGGCTCTACTACCGCGGCGTCCTCACGTTCCTGCCGGAGATGCTCGCGAACCAGTCGCTGTTCGATCCCGTCGAACTCGGGGGCCGGGAGATCGAACCCTCCCGGTACGTCTACTCGGGCCTGCTGATGATCGGGATCGGCGGCCAGTACGTCGGCGGGATGCTCACCGACCGCATCCGCGTCGAGCGCGGGATCACCGGGGCGTTCGCCGCGCTGGCTGTCATCGCGCTCCTGTACATCCCCGCGCTCAACGCCGGGCTGATTACACTGCTGGCGGCGAGCGCCGCGCTCGGGTTCGCGCTGTTCGTCGTCCAGCCGCTGTATCAGGCGGCGGTCGCCCAGTACACGCCCGCGGGGACTCGCGGGCTGTCGTACGGGTACACCTACCTCGGTGTGTTCGGCATCGGCGCCGCCGGGGCGGGGATCGCGGGGTTCGTGCTCGAACTGTTCGACCCCACCGTGCTCTTCGTGGTGCTGTGTGGGTTCGCCGCGGTCGCGACCGTCTTCGGCGGACTGTTGTCGGTGCGCTCGGACCCGAGCGCCTAACCGCCGACCGACCGCGCCCCGAGCCCGGACAGTTATAGGGTCCGGGCGTCAGGTCACGACCGAGAGATGTCGCAGGAACGCATGGCGGTCGCGGACGTGAGCGAGGGCGTCGGCGGAGACGCCGGCACGCCGGGCGACCCGGTCGAGCTCCCGGTCGTCGAGGTGCTGACCGGCCGGGCGTTCATCACGGGCAAGTCCGGTTCCGGAAAGTCGAACACCGCGAGCGTCGTCGTCGAGAAGCTCCTCGACGGCGGCTATCCGGTGATGATCGTGGACGTCGACGGCGAGTACTACGGGCTCAAAGAGGAGTACGAACTGCTCCACGCCGGCGCCGACGAGGAGTGTGACATTCAGGTCGACGCCGAGCACGCCGAACGGCTCGCCACCCTCGCGCTCGAGGACAACGTCCCCATCATCCTCGACGTCTCGGGGTATCTGAACGAGAGCGACGCCAAGGACCTGCTGACCGCTGTCGCGCGCCAGCTGTTCGCCAAGGAGAAGAAGCTCAAAAAGCCGTTCTTGCTCGTGGTCGAGGAGGTCCACGAGTACATCCCCGAGGGCGGCGGGATGGACGAGTGTGGCAGGATGCTCATCAAGATCGGCAAGCGCGGGCGCAAACACGGCCTCGGGGTCGCGGGCATCAGCCAGCGCCCCGCCGACGTGAAAAAAGACTTCATCACCCAGTGTGACTGGCTCGTCTGGCACCGGCTCACCTGGAACAACGACACGAAAGTCGTCGGGCGCATCCTCGGAAGCGACTACGCCGACGCCATAGAGGACATGGACGACGGCGAAGCGTTTCTCACCACCGACTGGTCCGAGGAGACCCGCCGGGTTCAGTTCCACCGCAAGCAGACGTTCGACGCCGGCGCGACCCCAGGGCTGGAGGACTTCGAGCGCCCGGACCTCAAGTCGGTGAGCGACGACCTCGTCAGCGACCTCCGGGAGATCAGCGAGGCCGAGAGCCAGCGCGAAGACGAGCTCGAACGCCTCCGGATGGAGATCGCAGAGAGAGACGACCGGATCGAGGACCTCGAACGACAGCTAGAGGAGGCCCGCGAGATGGAGGCGGTCGCCGACCAGTTCGCGAAGGCGATGCTCGACACCTCCCGGAACCGGCGCGCGAACCCCTACGTCGGCGCCGACGGCGGCCAGCAGGCCGCGCTCGGCAGTTACGAGTCCGCAGAATCCGACGACCCGCCGGCCGACGCCGACGGCGGCGACGACGCGGACGGCGACCGCGACCCCCTCGATGCGATCCGGGAGGAGCTAGACGCCCTCGAACCGGTCGAGCGCGGAATGCTGGCGTACTACCTCCGGGAGGGTCCGGGGACGCCGGTCGAGGCCCACGTCGCGGCCGGCGGCGCCGACGACCGCGAGATCGCGTACAACCACAATCGCCGGCTCCGCCAGCGCGGGTTCGTCCAGCACGCGGGCGGCGGGGAGTACGTCGCCTCGCTCCCGTCGCTGCTCGCGGCGCTGACCGACGGCGAGATGGACGACGACAGCAGGAAGGAGGCGCTCTCGGAGGTCGCGGCCGAACTGCCGGACGTCGAGTGAGTCACTCGACGCCGGTGATCTCGAAGCGCGCGCCGCCGTCGCGGCCGTCGACGACGTCGATCGCCCAGCCGTGGGCGTCGGCGATCTCGGCGACGATGTCGAGTCCGAGTCCGGTGCCGTCGTCGGTGGTCGTAAAGCCGGGATCGAACACGTCGTCTCGCTCTTCCGGCGGGACTCCCGGCCCGTCGTCCTCGACGTAGAACCCGTCGGCGAGCGCCCCGACCCGGATCGAGACCTCGCTACCGCCGTGTTCGACGGCGTTGCGAAAGAGGTTCTCGAAGACGTGGCTGATCCGTCGCGGATCTGCCCGGATCGAGCGGTCCGACTCGATCCGGAGCGTCGCGTCGGCGGTCGCGACGTGCTCCCAGCACTCGGTCGCCACCGACGCGAGTTCGATCGACTCGATCGACTCGGCGCCGTACCCCTCGCGGATGATCGACAGCGTGTCGTCGATGAGCCGCTCCATCCGTTCGTGGGCGTCCGAGACCGCTTCGAGGTACGAGACGTCCTCGTGTTCGCACGCGAACTCGACGTGGCCCTCCGCCACGTTCAGGGGGTTCCGGAGGTCGTGCGAGAGGATCTCGGAGATCTTCTTGAACCGTTCGAGCTGGCGTTTCAGGTCCCGTTCGGAGGCCCGACGCTTCGAGATGTCCCGGACCATCGCGATGACGACCCGCCGGTCGTCGAGGTCGGCGGTTCGGGCGCTTATCTCGACGGGGACTCGGTCGCCCTCGGTCGTCTCGATCCGGAGGGGCGAGCCGTCGGGCAATCGGCTGAAGACCGCGTCCCCGGACTCGAACTCCCGGTCGAACAGCTCTGCGCACTGATCGCGGTGGGCCTCCGGAAACAGCGCCAAGCGATCCTGTCCGATCAGTTTCTCTTCGGGAGCGTCCACGAGCGCCGTCGCCTGCTGGTTCACTTCGATGATCGCGTCGGTGTCGGCCTCGACGACGAACGCGGCGTCGGGCGCGGCTTCCAGCAGCGTGCGGTACTTGCGCTGGAGCCGGGTGCGTTCGGTGATGTCGCGGATGACCGCCATCACCCTCGTCTCCCCGTCGTCGGTCATCGGACTGAGGCTGATGTCGACCGGAAACGTCGAGCCGTCGCGGCGCCGGCCTCGAAGGGTCAGCCCGGCGCCCATCGCCCGCCGCTCGGGATTCTCGAAGTACGCGCGACGCGCCTCGGCGTGGCGGCTCCGGAACTCGGCGGGCATGAGTCGCTCGACCGGTTCGCCCTCCAGCTCGCGGCGGTCGTACCCGAACACGTCTTCGACGCGTTCGTTCGCACGGACTATCTCGCCGTCGCCGTCCACGATCACGATCGCGTCGGGCGCGGCGTGAAAGTACGCTGCGAGTCGTCCGTCGGTTGCGAGGTCTGGAACCACGGTGAATCCGTCCTAGCCGAGTGGACAGATTCCCGCCGTATAGTTCTTCCCAAGTCCGTGAGTGGGCTCGGTTCGGAGCCACCCGGAGAGACGAATCGTGTCAGCAATCGACGCCTGCGTCCCGCTCTCGGCCGACAGGAGTACCGAGAGGATTTTTAACACCTCGGTGCGGACCCCCACACATGATCGTTCGAGACCTGATGTCCGAGGCGGTCGTCACCGTCGAGAGCGACGCCACGATCCAGCAGGCGGCCGCCCGGATGCTCCGCCACAGCGTCGGTAGCGTCATCGTGACTCAGGAGGGCAAGCCCGTCGGGATCGCCACCAAGTCCGACGTCCTGTACGCCGGCGTCGCGTCCAGCCAACCGTTCGAAAAGATACCGCTGGAGAACGTCGTGAGCCACCCCGTCGTGACGGTCGATCCCGACGCGAGTGTCGGACAGGCGGTCGCGCTGATGAAGGACAACGCGACCAAACACCTCCCGGTGACCGACGGCGACGAACTGAAAGGGATCTTGACGACGACCGACATCGCGGCCCACCATCAGGAGCTTTTCGACGACGTCCGGGGAGTCCGAGAGGACGCCGAGATGATGAACGACGGCGAGGGCTCGGAGTCGCTCGAAGCGAACGCCGAGTGAGGTCCGAAGCGGCCCGGCGGGCCGGTTGTGGGTTTTTACGCGCGGCGAAACTACTACCGGCGTGAACACGCTGGTGCCGGTCGGCGAGGACGGGTGGCGGCTCCCCCGACACGCCTACATCGTGGTGTACGACGAGCGCGAGACCGACCTCCTCACGATCTACGACTGCGGCGCGGCCCAAAAGCCGCCGTCGGCCCGGCTCCTCGGGAACCTCGTGGGCGTGCGGGCCGACCACGAGATCGAACGCACCGTCACGGGGTACGTCGTCCGAATGGGCGAGCCGGCGGTTCTGGAGCGCCGGGACGACGACCACTGGCTCGTCGTCGCCGAGTGAGCCCCCGGTTACGCGACGTGCTCGTCGAGAAACGCCCCGATGCGCTCGAACAGTTCGACGCGGTTCTGGAGCTTCGTGGTGTGGTGGCCCTCGTCGTCGAAGAGCAGCGTCTCGACCGGGACGCCCTGCTCGCGCACCTCCGCGGCGATCTGGCGGGCCTCGCCGACGGGGACGCGGGGGTCGTTCTCGCCGTGCTGGACGAAAAGCGGACACTCGATCGCCTCGACCGAGTGGATCGGGCTGATCGACCGGAGGAACTCGCGGTCGTCCTCGAGCGAGCCGTACTCGGCCTCGCGGTGCGAGCGGCGCCAGTCGCCGGTGTTTTCGAGGAAGGTCTCCCAGTCGGCGATCCCGACGAAGTCGACCGCGGCCGCCCAGAGGTCGGGGTACTCGGTGATCGCCGAAAGCACCATGAACCCGCCGTACGACCGTCCGTACGCGACGATCCGCTCGCCGTCGATCTCCGGATGGTCCCGGAGCCACCCAACGGCCTCGGCGACGTCGCGCACCGAGTCCATCCGGTTTTCGACGTCGTCGAGCGCGGCGTACTCGGCGCCGTACCCCGACGACCCCCGGACGTTGGGCTCGAAGACGGCGTACCCCGAGTCGAGGAGGTACTGGCGGATCGGCCGGAACCACGGCCGACGCTGGTGGTGGGGGCCACCGTGGATGTCGACGACGACCGGCGCGCCGCGCGCGCCGTCGGGGTCGCCCTCGGGGAGCGTGAAGTACGCGGGGATCTCGCGGCCGTCGAACGTCTCGTATCGGAGCAGTTCCGGCGACTGGTAGCGATCGAGCGACACGCCGCCCGGCGACGGCCGAGTCCAGCGCTCGACCGGCGGCGCGTCGCCATCGGCGTCGGTGGCCGTCGCGTCGACCACGAACACCGAGTGGTTCAGCGCCGGCGCCGAGACGGTTGCGGCGACGCGGTCGCCGGCCGGTCCCATCGCGACTTCGTGGACCACGCCGTCGGGAACGTCGACCGCTTCGAGGTCGGCGTCGGTCGGGCCGGTCAGCTCGCCCACCCGAAGCTCCCCGTAGCCGTCGACGTTCCGGGACGCCGCGAGCCGGCCCGAGCCGGCGTCGAGCGCGAAGCCGTCGAGGCTCCACTCGCCGCCCGAGACCACGGTCTCGGTCGCCTGCGTTTCGAGGTCGATCCGGACCAGCTCTCGGGTGTCGGCGTTCGCGTCGCTCAGGCAGTAGACCGCGTCGCCGTCGGGCCCGAACGTCGGCTGGTGGTACCGGACCCGCCCGTCGTGGGGCGTGAGGTGGCGACGCTCCCCGGAGTCGACCGCGACCGCGTAGAGGTCGCCGTCGGAACTGGCGCGGGCCCGGCTCACCAGCAGGCGGTCTCCGGACGGGCTCCACCCCTCGACCGACCGGATCCCCGACTCGTCGGCCTCCCGGACGAGCGTCGGCTCGTCGGCGTCGGGCTCCATCGCGTACACGTCGAAGCGCGAGCCCGCCCGGCGGTTGGCCGCGAAGGCGAGTCGGTCGCCGTCGGGGCTCCAGGCGCCCCACAGGTGGATGGCGTCGGGGCGGTCGGTCAGCCGCTCGACCGACTCGTCGGCGGGGTCGAGCACGAACAGCTGGTCGTGCTCGTCGGCGCCCGCGTCCTTCCCGAACGCGAGGGCGTCGCCGCCGGGCGACCACGCGGCGAACGAGACGCGCTCGTCGTAGACGGTGCGCTGGCGGGCCACTCTCCGGGCTCGTCGAGCGTCCAGACCTGTGCGGTTCCGGTGGTGTCGGCGAGAAACGCCAGCCGACCGTCGGGCGCGAGCGAGGGGCCGACCGTCTCGCGCGCGGCGAAGTAGCGTCGGGCGTCGGGGCTCATGGCGGCGGGTTCGGGGTGCCGACAGTTGAACGTGAGGGTCCCGGAAGCGCGACCGGCGGGGCCGTACGCGCCTTCCCCGGGTTATTTGGGACCGTACCGGAAACCCACGCACGAATGGCGATCGAACACCTCCTGTCGGTGGCGACGGTGCTCGTCCTCGCGGCGTCGTTCCCGCTCTCGCTGGTGGCGGCACGGGGCTTTCGCGGCGCCCCGTTCGGCGAGGTGCTCAGGCCGATTCCGGTGGTCGTGGTCGCGGCCGTCGGACTGGACCTGATCTGGGCGCTCGACGCGTCCGTTTCGCCGGCGTACGTCCTCGTCACGTCCACCGTCGCGACGGGCGGCGTGCTGGTCGCGGCCGCACGCCTGCTCGTGTTGCTCACCGGACGGAGGAAACTGTGAGCGACCTCGTGACGGTCGGGGTCGCCGCCCAGACGGCCGCGCTGGTGATCGCGAGCCTGCTTCTCGCGTACCCGCTGGTGGCCTACGGGCGCTACGTGGCCCACACCGGCGGACTGGCACTTCTGACCGCCGCGCTCGTCGCGACCACCGCCTCGCACGTCGCGTTCAGCGTCTTCGAGTTCGGCGTGGTCTCGGCCGCGCTGGACCTCGCCGGAGCGCTCTCGCTCGCGGCCGCGACGTGGACGTTCGCCCGACCGTTCGTCCGGTTCGACGACGCCGGGCGAGTGGCCGACGTCTCGGACGACCTCGGCGCGTCGGCGCCCGACGAGCCGACGGGGGGATTCGAGCGTGCCGAGGAGTGACTCCGGGCGGTTCTCGCTCGACCCGGGCGAGCAGGCGCTGGTCGCGAGCCCCTCGATGGAGCCGCCGCTCGCGACGCTCCCGGACGGCGCGTTCGAGAACCTGCTGGTGGTGTCGGCGACCGCCTCGCCCCGGAAGATCGAGTCGCTGGTCGAGCGGCGGGGCCGGGATCCGAACGCGGTCGGCGTGATCCCGATCACCGGGTCGCCCTCCGAGTACGACGGTCGGCTCTGGACGACCGACCCGGTCGGACCGAGCGACCTCACCGGCATCAGCATGCGGCTGTCGCGGGCGCTCGAATACGTCTCGCGGGGCGGCTGGGTGGTGTTCGACAGCCTCAACGTCCTGTTGATGTACGGGCGCGAGGACGCGGTGTACCGCCTGCTCGACTCCGTCGTGCCGATCGTCCGCGATCGGGACGCCTGTGGCGCGTACTTCGTGGTCCGGCAGGCGATCACCGACGAGACGGAGGCGCGGTTTCGGGACCTGTTCGACGCCGCCGTCGACGCAGAGTAGCCGGCGGCGATGGCTCGGACCGGGGCCGCGGAGTCGGGAACGTTAATGGCTCGGGGTGCCCAACCTCCGGTTACAGATGCACCGTCGCACGTTTCTCGCGGCCAGCGCGGCCACCCTGTCTTCGATTGCGGGGTGTCTGAGCGGCGCCGACAGTCCGAGCGGACCGAAGCACGGCGACGACCTCCCGTCGGACGACGACCCCGACGACGGCTACCCGCCGGCGTTCGACTCGACGCCCGACGAGCGGTCGATCGACACCGACGCCTACGAGACCACCGACGTCGAGGGCACCGCGGTGCCGCTCGCGCCGATCGAAGACACCTACTACTGGTACGCCACCGGGAACGCGCGGTTCGCCGACGCCCGGAGCGAGACCGCCTACGGGAACGCCCACGTCTACGGGGCGGTCCTGAGCCCCGCGGCCGAGAGTCGTCGAAGCGAGGACGACCCGGTCGGCGACTGGCCGACCGACGACCGCATCGTCTGTTACTGCGGGTGTCCCCACCACCTCTCGTCGATGCGGGCGGCCCAGCTCATCGAGGACGGCTACGAGAACGTCTACGTCATCGACGAGGGGTTCCGGGAGTGGAACGACCGCGACTACCCCATGGCGGGCAGCGACACGACGCGGATGCCCGACCGCTGGGTCGTCGCCGGCGAGGTCTCGCCCGCGGCGGCGGGCGGCGTCGCGTGGGGCCACCACGACCCGACCGGCCAGATGGAGTCGACCGACATCGCGCCCGACGGCAGCTACGAGCTCCACCTCGGGTTCTACGACGTGGCCGCCGACTCGCCGATCCGGATCGAGACCCCCGAGTACACCGTCGAGGGGACGCTGGCGGAGCTCTCGTCGGGAACGATCGAGGGGTAGCTCGCGGTCGGCGGGTGCCGGACCACCCGAGCGGGTGCCGACTCAGCGCTCGGCCGCGTCGAACTGTTCTTGGTCGATCGGGTCCTCGATATCGCCGGTCACCGACTCCAGCAGGTCGGTCACGGTGACCAGCCCGACCACCTCGCCGTCCTCGATCACGAGCGCCAGCTCCTGACTCTCGGTCTGGAACTGGTCGATGGCGTCGCTGACGTCCGCGTCGGGCGAGAGCGTCATCGGCGGGGCCGCCAGTTCGGCGAAGTCGATCTCGCCGGTCGCGAGTTCGTCGCGGTGCCTGAGCAACACCGGCGAGTAGACGACACCCAGAAAGTCGGTCACCGCCTCACCGACGAGCGGGTACCGGGTGTGGGGATGCTCTTCGAGCCGCCGGAAGTTCTCCGCGGAGTCGTCCGCGGTCGAGAGCGCGACGATCTCCTCGGGCCGGACCATCACCTCCCGGACCGACTGCTCGCCGATTCGGAGCGCGTTCATCACCTCGTCGCGGCGCTCGGCGGGGAGGTCGCCGCGTTCGAGCACCGATCCGAGCCGGTTGCGGAGGTCGGCCCGCGACTCGATCGCGTCCGTCTCGGTCTCGAGCCACGCGCCGGTCATCTCGATGCCGAACAGCCGGAGCGTCCACTTCGCGACCCCGTCGCCGAGGGTGATGAGCGGCGAGATGAGACGGTTGAACCAGTACAGCGGGGTCGCGCCGTACCGACACACCAGCCGGGAGCGCTCGACGCCGAGGTACGTCGGGGTCTGCTCGCCGTGGGTCAGGTGGACGAGGTTGATGAGGAGGAACGCGAGTATCGCGCCGGACCCGACGGTGGCCAGAACGGTGTTTTCGAACAGCGGCTCGAAGATAGCCGCCAGCGCGGGCTCGGCGACGATGCCGACCGCGATGCTCGACGCCGTGATACCAACCTGACACGTCGTCAGATATATTTCGAGGTTCTGGGTCATCTCCCAGGCGCGCTCCAGCGCGGGGGTCTGATCGACGAACTCGGCTTCGGTGAACTGCCGGGCGCGGGTCAGGGCGAACTCGATCGCGACGAAAAAGCCGTTCGCCAGGATGAGACCCACGCCCGCGATCAGTCGGGCTCCGATCTCGAGGGTGTTCATCACCGGCGTGTAGGACGCTCGAGCTTCAAAGATCTGATGAAAGATCCGACGTGCGATCTAACGGGCTTTTGACGGGTCGAAACGTCGGGTCGGGCCGACGGTCCCGATCCGCGTGATTTATGGTCGTGCTGTTAGTATGCTACTAACAACATCACTGATAGTATGATCCTACAAACAGCGATACGGAGGGAGACGCTTTGAACGGACGTGACCTCTTCTCGGCGGTCACCGAGCACAGCCGCGCGGTCATCGCGGTGTTGCTCGTCGCGACGGTGCTCGTCGGGACGGGCGCGCCGATGGTCGAACAGTCCTCGTCGCTCGATCAGTTCCAGAGCGACAGCACCGCCGCCGAGAAGCTCGAGTACATCGACGCGAACTTCTCGTCGGGGCAGGACAACACCACGACGGTCCAGCTCATCCTCCGCGGGGACGACGTCCTCTCGAAGGACGCGCTGACCGAATCGCTCGAACTCCAACAGTCGCTCCGGGCCAACCGGACGGTCAACCGGACGCTGGCGAACGGGACCCGGACGACCGGCGTCGCGAACATCGTCGCGACGGTCGCGATCCAGCGCGAGCGGGCGGCCGAGATCAGGCGCGAGGGAGCCGAGATTCAGCGCGAGCAGGCCCGGCTCAACGCCACCGTCGAGAGCCTCGGGAATCTGCTCAACGAGACCCGCGAGGTCCAGCGCGAGTACGACCGGCTGAACCGCTCGCGGGCGCAGGGCGAACTGAACGACTCGACGTACCGCCAGCGTGCGGCCCGACTCGACGAGCAGTTGGCCGCGATCCGCGGTCGGGCTGACGAGACGCTGACCGACACCCAGTCGGCGCGCTTCGACCGCCAGATCGCGCAGGTCCGGACCCTCCAGACCCAGCTCGATCAGCTCAACGCCACCTATCAGCGCGACGAGATCGACGAATCGACGTACCGCGAACGCGCCGGCGCCGTCGAAGACGGCTTCGAGCAGGTGTACGAACGGGGCCTGCCCGGCGTCCTCCGCGAGGAGTTCGCCGAACTCGGCGACCGGGGCGAGCGGCTGGCCGACCAGCGCGAACAGCTCCAGAACGGTTCCCAGCCGACCCTCGACGAACAGCTCGAACAGCTCCGGTCGATGAACGACTCGGAGATCGACGAGTCGGTCTCGGCGGTGCTGACCGAGAGCGACGACGGCTCGGGCGGACAGGCGTTCTCGTTCATGCCGACCTCCTACGACCCCGACAGCGGCGAGGCCAACGCCACGATGCTGTTGGTGTTCCAGAGCCAGGAGAGCCAGACGGTTCAGGGAATGGCGAGCGACCGCATCGTCGACTCCCAGAACGCCATCGAGCAGATCGTCGCGTCCTCGACCGACTACGACGTGCTCGTGTTCGGGTCGGGCATCATCAGCGAGGAGACCGACCAGTCGATGGCCGACAGCATCGCGATCGTCGGTCCGATGGCCCTGCTGTTCGTGGTCCTGACCCTGCTGGTCGCGTACCGCGATCTCCTCGACATCGCGCTCGGGGTGTTCGGCATCCTGGTGGTGCTGGTCTGGACGTTCGGCTTCATGGGCTGGATGGAGATCACGTTCAACCAGATCTTCATCGCGGTCCCGGTGTTGCTCATCGGGCTGTCGATCGACTACGCGATCCACGTCTTCATGCGCCACCGCGAGGAGCGCGCCGAGCAGGGGAGCCTCGGTGACACGGACGTCGACGGCGGCGTTCGCGGGTCGATGCGGGTCGCGCTCGCCAGCGTCGGCGTCGCGCTCGTGTGGGTGACCGCCACCACGGTCATCGGCTTCCTGTCGAACCTCGTGAGCCCGCTCCCGCCGATCCAGGACTTCGGCGTGGTGAGTTCGGTCGGCATCGTCGCCGCGATGATCATCTTCGGCGGGCTCGTGCCCGCGCTCAAGGTCGAGATCGACGGCTTCCTCGAATCGCGCGGGTTCGACCGGCGCAAGCGGGCGTTCGGCACCGGCGGCGGCGCGCTCGGCTCGCTCCTCTCGGGCGGGGCGGTCGCCGCGCGCAAGGCTCCGATCGTCGTGCTCGCGATCACGCTCGTGCTCTCGGCCGGCGGCGCGTACGGCGCGACGCAGGTCGACACCAGCTTCAGCCAGGAGGACTTCCTCGCCGAGGACCCGCCCGGCTGGATGGACAACCTCCCCGAGCCGTTCCGGCCGGGCGAGTACACCGCGAAGGCCAACCTCGAATACGTCAACGAGAACTTCATCCGCGAGGACTCCGAGGCCCAGATTCTGGTCGAGGGCGACGTGGCGACGCCACAGGCGCTCGATCGACTCCAGCGGGCCAACGACCGGGCGGCCGAGACCGACGTCGCGGTCGTCCTCTCGAACGACGAGGCCCGGATCCGGAGTCCGGCGTCGGTGATCGACAGCGTCGCCGCCCGGAACGAGACGTTCAACGCGACGCTCGCGGCCGCCGACACCGACGGCGACGGCGTGCCAGACAGGAACGTCGAGGGCGTCTTCGACGAACTGTTCGCGGTCGCGCCCGACGAGGCGGAAGGCGTGATCCACCGCGAGGACGGCGAGTACCGCGCGGTCCGGATGGTCGTCTCCGTGAAAGGCGGGGCGTCGTCGGCCGACGTCACCGACCAGATGCGGGCCGTGGCCGAGGAGATCGACGGCGACGGCCTGACCGCGACCGCCACCGGCCAGCCGATCACGTTCGAAATCGTCCAGCAAGAGCTCCTCGATACGGTGATCGAGAGCCTGCTCATCACGCTGGTCGCGGTGTTCGCGTTCCTGATGATCGCCTACCGGCTGGCCCACGGGAGCGCCGTGCTCGGGGCGGTCACCCTGCTCCCGGTCGCGTTCAGCGTCTCGTGGATCCTCGGGTCGATGTACCTGCTCGGGATGCCGTTCAACGTCCTGACGGGGATGATCACCAGCCTCACGGTCGGGCTGGGCGTCGCCTACAGCATCCACCTCAGCGAGCGGTTCAACGTCGAACTCGAGCGCCGGGGATCGGTCGACGCGGCGCTGCACAAGAGCGTCACCGGCACCGGCGGCGCGCTGCTGGGGAGCGCGGCGACCACGGTCGGCGGGTTCGGCGTGCTGTACTTCGCCATCCTGCCCGCGCTCCAGCAGTTCGGCATCATCACCGGGCTCACCATCATCTACGCGTTCCTCGCCAGCGTCTTCGTACTGCCGAGCCTGCTGACGCTGTGGGCGCGCTACCTCGGGCCTGACCTCTCCGAATCGTCGGGCCCGACCGCGGCGGTCGCCAACGGGGGTGTCGACGACGACTGATGGAGGAAGCAGACGCCATCGAGGCCCTCGAACGGCTGGGGCTGTCGAACTACGAGGCGAAGGTGTTCGCGGCGCTCCAGCGGCTCGGCACCGGGACCGCCCGTGACGTCCACCGGGTCACCGACGTGCCCCGGTCGCAGGTGTACGGCGCCGCCGAGTCCCTCCAGGACCGGGGGCTCGTCGAGGTCCAACAGTCCAAGCCGATCCAGTACCGGCCGGTGAGCCTCGACGCCGCGCGCGCCCACCTCCGCGGCGAGTTCGAGCGCACCCAAGAGCAGGCGTTCGACTACCTCGAAACCGCCCGCCAGGAGCGCGGGGACACCGGCGAGCGCCGCGAGGACATCTGGACGGTCCACGGCCGGGCGAGCATCAACGGCCGGATCGCCCAACTGCTCGACGACGCCGAGGACCGGATCCTGTTCGCGGTCGGCGCCGACGCCGGCCCGCTCGAGGACGCCGTCGCCGACCTGCTCGTCGAGCGGGCGGCCGACGGCGTGGCGGTGAACGCGGTCGGCGCCGACGCCCTCGAAGACCGGTTCGGAGACACCGACGTCTCGGTCTACCACTTCCCGGCCGACCACCCCCACGACGACGGGCCGGTCGATCGGGTGGTGGTCGTCGACGGCGCGACGGTGCTTTTGAGCGTCCGCGACGAGCGCGACGATCTGGAACTCGACGAGGAGACGGCGATCTGGTCGTCGCGGACGGGCATCGCGGCGGTGCTCATCCAACTCATCGACAGCGGGCTCGGCGAAATCGGCGGCGTCTGAGCCCGAATCCACCTGTCAACCCCGACAGTTTTCTCGGTCGGCTTCGTACCCCGTCCCATGACGTGGCACGCGGTCGAGGCGGTCGACGACGCGCTCGACGCGACGAAGGCGTTGTTTCTCCCGGTCGACGCCCGCCAGTGGCTCGCGCTCGCGTTCGTGGCGTTTTTCATCGCCGGCGCCGGCTCCGGGCCGTCGGCGACCGCCAGCGGCTCGTCGGGCGGGACGACGGTGACCGCGCCGGGCCAGCTCGGCGCGGGCCTCCAGGTGCCGTACTCCTCGGAGACGATCCTGACGGCGGCGCTCGCGATCCTTGCGATCAGTCTCGTCTTCGCGGCGCTGTACGCGTTCGTCGGCTCGGTGATGGAGTTCGTCTTCGTGGAGTCGCTTCGGCGCCGCCGGGTCCGGATTCGGGAGTACGTCGGCCGCCACTTGGGCCGGGGGCTCCGGCTGTTCGGCTTCCGGATCGTCCTCGGGATGCTCGCGGTGGTGCCGTTCGTCGGCCTCGTTCTGGCCGTGCTGTCGGCGGTCGGGGGCGAGCCGCGGGTGTCGCTCGGCCTGCTCGCGCTGTCGATTCCGTTCGTCGTGGCGCTGGGCGCGGCCGCCGCCGCGATCGACGTGTTCACCACCCACTTCGTCGTCCCGGTGATGATCCACCGGAACGACGGCGTGCTCGCGGGGTGGCGGCGGTTCTGGTCGACGTTGACCGGCGAGTGGAAGCAGTACGGCGTCTACGCCGCGGTCCGGATCGTCCTCGGGATCGGGGCGGGGATCGTCGCGTCGGTCGTCGGGAGCGCGGTGGGCGCGATCCTGCTGGCGCCGGTCGCGCTCGTCGCGTGGTTCGTCCGGCCCGCGCTCGATCTCGCGGTTCTGGCGTCGAACCCGGTCGCGCTCGCGGTCGTCGTCGCGGTCGTCTCGGCGTTTTTGCTCGCGATGGGGGCCGTGATGGCGATCGTCGTCGCCCCGGTTCAGTCGTTCGTCCGGTACCACGCGCTGTTCGTCCTCGGCGACACCGACCCGGCGCTCGATCTGATCCCGGAGCTACGCCGGGAGATCCGCGACTCCGATCGGCTCTAGAGCCCCGACCGGAGCTGGCGCGAGACGCTGGCGTCGTCGAGCGGTTCGCCGTCCCGCCGGACCTCGACCACCGGCGCGCCGTCGACGGTGAGCCACTCGCCGTCGCCCTCGCCCGACAGGACGACGGTGCGCGACCGAGCCGAACCCCGATCGGAGTCGGCCAGCGCCAGCGGGTCGGCGCCGACCTCGCCCGCCACGATCGGAACGTGCTCCAGATGCGGGTCGACCGACCGGAGCAGTTCGCGGTAGTCGATCACGAGGTCGGCGGCGGCCTCGGCGTCGTCCGGGGTCCCGAACGACGCGTCCCGGACCGGCACGGGTCGCTTGCCCGACAGCGGGCAGACGACGGCGTACTCGCCGTCGGGGTCGGTCAGGGCGTCGATTCGGCGGTGGAGGGTTTCGAGGCGGTCGGCCATCGCACCGAACCCGACACACCAGCGGGTAAGCGGTTTCGGTTTCCGCATCGACACCGACGGTGACACGACAGGAAAGCGAGGGCTCAGACCCGCGCACAGAGGTGGCGCCGGACCGCGCGCTGACAGTCGTCGAGCAGCGAGTCGAGGGCGGCGATGTCGGCCAACACCGGATGGTCGACCGGGAAGTCGGCGTACAGGAGATCGAGTACCTCGCGCTCGCGGATCCCGATCGCGCCGCCGTACCGGATGTCGTCGAGCGACCGCTGGCGCTCGCGGGCGAGCTCGTCGCAGGTCTCCCGATGGGCCGCGAGCTGATCGTGGCGGGCCCGGAGCTCCTCGAAGCCGAGTTCGAGGAGCGAAGTCTCGTCGGCCTCGGCGAGCCACGCCGTCACGTCGTCGAGGTCGTCGCCGAGCGCCCCGAGCCGATCGCGCTCGGCCGCGACCGCGTCGGCGAGCAGTCGACACTCGGACTGTCGCTCGCCGACCCGTTCGAGGAGCCGGGTCTTGAGCCCGGGCGCGAAGCCGGCGCCGGCCGGCGAGAGGGCCGCCGCGAGGTCCGGTGAGAGCTCGTCGGCCATCGCCTCCGCGGTGGCGTCGGCGTCGGCGAGAGCCAACACCGTCTCCTCGAACGCCTCGCGGACGGGGTCGGTCGCGGCGCCGTCCGTCGGCGTCCCGACCGCGAGCGCGCCCCCGGTCGACGGTCCGGCCGGCGCCGACGATCCGGCGCGCCCGGCCGCCTCGGCCGAGACGTCTCGGACCCGGCGCTCGAACGACTCGAAGGCCGCGACCTTCCGCTCGATCCGGTCGGACTCGGCGGCCGCCCGGTCGCGCGCGGCGTGGGTGCGGAGTTCGACGGTCATAGCTTGGCGTCGAGCTGGCGCGCGACCGCGTCGTCGTCGAGCGGTTCGCCGTCGTGACGGACGTGGACCAGCGGGGCGTTGTCCATCCGGAGCCACTCGCGCTCGCGCTCGCCCGAGAGCGTGACCGATCGGGAGCTCCGGGGCAGGCCGTTCGACCGGCGCCCGGCGGCGGGTTCGCGGGTCGAGACCATCGTGGGGGCGTCCCGCGGGGTCTCGTACACCGCGAGCCGGTACTCGGGGAGCGCGGGGTCGGACTCCCGGAGGAGCGCGCGATACGTCGCGGCCCGGTCGGCGGCCTCGCGAGCGGCCGACTCCGAGGGAAATCGCCGGCCGGCGAGCGGCGTCGGCCGCCGATCGGTGTCGGCACACGCGACGTAGAACTCCCCGTCCTCGTCGGCTCGGTCGTCGATCTGTTCGCGGAGTCGGTCGAGTGGTTCGGCCATGGTTTAGGCTACCCTAATTTAGATTAGGCCGGCCTAAAAGATGTTGCGGTGTGCGGCCCCCACCCACGGGCCGGAGCTCAGTCGGTGTACTCGCCGACCATCTCGATCAGTTCGGCCTTGTCGGGAGCGCCTTCGACGCGCTGGACGCGCTCGCCGCCCGCGAACACGTCGAAGGTCGGGGTCCCCTCGACGCCCCGTTCGAGCGCGAGCTTCTGGTGGTGGACGACGTTGACCTTCGCCACCGCCGCGAACGTCTCGCGGGCGACCGACTCCACGATCGGGTGGACGCGCTGGCCCGCGCCCCGACCGGCGTAGTAGTGGACCAACACGACGTCGTGGGCCGCGACCGTCTGCTCGAAGTTCTGCGAGCCGTCGACGTAGACGGGCGAGGGCGGCGTCCCGAGTCCGTGCTCTTCGACCAGCGCGCGCTTCTTGCGCTCTCGTACGTCCGCGAGCTCCTCGTCGTCGCCGTCGGCCATTGTACTCGGCGCTTCCGAGCGGTCCGACTTAGTTCTACGGTCCCGGCGGGCGACCGTCCGACCCCACGGGTCGGCCCGAATCAGGGCTTGCCGCTTCGCAACACGAGCAGTTGATCGGCGGCGTCTTCGACCGCGTCGATCGCCGCGTCGAGGCCGACCACGAGTTCCCGGACGACCAGCGCGTCTGGGGTCGCCGCCTCGTCGAACGCCGCGGCGAGTCCCTCGTACTTGAGTCGGTCGGCCGCGCTCTCGAGCGCGCGGATCTCCTCGACGGCGGGTCCGACGCTCGCGGTCCCGCCTTCGACGAGCAGGCTCTCGACGTACTCGCCGGTCGCGGCCGCCAGTGCCTCCGTCGCCTCGACGGCCAGCGACGCCATCTCCTCGACGATCGCCCGCGCGCCGCCGAGGGAAGGCGCGATCGCCCGGAGTTCGCGCGCGAAGCGCTCGACGGCGTTCGGGATCTCGTCGACCGCGGCGTAGAGGCGCGCGACGTCGTCGGCCCGGAGGTAGACGTCGGTGTAGTTCGGCCGGGACCGCTCGGAGAGGAGCCTCCGGAGTTCCCGGAGCGCGTCGTCGCAGTCGGACTCCGCGGCCGCGATGTCGTCGACCGCAGTCGCGAACGCGTCGTCGTCGACCCCGTACGCGTTGATCGCGCCCGGCAACCGACCCGCGCAGTCGGCGACCCGATCGAGGTACGTCTCCGTTTCGGAACTGACCGCGGCGGCGTAGCCTTCAGTCTGAGCGTCCATCGAGTCGAGGTCGATCCCCGAGGGTGGAAAAGACTACTATGAGGGGTTCGTTCGTGAATGTATCTCACCGGTCGGCGGCGCCGAGCGCGGTCCCGAACGTTGAACTGCCCGAGCCTCGAAGCCGGGACGTGCTTCCCGACATCGAGTACATCGAGTGGATCGCCGGCCGCCCGGAGGCGGCCGACCACGACCTCGGCTCCAGCGACCTCCGGCGGACGCCCGACGACCGGTCGGCGGTGATTCCGGCGGACCTGACCGAACGCCCCGATCCGCCCGCGGACCGCAGTCTCGAAGCCCAGCTGGCCGACGAGTACGGCGTCGAGCCCGAGAACGTGCTCGTGACGGCGGGCGCGACCCAGGCGAACGCGCTCGCGTCCTCGGCCGCGCTCCGGATCGCCGCCGACGACGAGACGCCCGACGAGGAGGCGGACGCGTCGGCCCACCGCGTACTGGTCGAGAAACCCGGCTACGAGCCCCTGCTCGCGACGCCACGGGGGTTCGGCGCGACCGTCGATCGGTTCCGCCGGCCCGCCGAGGCGGGCTACCCGCTCGACGCCGAGCGCGTCGGGGCGGCGGTCCGCGAGAACACCGCGCTGGTCGTCGCCACCAACCGCCACAACCCCAGCGGGCGACGGGCCGACCGCCAGACGCTGGCCGACGTCGCGGGGGCCGTCGAAGACGAGGGCGTCTCCCTGTTGGTCGACGAGGTGTACGCCCCGTTCGACGACCGTGCGGGCGAGGGCCCGTTCGGCGGCCCCTCGGCGGTCGGCCTGCCGAACACGGTCGTCACGAACTCGCTGACCAAGTTCCTCGGCTTCGGTGGACTGCGGATCGGGTGGCTCGTCGCCGACAGGCAGTTCGTCGAGGCGGCCCGGTCGGCGAGCCGCCACGTCCACGCCGTCGCGGAGCCGAGTCGGCAGTTGGCCCGGCGGGCGCTGGCGAGCGCCGACGAACTGGCCGCCGACGCACGCGAGCGCGTCCGGACCAACCGCGAGGCGCTGGTCGAGTTCCTCGACGCGCGCGAGGATCTCTCGGGAACCGTCGAACCCGGCTGTTCGTACGCCTTCCTCGAACACGCGGCGGCCGACGGCGACGCCGTCGTCGACGCCGCGTGGGATCGGGGGGTGCTGGTGGTCCCGGGGCGGTTCTTCGACGTCGACGAACGGTTTAGACTCAGCGTGGCGGGCGAGCCCGCGGCCGTCCGGGCCGGGCTCGACGCCCTCGGGACCGCGCTGGACGACCTGCCGACCGCCTGATTCGGCGACGAGTCCGCCCCGCCGTCTACCAAAAGTTAAGACCCACCCACACAATCCGTCTCTACATGGACGGAACACCGCAGGAGATAACCACGCTGGTCGGTCGGGAGGTGTACTCCAACAACGGCGTCTTCGTCGGGGAGATCGAAGACGTCCGTCTGGACGTGAACGGCAACACCGTGACCGGACTCGCCGTGGGCGAACTCAACCGCGAACTGTTCTCGGACGTCGTCGGACGCCGAAACGGCGTGATGATACCCTACCGGTGGGTACGGGCGGTCGGCGACGTGGTGCTGATCAACGACATCATCGAGCGACTCCAGCGCCCCGAGGCCGACGAGCAAGAGGCGGCGGTCTGAGCCCGCCCGGAGCGGAGTCCGCTCGACCGTGGGACCAGTTCGCAAGCCACCCCAACGTTTCTGTCGGCCGGCCGAGTAGAGCGCCCATGACGAGCCAGTCACCCGTCGACGGTGACGTGTCGGACGCCGCGGTGGGAGGCATGGTACGGGCGATCGAGCCCGACTGGACCGTCGAGTCCGTCGACCGGAGCGACCACGGAACCGATTTCGTCGCGACCCTCGGAGTCAGATCGCCCGACGGGTCCCGCCTCGTCGTCCTGAAGGCGACGACCGCCGATTTCGTCCCGCCGGAGATCGCCCGGTCGGAGCCCCGACTGCTCGAACTGATCGGGCGGACGACCGAGATTCCGGTTTCGTCGGTTGTCGGCTACCGCGACCGCCACGGGGAGTATCCGGCGCCGTTTTACCTCGCAGACCACGTCGGCGGCGACAACTTCGAAGGGCGACCGGGAGAGCTCTCGGCCGGCGCCCGCGAGCGAGTCGTCCGCGAGGCGGGCCGGAATCTCGCCGAACTCCACGACCTCGGCCCCCTGCCGGCGGTCGGCCGGGTCGGCGTCCGGGACGGCGAACTCGCCGTCCTCGACGCCGACGCCCACCCGCGATACGCCGACTTCCGCGAGTGGCTGGTCGACGACTGCGAGGAGGCCCTCGACGGCATCGCCGACGGCGGGTGGTACCCCGACCGGGCCGACGAGCCCGGGCGGTTTGCGGACCTCGTCCCCGACCTCCGCGAGCGCGTCCGTGAGCTAATCTCCGGGCTCCCGGCGCCCGAGGCGCCGACCTACTGCCACTGGGACTACCGCTACGGGAACCTGCTCGTCGATCCCGAGACGGGCGCGACCCGGGCGGTGCTCGACTGGGCGAACCTCCTGTCGGGCGATCCGGCCTACAACCTCGCGACGGCGGAATCGCACTTGCTGAGGCCCGAAGACGACGGCGAGCGCCGGACCGCGGCGCTCCGGGCGGCCTTCCGGCGGGCCTACGCCGACCGTCGCGACGGGTGGGCCTTCGACGCGGCCGTCGAGGAGCGGATCGACGCCTACCGGCTCGCGTGCCGGATCGACGCGATGGCCTGCCTCCCGCTGTGGCACGAGGACGCCACCCCGACCGAACGCGACGAGCGCGCGGCCGAACACAGGGCCTTCGTCTCGCGGTATTTGTGAGTCGGCGGTGGTCGGGAGCCCCGACCGATCGCCGTGCCAGTTTTGTCGGAGCACTCCGAAGCGCCGGTATGACCAGCGACCCGACTCCCGAAGCCGACGAGGACGGCGCGCCCGAGACGACTCGCGTCGCCGAGATGACCTGGCGCGAGATCGAGACGGCGCTCGAACGCACCACCACGCTGTTGGTGCCGGTGGGAAGCACCGAACAGCACGGCACCCACATGCCCCTCGGCGTCGACGTGTTCATGCCCGAGGCCATCGGCGAACTGATCGCCGAGCGCAGTCCCGCACTGCTGGCGCCGCCGATCTGGTACGGCGTCAGCCCCCACCACACGTTCAAACCCGGGACGTTCACGGTCTCGACCGAGACCTTCCAGCGGTACGTCTTCGACGTCTGTGCGTCGGCCGCCGACTGGGGGATCGAGAACGTCCTGTTGCTCAACGGCCACTACCTCGCACAGGACCCCGAGCTGGAGGTCGTGGTCCGCGAACTCCGGACCGAGCGCGACGTCGAAGCGTTCCACGTTCCGCTCGTCAACCTCTTTGGGGATGTCGCCGAGGAGATCCGGACCGGCGACGTCTCCTTTCACGCCTCGGAGTTCGAGACGAGCATCATGCTCGACCTGTTTCCCGAGCTGGTCGACATGGACGCCGCGGAGGCGGTCGAACCGCCCGAGGAATCGCTGGCCCTGACCGACTACGACGCGCTCGGGGACAACGAGGTCGGGTGGGCGCTCACCGCGGCGGACATGGCCGAACTCACGCCTGCGGGCAACATCGGCGACCCGACCGTCGCCACCGAGGAGAAGGGCGAGGCGCTCGTGGAGGCGGCGGTCGCGGGCGTCTGCGAACTGGTCGACGAACTCGAATCCGGGGAGTGAGCGCCGGGGGTTCGCCCGCCCTAGCTCCCGTTGCTCCCCTCGCCGCTCTCGACGCCCATCGCGTCGAACAGCTTTCGCTTGACCGCCTCCTCGGTCAGCCCGAGCAGGGTGTCGCGGTTGTCGTCGGTGGTCTCGATGCCGGTGAAGATGCCCAGCGGAATCTCGACGCTGGCCTGCGTCGAGTGACCGGCGGCCTCGCCGATCTCGCTGAACGCGTCCTGGAGCACCTTCCCGATGTTCATCCGGATGTCTTTCGACCGGGCCGCGAGGTAGATGGTGTCGTCGGCGATCCCGAAGACGGCCGTCGTCGTGATGCCTTCCAGATTCAGCAGGTGGGAGGCCGCCTGCGTGAGCGCGTCCCGATCGCGGATGAACCCCGCGTTGCTCACGAGGTGGCTCCCCTGGACCTCGCGGTTGGTGATGGCCTCCGCGAGCACGTCGAGGGTCTCTGGGGACATCGACGGCGACTCGACCTGTTCGAGGGTGTCGTGGTTCGCGAACGGGTAGAGGAAGGCGGCGGCGGTCAGGTCGGCCGGGGTGGTGTCGCGTTTGAAGTCGAGGGTCTCGGCGCGGATGCCGTACAACAGCGCGGTCGCGACCTCCTCGGAGACGTTGATGTCGAACTCCTGAACGTACTTCGTGAGGATGGTGGAGGTCGCGCTCACGCTCGGGCGGATGTCGACGAACTCCGCCTCGTAGGCCTCGTCGGGCTCGAAGTGGTCGATGAAGATGTCGACCGGCCGGTCGAAGGTGGCCTCGGTCGCCTTGGCGTGGTCGACGAGCGCGATAGTGTCGTACTCGTCGACGTCGACCTCGTCGTACGAGAGCAACTCGATGCCGAGCAGGTTGACGAACGCGCGGTTCTCCTGGTGGCCGATGTCGCCGATGTAGAGGATGTCGGCGCCGACGCCGAGGCTGTCGGCGATCGCCTGGAGCGCGACCGCGCTCGCGATCGAATCGGGGTCGGGGTTGTCGTGGGTGACGATGGCGAGCCGGTCGCCGGCGTCTTCGATGACCGACGCGAGCTGGTCGGCCTTGTACTCGAGCTCGCCGGTTTCGAGCGCCCGGAGCGCGGAGTCGGCGATCACCGTCGAGGGGTTGATGACCACGTCGGCACCGAGTTCGGTGAGCTCGTCCTCCGAGACGGGGTCGCTGGCCCGGACTACCACGAACTGGTCGCCGTCGTTCTCCCGGATGTTCCGGACCGCCGCCTTGTTGGCCTCGACGTCCGACGAGAGGATCAAGACCACCTCGTTGTCCGAGATGGTTTCGTAGATGTCGTCCTCGCGGATGTCGGCGGTGCGAGCGTTCAGGTCCTGATCGCGCAGGGCTTCGACGCGGTCCTCGTCGCGGTCGATGATGAGAACGTCTTTGCCCTGTTCGACGAGCTCCTCGGCAACCGCGTGTCCGACGCTCCCACACCCCAGAATAGCGTAATCGGACATCGAGGAGATAGTGATCCCGGCGCTCATGTTACTGACCGGTAGCCTCGGACCACACTTAACAGTCCCGAACTATAGGGCCGAGCGACGTATCGGCCACCTATTTACGATCCAATTCTTGGTAATGAAAGGGCCGCCGGTACCGATTCGTAGCGTCTCCGTCGCGGAGTTTCGGTTCGAATCGAAAGGGGTAACAGGCCGAGAAAACGGAAACGTATTTACGTCCGACGCGGCAAGTCGTGAATGCGTTGGGCCGGTAGCTCAGTTAGGCAGAGCGTCTGACTCTTAATCAGACGGTCGCGTGTTCAAATCGCGCCCGGCCCGTGTTCTGAGGGTCTACCACCTCACGAGCCGGCGCCATCGCGTTCGACGCCGCGTCGCCGGGGAGTAATCCGACGAGCGCCGCTTGCGTCCCTGCTCACCTGTGGGCGAAATCGACCCCCCTCACCGAACGCGATCGACAGTTGCCCGGATATATTCGGGTCGTCAAATTTGTGACTGGCTCTCGCACCCCGCGTATGACCTTCTCTATCTGCGTCGGCGAACAGCGAGACCGCGGCCCGATCTTCGGCGTCGGCGTCGCCACCGACGCCCCCGCGGTCGGCGCGCTGGCCCCGCACGTCGGCCGCGACGGCGTCATCAGCACGCAGAGCTTCGTCAACGTCCGACTCGGCAGGCGCGGCGTCGAACTGCTCGGCGATATGCCGATCGACCACGCGGTAGAGGGGCTCCTCGCGGCGGACGACCACAGCCAGAACCGACAGGTCCACGGGCTCGATGCGCGAGGCAACGCCTTTGCCTTCTCGGGGGACAACTGCGACGGCTGGTTCGGTCATCGAGTCCGCGAGGACGAGGGCATCACGGCGGCGGGTAACATGTTGACCGGCCCGGAGACCCTCGACGCCGCGATCTCGGGGTACGAGGAGTCGGCCGACGACCGCGAGGACGTCGTCGCCGGACTGATCGACGCTCTCGCGGCCGGAAAGGCCGGCGGCGGCGACGAGCGGGGCCACTCCTCGGCCGCCGTGCTGGTGACGGCTCCACGGACCGAGGCGTATCACGACCTCCGGGTCGACTACCACGACGAGCCGGTCGCGGAGCTCCGTCGCGTCTACGACGCCGCGAAAGCGGCCAGCGATGGGTTCAGCGAGGACTCGAAGGGACGGATCTTCGACTGAGGGCGACCCCGGCCGCCGGTCGCGACCGCCGGCGAGACTACCACTCGGTCCCGCCGGGCGCGTCGGGGTCGTACCGGTGACACGCGACGAGTCGATCGCCCGTCTCGACGTCGCGGGGGACCTGTTGGTCGCACGGCGATCGAAAGGCGTCAGTCACGGCCTGCTCGGCCCGCTCGTGGTCCCCGGCGGCGAGCGCGTCGGCGGCCGATCGGACCGCGTCGGCCGGTTTCGACGGCAGGTCGGCCGGGTCGCCGGGGAGCGCCTGCGCCACGAGGTACGCGCTCACGTTCTCCTCGGTCGGGTCCCGGTCCTCGGACTCTAACCGCGTCCGGGCCGCGTCCGGGTCGAGTTCGCCGTCGAGCACCCGATTTCGGAACGTGAACGCCGCCCGGAACTGCGCCTGAGTGCCCCGCCAGTCCGAAGACGGTATCACCGCCGGACAGCGCGTGTGGAACCGACACCCGGACGGCGGATCGAGCGGCGACGGGACCGTCCCTTCGAGGATGATGCGGTTCGGACGGTCGTCCGGGTCGATCCGGGGCACCGCCGAGAGCAGCGACTCGGTGTAGGGGTGGTCGGGGTCCTCGAAGAGGGTCGCGGCCGGCGCGGTCTCTACGATCTTCCCGAGATACATCACCGCCACTCGGTCGGCGATGTGACGGACTACGCTCAGGTCGTGCGTGATGAAAAGCAGCGACAGCCCGAGGTCGGCCTGGAGTTCTTCGAGCAGATTGAGGATCTGGGCCTGCACCGAGACGTCGAGCGCCGAGACGGGCTCGTCGGCCACCAGCACGTCAGGTTCGACCGCCAGCGCCCGCGCGACCGCGATCCGCTGTTGTTGCCCGCCCGAGAACTGGCGCGGATAGCGGTCTACGTGGGCGGGCTTGAGACCGACGCGTTCGAGCAGTTCTTTCGCTCGCGCGAGCCGATCGTCGTCGCTCGCTCCGATGTCGTGGACTTCGAGCGGGGCTGTCAGAATTTCCCCGACGGTCTGTCTGGGGTTGAGCGACGCGAGCGGGTCCTGAAACACGACCTGCATCTCGCGCCGATACGGCCGCATCTCCCGGCCGGTGAGCCCCGCGATGTCGTCGCCGCGGTACCGGACCGACCCTGCGGTCGGTCGGTGGAGATTGAGGACGGTCTGGGCCAGCGTCGACTTCCCGCACCCCGACTCGCCGACGACCGCCAGCGTCTCGCCCTCCCGGAGAGTCAGGTCGACGCCGTCGACCGCTTTCACCGTTCCGGTGTGGCCGACGAGCCTGTCGAGGACGCCCTGGGACTGGTCGAAGTACTTTTTGAGGCCGGAGACCGATAGGACGGGGTCGCTCTCTGTGCTCGACTCGCCGCTGGTTTCGGTGGTCTGGGCCGTCATAGTCGGTCCTCCTCGGGGCCGCGCCGGAGGCAGGCCGCCTCGTGGTCCGGTCGCGAGTCGCGGCCCCGATCGGAGCCACCGTCCGCGGGCGCGAGCACTCGTCCGACCGGCCGAAACTCCGGGTGTATCTCGTAACACTCCGGCCGGGCTTCCGGACACCGCGGCGCGAAGTGGCAGGCGTACGGGATGTCCACGAGTTCGGGGACGGTCCCCCCGATCGGTTCGAGTCGGTCGCGGGGATCGTCGATTCGGGGCGTGCTCGCGATGAGCCCCTGCGTGTAGGGGTGTCGGGGGTTCCCGAACAGCTCCGCCGCCGGCGCGCGCTCGACGATCTCGCCGGCGTACATCACGCTCACCCGATCGCAGACCTCCGCGACCACGCCGAGGTCGTGCGTGATGATGAGGATCGACGCGTCGAAGGCGTCCTTGAGGTCCCGGAGCTCGTCGAGAATCTGAGCCTGGATGGTCACGTCGAGCGCCGTGGTCGGCTCGTCGGCGATCAGCAGCGACGGGTTGTTCGCCAGCGCCATCGCGATCATCGCGCGCTGGCGCATCCCGCCTGAGAACTCGTGGGGGAAGTCCTCGGCCCGGCTCTCGGGCTCGGGGATCTCGACCGCTTCCAGCATTTCGATGGCGCGTCGCCACGCCTCGCCGTTCTTCGCGACCCCCAGAATCTTGCGCTTGACCTCGGCCGGCAGGCGGACCGACTCGCCGACGTCCTGGTGGAGTCGTACCGCCTCGGCGATCTGCTCGCCGACGGTCAGGGTCGGGTTCAGGCTGTTCATCGGGTCCTGAAACACCATCGAGATGGTGCCGCCCCGGATCTCTCGGAGTTCGGCCTCGAACTTGTCGAGCAGCGACTCGCCGTGGAGTCGCACGTCGCCGCCGACGATCTCTCCGGGCTCCTCGACGATTCCGACGACGCTCTCTGCGAAGACGGTCTTGCCCGACCCCGACTCGCCGACCAACCCGACGATCTCCCCGGACTCGATCGTGAGGTCGACGTCGTTTACGGCCTCGACGACCCCGCGCTGGGTCGGGAACTGGGTCCGGAGGCCTTCGACCGACAACAGCGTCATTAGTCGTCGACCCCCGCTTCGCTGACGTCGAAGATGTCTCGGAGTCCGTCCCCGAGCATGTTGAACGCGAGGACGGTGACCATGATCGCCAGTCCGGGCATGACGCTGATCCACCACGCCTGATCGATGAACTGCCGGCCGTCCGACAGCAACAGCCCCCACGTCGGCGTCGTGGGCGTGACTCCGAGGCCCAGAAACGAGAGGCCCGCTTCCGCGAGGATGGCGAGCGGGATCATCAAGGTCCCCTGGAAGATGAGGGGCGCGACCGCGTTCGGCAGGATCTCGCGGACCATGATGCGGCGGTCGCCCATCCCCACCGCCCGGGCGGCCATGACGTACTCCTCTTCGCGGATCAAGAGGACTTCCCCCCGGACCAGCCGCGCGAAGTCGTCGATGTACGCGATCCCGATCGCGATGACGACGTTGAGCACGCCGAGGCCCCCGGTCACGGCGATGATGCCGACCGCGAGGATCAGTTCGGGGAACGCCCACTGGAAGTCGACGTACCGCATCAGGACGCTGTCGATCCCCCCGCCGTGGAACCCCGCGAGCAGGCCGATCGTCGTCCCGATCGAGAACGCCACCGCGACCGTGGCGAGCGCCACCATCAGCGAGACGCGCGCCGAAGACGATCCGCGAGAGCACGTCGTGGCCGAACGAGTCGGTCCCGAGAGGGTGCCAGACACGCTCGGTCGCGCCGTCGCCGTCGAAGTCGCCCTCCGAGTGGCTGTCCGGCGGTTGCATGAAGGTGTAGGTCGCCTCGGGGTCGTACGGCGCGGCCATCGGCGCGAAGACGGCCGCGAACACGAAGACCAACACCACCCCGGCCCCGAACAGCGCCATCTTGTCGGCCAGCAGACCGTCTTTGAGCCGTTCGAGCGTCGACTTGTGCTCCTCGACGTACTCCTCGTTGTCGCGGTACTCCGGGGGCACGCTCGCCGGTTCGGGATCGGAGCCGACACCCGAGTCGGTCGTCCCGCCGTCCGATCGCGTTCGCCCGTCGAAATCGGGGCTGGCCGTCCAGCCGTCCCCGGAGCCCTCGCGGGCGTCGTTCGGACCGGTCACGCGCTCTCACCCCCGTAGCCGATTCGCGGGTCGATGACGGTGTAGGTCAGGTCGACGAGCAGATTCGTCGTCACCATCACGCCAGCGACCACGAGGATGACCGCCTGCGTGACCGGGTAGTTCCGGTCGAGGATCGAGTCGACGAGCAGTTGGCCGAGCCCCTGGATCCCGAAGACGATCTCGACGGTGACGTTCCCGACGAGCACGAGCGCCAGCTGGATGCCCGCGACGGTCACGACCTGGCGGTGGATCGACTCACGCCGCTCGACGTGCCCCGGGTCCTCGTCGCGCTCACGTTCGACAGCGACCGGTGGGACAGCATCGCTCAGCGGCTGACCGACATGGGGATCCACTTCCGTACCGGAACGACGATCACGGCTGGATGGGAGCGCTGGACGCTGTACCTCCAAGACTCCGACTACCTCGGCGAGATCATCGCGTCGCTGGAAGAGGGCGACAACGACGTCGAACTCGTCCGGGACGTGTCGCTGGGAGCGGTCGACGGCGCCGAACAGATCCAGCTCTCGACCGTCCTCGACGAACTCACGGACCGCCAACGCGAGGTGCTGGCGACCGCCATCGGGTCGGGCTACTACCAGCACAAACGCGAGACCACCATCGAGAACATCGCCGACGACGTTGGAATCGCGCCGACGACCGGGTGGAAACACCTGACCCGCGCGGAGGCGAAAGTGATGGCGGAGTTGGGCGAGCACGTATCGCCGCCGGTAAGCGCCGGATCCGAGACGGAGTGACTCGCCGCGGCCCCGTCCGCGGGTCAGGCCGCCTGCGGGGCGGCCTGCGACACGGAGGCGTCCGAGATCACGATCCGGACCCCGTCGGTGTAGTCGGTGTCGATCGTCGAGTTCCAACCGTGGACCCGCGCGATCGTCTTCAGATTCGGCAGGGTCATCCCGGCCTCCGAGTCGGGGACCGCGCCGCCGTACTCCATGAACTCCTCGGCGGTGGCGTCGCCGGGCGGGTCGCCGTCGTCGGTGACGGCGAACCCGTCCTCGCGGAGCGAGACCGTCACCTCGTCGGCGTCGTTGTGCGCCGCGAACGTGAACGCGTTTCGCAACAGCGCCGCCAGTCGGCCGGCGTCGGCCTCGATCTCGCCCTCTCCGTCGACCGACAGCGAGAGGTCCTCGGCCTCGACGCGGTTCCACGCGGTCGAGACCGCCGCGTCGAGATCGACCCACTGGGTGCGCTCGACCGTCTGACCGTGTCTCGCGAGCGCCGAGAGGTCCTCGACGATGTTCTCCATCCGGTCGCCGGCCGACGACGCCGACCGGAGCGACTCGCGGGCGGCCGAGACGTCGCCGTCGTCGAGCGACCGGCTCGCGATCGACACCTGTCCCGCGACGATCTGGAGGGTGTTGAGCAGTTCGTGTCTGATCGCGGCCGCAAAGCCCTCGAGCTGTTCGTTCTGGCGGTCGAGGTCCCGGCGCTGGCGCTCGGTCTCGGTCACGTCGGTGAACACGACGAGCTGGCCGATGTCGGCCTGCCCGAGCGAGAAGGCGGTGTCGCTGACGAGGTAGTACCGGGTTCCGTCCTCGCTGTCGCATTCGAGAATCGGCTCCTCGTCGCCGAGCACCGCCGAGATCCCCGGAAGCGCGGTCGAGATCGGGTCCTCGCGGTGGTCGGACAGCTCAGGGAAGATTTCGAGGGCGGACCCGTTGAAGTCCCGGATGTGGCCGTCAGTGTCGAGATAGACGACCGCGTCGTCGACACCGTCGGTGAGCTGGATCGCGAGGAATCGCTCCTCGAAGAGGTAGAGCACGCCGATCGCGAACACCGCGACGCCGATCGGCTCGTAGTTGATGTCGAGGAGGATCGGCGTCGCGGCCCCGACGACGTCGAAGACGACCGGGAGGCCGGTGAGGGCCGCCACCCCGCCGAGCCCTCGGGTGTCGTAGTCGACTTCGAGGAACATCTCCAGCAGCATGAAGAACCCGACCGCGACCAGCGCGTACGACAGTCCGGAGACGATCCAGTGGAGGGTGCCGTGAGACACCGCGAGGTGGGTGAACGGAGCGTCGACGACTTCGGTAGTGAAGTAGAGTTGGTGGATCGGGTTGGTCGCTTTCACCGCCACGATCGAGAGATACGCCGCGAGCGCGCCGCGTCGGTACGCGGACTTGCGGTGGAACATCCGGTCGGTGTACGCCGAACAGAAGTACAGCCATCCCCCGACCGTCGCGAGACCGACGGTGAGGCTCAGGAGATAGGAGAGATACATCAGGTCCGGCGTCGGCGCGACGAGAGTTCCGACCTGAAACGCCGCCCAGCCGCCGGTGGTGGCGAACAGCCAGGTGAGCCCTCGCCTCGTCTCGGGGTCTTCGACCTTGCGGGCGCGCAGGACGCTCACCCCGCACGCTACCGCGGCAGTTCCGAACGCGAGCGCGTAGACGAGAAGGGGCCCCGAGATATTCGAAATCGCCATCTGTCGACGGTCTTAGGACTAAGCATACTTAAATTATCGTACGGCGGAGAGTGTTTCGACCGACGGGTGCGGTCGGTCTCACGACCGGGTCCGCCGGACGTACCGCGCCAGCGCGTCGATCGCGTCCTCGACCGACCGTCGCTCGGTGTCGAGTGTCAGATCCGGGTCGCGGGGCACCTCGAAGTCGGCATGCATCGCGTGGACGCCCCGGCGATCGATCGAGTCCTCGCGGTTTCGGTTTCGCTTCAGGCAAGTCTCCAGACTCGCCGCGACCGACACCAGATGGGCGTCGGGGAGGGTTCGGAACCGCTCGCGTGTCGCCCGGTCGTAGAAGGTGCCGTCGAGGAGCCAGTCGGCGCTCTGATGGGCGCTCACCCGATCGTACAGCCGATCGTAGGTGTTCCACGAGAAGTCCTCGGAGTGGACAAGTTCGAAGTCGCCGTCGTCGAGTCGGTCGAACAGTCCGGTCGCGATCGTGGTCTTGCCCGCGCCCGGCGGCCCGCAGACGATGAGGATCACGGGCGGACCGAGGGGTCCGACGCCGAAAACGCTTCGCTCCTCGACGGGAGTTCGGCCGCGCTCTCAGACCGCGTCGCCTCGGAGGTCGCTCACTCGCCCGGGCTGTAGTTGGGCGCCTCGTCGGTGATCATCACGTCGTGGGGGTGGCTCTCCTGTTGGCCGGCCGCCGAGACGCGAACGAACTCCGAGCGCTCTTTGAACTCCGGGATCGTCGCCGCGCCGACGTAGCCCATCCCGGACTGCATCCCGCCGACGAGTTGGTGGAGTTCGCTCTCCAGACTCCCCTTGTAGGGCTTTGCGGCCTCGACGCCCTCGGGGACGTACTCGTCGTCGTCCTCGGGCTCGTCTTTGAGATAGCGGTCGCCGTCGCCCGACGCCATCGCGCCGACCGACCCCATGCCCCTGTACTGCTTGTACTTTTTACCGTCGATGGTGATGACTCGCCCCGGCGCCTCGTCGGTGCCCGCGAAGTACGAGCCGAGCATGACCGCGTCGGCGCCGGCGGCGATCGCCTTGATCGCGTCCCCGGAGTACCGGATGCCGCCGTCGGCGATCACCGGCACGTCGCGGCCGGCGGCGACGTCCGCGACCTCGGCGACCGCGGTGATCTGGGGCATCCCCGCGCCCGAGACGACTCGGGTCGTGCAGATCGAGCCCGGGCCGATCCCGACCTTGAGCCCGTCGGCGAAGTCGACGATCTCCTCGGCGGCCTCGCGGGTGCCGATGTTGCCGACGACCACGTCGGCCTCGACCTCGGCTTTGATCTCGCGGGCGCCGTCGATGACGTTGCGGTTGTGCGCGTGCGCACAGTCGATGAACAGCACGTCGGCGTCGGCCTCGTCGACCGCGACCGCGCGGTCGGTCTCGAACGGGCCGACGGCGACGCCACACCGGAGCCGACCCGTCTCGTCGCGGGCGGCGTTGCCGTACTCCCGGCGCTGGAGGATGCCCTGCATCGTGACCAGCCCGAGCAGTCGGTTTTCCTCGTCGACGACCGGGACGCGCTCGATCTTGTGTTCGTACATCAGTTCGAGCGCCTCGCGGGCGGTCACGTCCTCGCCGGCGGTGATGACCTCGTCGGTCATCGCCTCGCGGACCTCGTCGGACTCGCCGACCTCCAGATACGGGCGGATGTCCGTCCCGGAGATGATCCCCAGCACCTCGTCGTCCTCGTCGACGACGGGGGCGCCGGAGACACCCTCGGACTCCATCATCCGATCGACCGCCCGGACGGTCTGGTCGGGGCTGGCGGTCACGACGTCGCGGATGATGAGCTCGTCGGCGCGCTTGACGCGCTCGACTTCGGCGACGACCTCGTCGACGTCCATGTTCCGGTGGAGCACGCCGAGTCCGCCGTGGCGGGCCATCGCGATCGCGAGTTCGCTCCGGGTCACCGTGTCCATCGCCGCCGAGAGGACCGGCACTTCGAGCTCGACGTTCGTCGAGACCTTCGTGCTCACGTCGGCGTCGTCGGGTTCGACGCGGCTCTCTTTCGGTCGGAGTAACACGTCGTCGAACGTCAGTGCCTCGGGGACGCGCAGCTTGTCGGTGTACTGCCCTTCGGGGTGAGAATCTCTCGCCATATAAGCCGAACGCACCCCCGACTCAAAAACGTTGCGAGATGCTGTCCCTTCGGCGGGTTCTCACTCCGAGATTGTACATGAATATGAATTGACTTTGAAAAACATGGGGTACTTCTACTCTAAGTTATTATCGTAGAAATAAATGCGGCCGGAACTTCGATTGTTCAATTAGATCGGGGGTAAATCTACAGTATTGTTTCGCCTGAGGTTCACTCTCACGCAACTTTTATGCTCAAAACGCGATTCGGTAGAGGTATGGACTCTGCCAGTCCCACTGCACCGTGCATTGCCGGTCAGACGAGTTCCGACTCCGGCGCTCCATTTAAATGGACATGCACGTCGATTTTTACACTGGTAGGGAACCTTCTCGCGGGACGACGGCGGACTGACGCCCGAGACCTCCGCCCCAGATACCGCGACCACCACTCGGCCGATGGTTACGGCCACCCCAGCTAGCGGGTCATGAGTAGTTCACAGCACCCGGTCGCACTTCGCCTGGAGCGGCAGGTAGGTGGCGCGACGAAACTGCTCGCCACCGTCATGGGTCTCCCGCTGTTAGACGGCATCTTCCCGGCGCTGGTGCTTGCGGGGGGCGTCGACACCGTCACCGGCGTCCTGCAGGTCGGGCTCCTCGTCTTCGGCGGGAGCGCCACGGTCGCGGTCATCCTCGCCGAGATGGACGGCACGCCTCGCGAGCAGGCCGGAATCGTCCTGACGGTCGGCGTCGGGGTCATCGCGCTCGCGGCCCTCGAAGCCGCGTTCGCGCCGACCATCGAGAGCGTGCTCGACACCGAGACGTTCAAGCGCTTCGCCGCGCTGGTCATGCTGGCGATCGCCGCGAAGACCGCGAGTTCCCGCATCGGAGAGTATCTGCCCGGACCCGGCGTCATCGTCGGTCTCGGGATGATCGCGACCTTCGAACCGTCCGGGTTCGAGGTGGGGATCGTGAACTACGGACTCATCCTCCGGGCCACGGGCGCGGCCGCGACCGGGGTCGGGTTCGCGCTGTTGGTCGCGTTGACCTCGCCGTGGCTCCGCGGCGTGGTCGACATCGACCGCTTCCGGTTCGGGAGCGCGGTCGCGCTGGGCGTGCTGCCGCTGAGCCTGCTCGGCCTCGCGCCCGGCAACGCCCCGCTGGCAGTGCTCGGAGTCACCACGCTGCTCGCGTTCGACCCGGGCGATGCCAGCGAGGACGATGACACCGACGACGTCGTCGACGGGACGGTCACCGAGACCGAAGCGGCGGGGGCGACCGACGACTCCGGGGTGGCCGGCGGTGGCGCCGGCGCGCTCGCGACCGACGGCGCGGGCGACTCGCCGTCCGACGAGCCCTCCTACGGCTACCCCGGCGAGGCCGACGACACCCGCGAACCGTGGCTGTGACCCGGACGGGAAAGCTTACCCCGCCGGACCGAGTTGCATCGCGTATGCCAGACAACCGCGTCGTGCAGGGCCGGATGGTTACGCCGAACTCCCTCGCCGAGTTGATCGAGGATGAGGACGTAATGGACGCCGAAGCCATCGAAGCCGCCGACCGCGAGTGTCCGGAGTGTGGCGGCGACGTGCTCGAAGTCGGCTACATGCCCAGCGTGACCGCGTTCGTCACCGGGTGGAAGTGTCAGGGTTGTGACTGGTCGGACACCGACCGCGAGTAAGCAATCGAAACCCCTTTAATGCGGATGGACCAACGAATGCCTGCGGGGTCGTGGCCAAGTCAGGGATGGCGACTGACTCCAGAGGCTACGCGCCCGGGACGAAACTCCAGCTGATATACCGAGCGGTCGACTGATCATCGACTGCGTTGACGACCCTCTGGAGTTCCGAGGCGCACCGGAGATATCAGTCGATCGGGGGTTCAAATCCCTCCGACCCCATACCATATATTAACCTTTCTTAGCATTGCTGATAAGTTCCTGTTAGTTGGGGAATATTTCATCGAGGCGCTCCTTCATTGTGAACAAGCCACGGTTCGGTCTGCAAACCATACCGGGGTCCGACTCACGACCACGGCTAGTCCGTCTCGAACTGGTTTCGATGAAGAAAGTCGGAAAAGGTCCGTAGCAGAATCACAGCCGGTGGTAACGGCCTCGTCTCATGGGCGTTATGCGGCCGATTTCGTGAGTTCGTTCCTCAACGACCGGAAGCCATTGCCGAGAGGTTGCCTGCCTTCTTCTTTCTGTAAAGGACCATATCGATTACTTACTACTAGCTGGATTCGAGAAGAAGTAGAAAAGAACCAGCTTGGTTCACTCCGTAATCGTCTACGAGTGTTGAGGTGGTGGGTCAGATGAGTCGTCGTCCACAGTTGAGCCGGCAGGTTCCGGCGACAGCCGTAACTGACTTCGATGACTGGTGTGAGCGAGAAGGACACGTAAACGGCGGCGATAAGGGCCGAAACGCAGAGCAGGCAATCCTTGAGTATCTCCCACCACGATATCGACCGGAACGTTTCCGTGACGATCTGGATGAACTCGAAGCTGACTTGCGTGCTGATTTAGATGAGGTGGGACTCCTGACTGACGGTTCTTCATTGAACGGGAATCACACCTCCACCAGTAGTGAAACGGTCAAGCTCACGTATCGGGTTGCCGAGGATGTACAGGATGCACTCGAACAATACGTCTACGATCAAGAGGGAAAGGTTCGAGGCGTGATCGGTGAATACGTAGCAGTCGCATTGGACGAATACCGGGATGGTGGCCAAGCAGCCCGTGTTCGCCGCTACTACGAACAGTTGCAGGATGGCGTAGACATGGTTTCTGAAGATCGGGTTGGTGCTGTCGTTGAACAGTTGAAGAAGACTGACGATCGTGATTACTACAATATCAAGACAATTAGAGAAGTTGTCGATAGGGTACTAGATGTGCATTCTGAGGACGTTCGAAATGACTTCGCAGATCGTGTTATCGAACGTCTCGGCTTCGTGTCCGTAGAGACGAGTGATGGAGTATATGCAACACCGGAACGAGCAGAAGAACTGGTTCAAAATCAGGAGATAGACTCTAGCCTTGATTGGTATTTGATGGACAAGGAAGATCGCGTGGAATATCTCAGAGATGCAGTTCGGGCTCGATCAAAGGTGTCTGCGGCTGGTGTTGACTATAATCAGGTTCGAGATAATGTCTTTGAGGAAAAACCAAGTAACGATTACTGTTATGAACTGATGGAATTGGCCGGAGAGGCCCCTAACTTCAAATACGGGGCCCACAACGGGAGGCTGATGCTTCGCTATACCGGGACGAACGGAGCGTTAGAAGCAAGACCAGACGAAGAGTGGATTGATGAAGCGGTGAAGCACGTCCATGAGTTCTGCAGTGACGCCAATATATCTCCTAACCAGATTGATCAACCACTTCTCGATAATCGGATCGTGCGCTCAAAATTCCCTAACCAGTACGACGACGTCACAGGTCCGAGCCGTCAGGCTATGAATGCAGTAACTGATGACGATCGACAGCGTGTTCTGGAGAAATTTTCCAATGGCGATTTCGATGGCCAACCGGAAGAGAACGCTATTAAAACGGAGACTGACCAAATCACTAGACCGATAGAAACGATTACAGATGGAGGGGAAGAATTAAACTCAGAATGATGTTTATTGGCCGGTAGTGTTCGCTGTTTCTCTCTGTAAAAGAAGATAGTTCAGAAGAGGGGCGAATAACATGAACGTTTGGTGGATAATTACCGCCACATTCGAACAGTACACCTCGAAGCAAGAGTGTGTCGTTAATAGTTTTCCTAGGTTCTAAGATGGTACGTTCGAACTGTACAAGCACCGTCACGCTCACATGTGATGGTCGGGCGGGGTAAGTGATATGAGAGAGTGAGCGTGCTCTACAAAGTGTTCCCCAGTAACGTGGAAGCGAGGCGGCCGTAGTGGACTTCTCCCTCCGCGCCGGTCATCACATGTGTTGTATGGTTCATCGGCTTGCTCGTCCACCACGCCTCCACAGCGGATCTTGGATCTCCCTATAGGTACAGAGTGTTCAGCACCGCTCCACGGCACTCCACTCGATTCGGCGCAGTGTCAGCGTCGGTGTTGATAAGCTGGTCAGCGGCCTCGCGTTGGACGGCACGGGAGAGATTTTCCGGAGTCATGATGTACTCGTAGGCGACTCATGTGAGGGGAAGACCGACAGATACGGTAACCCACGCCTCCGTTATAGAACACACAGGAATTTTACCCCCTGACTGTGTCGGCACGCATATACTCACATGCCGGACACTCCACCAAAGGGAATCAAATCCGTTCTATCCGACTTTATTGCGGATCTCAACGGTCGTCTTGACAGTACCCACGACGTTGAAGACACGCTCGCAGGGAACAAATCCCTCACCAGTGCCGACGTCGGCCAACGCCCTGAAACGTTCACTGAAAACCACCTGATCTACGAACTCCTCACCGAACTCGGGTTAGAACACGAAGAACAACCGTACGGTGAAGCCGGTGACCGTGTCGTCTGGCCTGATTTCGCACTTACCGGTCTCTCTGTTGATGTAATCGGGGAGAACAAACCCGTCAACAACGTCGAAGAAGCCGAATCAGAAATTAAAGACTACCTGGACCGGAAATCCATCGACGCCGACTACGGCATCATCACCGACGGCATCGAATGGGTGATTTACAAAATCGAATTAGGCGGTGACATCACCGAATACCCCGAGGTCGCACGCATCAACCTTCGCCCGGCGATCGTTGAACTCGCCCGTGACGCAGGTGTTCTCGCCAGTGCTGCCGTGTCCGAACCCGCTGACGTAGACGAGATCCTCACCAAATTCGAAGACACGTTCGCGCTTGAGAACCTTGAACCGTTCCTCGCGGACACTGCACCGCGAGAAATTCGGGACGAACGGAAGCGTGACGTGGAAGAATTCTTCGAACTATACATCGAATTACTGTTCGGGGAATCCGACGAGTACGGCTACGACACGTCACTAATGGACGATATTCGGGCCCCGGACGGAGCAACGGAACGCGACGAACGGTTGTTCGCAATCACGTTGATGAACCGGTTACTGTTCATCAAATTCTTGGAAACCCGCGGTGTGCTTAACGACGGGTTCCTGCGCGACAGGGTTTCTGAATACGAATCACATCAAACCCAGTTCGCCGGGAACCTGTACGAATCGCAGATCAAACCGTTATTCTACAAGCTGCTGAACGTCCCGAAGCCCGAACGCGACCCGAAATACCGTGACGAGGATGCATGGTTCACCGACGTTGAGTACCTGAACGGCGGGTTATTCCGCGGGAACGTGGACCGGGAATACGAGTACACTGTCGTTGACCGAATTCTCCCGACGATCATCTCCGATTTGATTGAAGGGAGTGAGTTAGAGTTGAACGGTGGCGGGTTCGACCCTCGCGTGCTCGGGAGTGTGTTCGAGAAAACGATTAACCACATCGAGCAGGAACGAACGCAGAAAGATATCGGCGCGTACTACACACCGAACGACGTTACAGACCTGGTGAACCGGCGTGCAGTGGACCCGAAAATCAAATCGGTGCTCACCAACACGTTCGTTGACGCAGCTGCAAGCGACGACGACGAAGCCGAATTCCTCCGATCGAACATGGAGGAGAAAGACTTGTCGGAGATTCTCCGCCGCATCGAGAACGGCGAAGGGATGTACGGGACACCAGAAGCGATTGAAGCGTCGTTGAACGCGTTAACCGAGTTAACGCTACTTGACCCGGCTGCGGGTCCGGGCACTTCCTCACGAGCGGCATGGACGAGATTTACCGGGCGCAGGAATCGTTAATGCGTGGCCTGAACCGCGGTGATGACCCGGAACCAGAGGAAAAGTACGAAACGAAGCGTGACTTGGCGCTCCACACCGTGTACGGCGTGGACGTTGACCCGGTCGCAGTTGAGATAGCGAAACTCCGCATCTGGCTTAAAATCGTTGAAGGGAACAGTTGGGAACCGGAATTCGGGAAACTCCCGAACATCGACGTGAACATCAGCGATGGGAACTCCCTCGTTGGACTCCCGATCAAAGGACTCGTTGAGTCGATGGGAATCTGGAATGAAGACGTTGAGGAGTACGCGAAGATGCGTGAACGGTACAAGTTCGAAGACGAAGGCGACCCGCGAGATATTGACGCGTTCTACCGCGAAGAGATCCAACCGCACGTTGACTCGTCGTTCCTTGAACGATTGAATCACACGGTGGAAACAGAGATTGAAACCGCGAGCGAATGGGACCGCGTCGTTGACGCGATCGACGAAGGTGCGTTGTATCCGGCAGTTGAGTCCATCCAGGTCCGCCGCGCCGATCGTGACGCGTTCACCGATGAAGACAAAGAATTGCTGGACGAGGTCGGGTTCAAACCGTACAAGAAATCCGGACGGATGGACGTTCAAGACGTTGAATCGGATTTAAAGCGCCGGGACATCGACGGGACGGTGAAGGAAGTACTCGGTGAGAAACTCCGCGAGGTGCTTGACCAAGAGTTCGAATTCACTGAGGTTCACCGGCAACCCCTCCGGATCGACATGGGCGACATACTCGGCCGCGCGTTCCACTGGCCGGTTGAATTCCCGGAAGTAGCGGAACAGGACGGAACGGAGTACAACATCCACTTCGACTTGATCCTCGGAAACCCGCCGTACGGGGATATTATGAGCGAATCGGAAGACGTGTTGACGGCGACGTACACGATGTCCGAGTCAGATATCGCTGCCCCGTTCGTGGAGAGACAGTTACAGCTGCTTACTGACGACGGGTCCTTTGGTAACGTCACAACCGCGAAACTCCTGTATAAAGCGCAGATGAGCGAGATGCAGGACGTGTGGAGGGATTACCTGGACACCACGCGCGTCGCCGCGTTTGGAAAACGACCATCGAAAGTGTTCTCCGGTGCCGAAGTACGCGTCAGCATCCTGTCCGGGCGGAAGGACAAGGAATCGGACGGGGATATTCGAACGAGCGAGTTCGTCCGATTCGACAACGAGAAAGACCGTGACCGGAGGTTCCAAAATACCCCTGACCGGCCGATTAACGGGTTTATCCTTCGGGAGGACGGGATTGACGGTGAAGAGAATCACATCGCAGTCCCGAAAATCGGGTTACAGGACATTGAGACGCTGCTACAAACACTGAAGGACCAGCCTGACGAGAATCTGATTCAGCACCGGGAGAAGGATTCTGACACTGGGCATGTGATTTGGCGGCGGCGTGGGATGGACTACTTCACGAACCCGATGCTGACCGAGTTATACGAGTCAACAGACAATTACCCGTTGTATTTCGAGGATGAGTTGGAGGCTCGTGCTGCGTTTCTCGGTGTTTCGTCGTCGATTTTCTACGTGTACTGGTGCGCGTACGGCGACATGTTCCACTTAAATCTCGGTGAGATACGCGCGTTCCCGTTGCCGTCGCGGGATGCGCTTGAGGAGCACCGTGACGAAATCATGGATATTTCTGATCGGTTGTGGGAGAAGATGCAGGGCGGGTTCAACCCGAGTAATGAAGAGTTCGAGAATTACGACCTGCAGAAACCGATCATCGAGGAAGCGGACGCAGTACTCGGTGAGATGTACGGGTTACCGGAACCGACGATCGAGTTCGTGCAGAACTACCATTCGGAGTACGGGCGGCACGGACCGGAAGACGAATCACTGGATTCGTACTGACGGATCCCCTCCTCCCGCTCGGGCGCATTATCACGCACGCAACCAAACGGTAGTGCTGCAGGGTATCTAAACCGGCTCACGTCGGCACGAACCTGGTGCGAGAGCGTGTAATCCCGCGAAAACCGGCCTGCACGCGCTGGTTAGTCGTCTATCGGCGGGCGCACGTCACGCCCACGGACGTCCACCGTCCGACCGGAATCCAAATCGACTCGATACAGCCGACTGTCTGCATCAACTCCAGTCACGGACGCGGCGTCGTCACGAAGCACAGTCACGACCTCACCGTGCTCCCCGTGCAGATCGTGGTCTATGTCTGCTTCGTCGGGGATGTCGATCCGGATGCGGTCGCCTTCGCCTGCCTGTTGCACACTTGGGGTCGTGTGTCGTTAGTAACGTAAATCGTTCTGTTACTCGTCCGCACCCCTGACCGCTTCACGGTGCCGGTCGATGCTCGCTTCCATGTCCTCGGGAGCTTCGAACGCATCCAGTTCTTCCAGGAACGTTCGGTATTCCTCATGGGAGAGTCGGGGGACGGGTTTCGGGAATGGCATGTGTGTTGGTAAGTTGTCGGGCGGGATAACGTAAGGATACGTGTCCACTGGAGGATGCGTACGTGAGTACGGGCGGTCGAACGGACTCGGTCAGGTACGGACGGATGTACACGCGTACGTACACGGCCACGTACCTGCGCATGTCCACACACCCCGGAGAACACACGAACGGCCCTGCGACCTCTCCGGAGCGTTAACATTAGTTGGTAGCACGATTTCTTTATTCAGTGCGGGGCGTGAAAATCGCGGTAAGTACAGGGGACTGATGTAACGTTACGGAGTAGGATATACCCCGAGGTTGTCAAGAACCGTGTGCTGGATACAGAGGGGGTAGTCAGCAAGTGTTCGTTAGAGCCACGCCATATTCAGCCCCAATTGCCGAACTTACGGTAGATGTGAGAAATCACCCTGCCGACCCTGCTGTGCGTCGGTTTGGAGTTGATTTTCCATCCTCGGTTTTCCAATTGATTGCTGACTCCTTCTCTGTGCATCTCCCCCACCAAAATCAATAACCTGTCATGACCCTGCTCATAGGAATGGTTCACGATGGAATCACACATCACCTCATTTCTTTTTCGAGAATTCGTTGGGTTGACTACTGTAACAATATGCAGCAACATAGGTAGAAAAGGATAGAAGAAGAGGGTTGAATGATAGGTGGCAAAGAAGACATTATTCCAGTTGTCCAAAAAATTGGGGTTCATCAGGGCCCATAGTGAGGCACCTGCGGCGAGAAGAAGCGAACCCCACCTGATCCACCTATTCGTGAAATTCCAGATCTCACGATGATTAGCGTCAATGCGGTTATTCGTATCAATCTCGGCGCTCTCCAATGGATCGTTCTTGGCGATTCCCAGCTTTCCTTTTACTCTATGAATCGCCCTCACCAATGTCCGAGTGAAGATGGCACCAATCGCGTAATACCAGAATCCTAATCGAGCGTTTTCTAGAGAGTATACCGGTTCCCGTCCCTCAACGAGGATTGCGTCCCACTCCTCTAATTCTCGGTTGACAAGTCGGTTTGCGTCCTTTGTAGAAAGATGAAATTCCCCCTGGATGATCGCGGCCTTTTCATCTCCTTCGTCATTCATACTGTATTCATCCTCAGGTATGTTCTATAAATCCTGCTACAGAAACTGAATCATTTACTTTCAGAGCTAAACATGCGCGTTCTATCTTGCACGTGCCAAGGTAATCTGCTTAGACTCTGCCAGCTGCCGCTTGCTGGATACAGAGGATGTAGACAACACAATGATCATATTTATTTCCTTCCTAAACTATTAAATCAGCCAATTACTAAATGAAATATAATAAATTCTTCTATTCATTCTCTGAGGTCCAGTATTCGAAGTCGAGGGGACCATCGATCGCGCCTGAGTCCTTACCGTGTATCCAGAGATTGGAGGTGACCCAATCAGGAGTTGCTTCGTCTCTTGCCTCCGAAAACTGCTCAATCATCTCTTTCACACCAGAGACCGCTTTGTACGCTTCTCTGTGGTTCGCATACTCGATGACCGGACTCACGTAGCCATAGTCATCCCTCTCAACGAACTCCTCTGTCTCCTTCTTGAAATGGACAAGTTGATTCCGACAGGTAACCGCCCGAGTAAATTTGCCGAACGTTGCTTCACCTGGCTCAAACACTTTCTCACCCGTTACAAGATGCGGGACCGTCTGCCACTTCGCACGGATATTTGTCTTCTCAAGATTCTCCCAGTAATCAGGCAACTCCTCCTGAGCAACACCGTTGATGTACGCTTCCAAGGACTGAACAGAAAGAATTATCGCCGTGGCAGAATGCTCCAATTCACTCTCAATATACCCTACCTGAGGATCTTCTTTTAAATCCTGATGAGCGCATCGGGCTTCCAATGCCTTCTGAACAGCCGACCGGTACGTAAGAGCTTCAACACTGGTTTTCCCATGCACATTCCCTTCTTCATCCACTCTTACAGCTCGATCAATACCCGTCAGAGTAGGCGGCTCACGCGGCTTCGGCTTATCTTCGTACTTTGAAAGCCGCTCCTGAGAATATTTGTATATGTCATCATAGTATTCCTGATAGATACTCTGGAGTTGGTCGTACAGATCTTGCATCTGTTCACGACCATTCTCCTTCGAGATATCTCCTGAATCAACCTGATTACGGACGTGGTGTATTTCCTGATGCTTCCTTTGAGCTCGGTAGAAGAGTTCGGGAAATTTATCTGAAACTTGGAAGCTTCTCTCCCGGTGCGGAAACCTACCCTTCTGCCCCGCTAAGATGCCTTTTCGAAGCTCAGCTACCTCCCACTGGTAGATGTCATCTCCGTGTCTCACGAAAACCATCGGTGAGAGAGAAGTAATCGGGTCTGCGGTCTTAATAGGGTTTCCTGGCTGGGGAAAGGAATTACTACTCAGACGGCCCTCACCCAACGTATTCTCCATAAGCGGCTCAAAGTAGCTGCCACCAATACCTCTCGCCATCCGCTGTGTTACAGAGATAGGGTCCACCTCGTCATATACGATGTATGGACCAGTAATCAAGACCTCAGCATCATCAATAACGCTTAAATCGCCATCATCCAGCTCCAAATCATATTCTATCCAGTTCACCGAGGTGAAAAAAGAGCGACAGTCAAAACGCTCTAAAGCGACGTGACGGACCCACCAATCCGGAAGATCAACAGCGACCATGTCTTATCCTCTCCATGTTTACAGTTCTGACTTCTTCTACCTACTCCAAGTTATCTATATTTACTCAATTTGGATATGGCCGGTCACTGTATCTACTGGACTAAACGATTTGACCCGTCTTGATTCAGAATCGTTCTGTGAGAGATACGCGCCCTGTATTCAGCACGACTTCACAACATTACACATGACTGAGGGAAGTACAGCGTTAGATTCGCATGTGTAGTTACCGAATCGCCTGCTTCAGTTTCAGGTGAGAGTCTGAATAAAGAAATCGTGCTACTATCTACTGTTAATATTAGTGCATCTGGACGCCCTCCCGTGAGTTGGTTACTCGTCCAAGTCAGCTACGGCGCGGTCGATGCGTTCGAACTCACGCTCGATGAGCGTCTGCAGTTCTACTTCGAGCGAGCGAGTGTCGTCGTCTAAGTGCTGGCGGCGGTGCATCACCGACAGGATGTCGTCAATCGCATTCCGGCTATCCTTGATCTCCTTGATCGGGTCCTCGGAAGCGGCCATGCGTGGTAGTGTCGTGGCGATCCCCATAGTTCTCCACGTTCCTGAGTAATCCGCTTCTTTTCGCCCGGTCGGATGGACTCATGTGAGTACGGACGGATGGACTCGCGTGCGTGATTCCTGGTGTACACGAGCACGTACATGGCCACGTACCCGGGTACGTACCTGCGCACGTACTCAGCCCCGGAAGAACACGCGAACGGTCCTGTGCCCCCTTGAGAACGTTAACGGACGTACGTGAACCCGCGGTCGGCGGTATCTTCGGTTGCGGGTCATCGACGAACTCCACGGGAGTGAACCAGATGCGCCGTGCTACGAACCCACCGGTTACTCGTGTAGTCTAACAGTCCCGTGTTGAATCACAATCGTGACGCCAACGTATTCGAATTCGAGTCGGAGAACATCGTCAGCAATCGTTTCGAGCGCATCAGCATCTATGGTTTCGTGAAGCGGTGGTAGTTCTTCTACGTCCCGCCCGGTTTTCGCTGCCGCTTGCGTGATAATCTCGTCCACTACTCCTGTCATGATAGTTGTGAACAGAGAAGCGTGACTGTCACGGCGTATTGAGCGCCGCAATCACACGGTACTGTACCGTCCAGTTCCCCTTCAGTCGCTGATGAGTGGTCGATCTCTGCCCCGCATTCTGAGCATGTAAATTTGAATTTCATGGGTTGCTCCGTTGAGTTGTCCGTATCGAAGCTCCCCGGGGACTGCTGGTCTGCCTACTGTGTCGACAAGTCTATACTGCACGGACATCAATTCCGGGATGCTCCCACACGGGAGCCGCAACGAGAGGGGATGCTTGCTTGCAGGCTACGTCCCCTCTCAACGCGCACTTGTGTGCGCAACTGGGTTTCGTATTATGCTCGTAAGAGCGTTCGGGTTTCTTACTGATTTGCTGCTACACGGCCGTGGATCGTTGCTAATCCGGTTACTGGTCTGACCGACAGGTGCACAGTGCTGCGAGGCAGGGACGTCGGTCCTTGTGATCAATTACCTTGGACAGGTCAATATGAAGGCATGGTAAGCAACGAGGAGTCCAACGACGGTGAGGGGATCAGTGACGGTGGACTCTCGATGGACGGGGTAGCCGAAGACCCGTAGACGACACCAAGTAATCTACCCGGGGGTAGTGACTCAGTCGTCGGTTTCGACTTTCTGCGGATCTTCCCAATCGTCACGGTCGTCCTGGTACGGCCATCCCGTACCCGTTCTCAACCATTTCCTCCTTCCACCCGTATCTCAACGTCAAGATTCTCTTCATCGAAAATCTCGCCCCGGTCAACATCGTACTCAACTGCTCCCGCTTCATTCAGCCACGTCAAATCCACACCTATCTCAAACGGTGTCATCCCGGTCTGTGATGCTAATTCTCTCAAAGTGAGCGAGTCATGTTCTCTTAGCTCTTCCAACAGGCGGCCACGTGACTCCATCTTCAGAACTTTCTCCAACCCGTCCATCTCGATACTCCCCGCGATCGACTTGAGGTGATTGTCGATACTCCGTAAATGACGTTCCTGCTGGTCGCGTTTCATCATAGAATCTGCACCGTCGAGCTTCGCTAAGAGATCTAACTCGTACGTCTCCTTGAACGTGTCACGATCACCGAACACATCCCTGTACGACCCTTCCACGACCAGCGACTCGTACTCCTCGTGCGTATTCTCAGAGACGTTCGGTGATAGCGACCCAGTGAAATCACCGGACGGGATGTTCTTCGTCTGAATTTCGTGCTCCTCACCGTCAGGGTGGAGTTTCACTGTCCCGTTCACGTCGATTGCAGGCCCATTCCCGATATTCTCAATTTTCGGTGCCCACGCGCCGATGGAAAACGGTTCGACATCCAGATTCATCACCGGGGTTACCTCTTGCTTCCTTGCCCGCCGGGTTTCACGGACCATGCCCCACGTCAGGTATGCATACACGCCGGTAACAATTACGAGAACTACAGTCGAAACGGCGTTGATGACAGGGGCGAGATTAGTAATCGCATCAATCATACCCTTCATTGGACGTATCTCTGGTAAAGAATTAGTGTATCGTCTCAAACACTCATATCATGCTGATTGACGCGCTCGTCCGGGTTTTCGGTGCGAACCTTCCGGTATTTGCCTTGCTATTCGTGGGTATCGCGGTTGAGAAATACTACGTCAGTCGAGTTACTGTCTTCACGAACGTGATTGCGTTGAACGTGTCGTTCCTAAGCTTAGATCAGGTCCCGCGGTCGCTCGTGTGGTATGGTGACATCGGGTTGTTACTCGGGTTGTACGGCATGGCCGCGTATCTCCTCAACGTCAAAACGTCGAAGGTGTACAACATTCCGGCGTTCACGATGTACGCGTCGCTGCCGGTCGCAGCTGTTATTCTCGTGTCCCCGGGTGATTGGTGGACTGCATTGCTCGTCGCTGGACTGGTGAACTTCGTTGCGGGGGAAGTATTTGAATCTGGGTTCGATGTCGCGGTTGTTCATTGGGGACCGCGGCCGGGGCCGGTGAGTCGGTTCATCAAATCGGAGACGATGGAGTACATTGACCCGATGGGTGTGCGGCAGAAGGTAGATTTGGAAATCGGGTTCGACCCATGACTGGTGAGACCTGTCCTACCGCGATCCAGTTTTCATAGATGGGGGTCTATGCAAAACGGAGGATCGTCTCTCGTGGGCGTGAAACCCGGTGTGACGCAGTGAGAGTGGTAAGTTCAGGCGTTTGCTGGCACTGGTTGCGACGAATACACGACACCGGCCCTATCCACGAACACCGTGTACACGCCCTTCCGGTCGTAGATGTTCCGAGCGGTCGAGCGCGGGACACCAGTCCGGTCCGCGATCGCTGTCCAAGACTCACCTGCCTCACGCATCGTAATCACTTGCAAGCACGAGTAGAACCCGTCGCCCGGTTGCAAGTAATCCCGAGAACCGTCGTACTCTAACCCAGTCGGTGCCGGGTAGTTCCACTTCCCCTCTTCCTCTCGATCAGTCCATGCAGCCAGCGCTTTCTTGAGCTCGTCTTTCTTGACGTGCTCCTCAACCTTCCGCCGGACACCGTGTGTAAGCGATCCGACGTCGGCTTCCTCGTAGAACGCGAACTCCGCCCCGCCCAACTTCGCAGAGCGCTTCCACTCTGCGAAGTAATCATCTCGGGCAAGCCGCGTGTCGTCCCACGCCACGATGTACTCGTACACGCCGTTCTCCACGCGTTGAACGGCGTCGGTTACGTTGGGGTTAGCATCGATGCGTGACGCGTCACGGTCGCGTGAGTGGATGCTGAACCCGGTGTGTACGCCGAGGTCCACGGAGTCCACTGCGTTCCAGTCGTTGGTGAGGTTCCGTGCGAGTCGCGGAACGACCTTTCGCTGCAGGCGGAGGCTGGCAGTGTCGTCGTCTTCACCTTGGGACTGCCGAACGACGTACAGTGTTCTCGGGGTGTCGGTCATTCTTCGATGATCTGGATTTCGAGTTTGTCTGACGCCCCTCCCATTTTCCATTCGAGTTCGGTGTCCTCCATGTCGAAGGTCTCCGCGAGTTGTTTCGGGATGGTGGTTCGGTATTGGGTGCGTTTGTGACCATCTTCACCCGTGTAGGTGGTGGTTGTGACGGTAGTTCGTGGCATCTCCTATGTTGTACAACGCGTTGCACACACTTAAGCGCAAGATACGCAGGCGGGTGTGGTGTGTCCGGTGCCCCGGGAGCTCACACACCCAGAGTACCATCTTAATCCGCATACCTAGCATCACGGATTGGCTAGAATCATTTGCACAGTCTGTGCGGTTTCTCAGGAGAGCAACGGGGATGACACCGCGGATCCCAAATGAAAATAACGCTAGTGACAGGGTGTACACGAGTTCGTATATTCGTAAGTCCGTCCGTTCGTGGTTGTGTATGCATTCCAGTACAGGCTTGTGTACAGAGCTGAGTACGTGCAAATGTACGTACTCGTGTACATGAGTATCTACACGAGTTCGTGCCAATGGCAGTAAACCTACGAGTTCAGGCAAATGAGGCCCCTCTGGGGCGTGTTGACGACTGTCTGCCAGTCGGCATATACAGTGGTGAGTTTCTGTTGACGTCTGTCCGGTCGTGATTTGAGTGTTGACTCACTACAATGGCTCTGTTGAAAACCTTAGAACAGGAGAGGTATGAGACCGTCTGCGTTCAGTACAGGGAAACTACGTAACACTCAAGCATGCTAAATCCTAAACAGCGAAACGAACAGATCAATATGCCGGAATGTTCCAACTGTGGAAGTCACGTTACCTCAACGTTCGTCCGTGTCTTTGCCGTTGATGAGAATAACATCCACGGATGTCCCTCCTGTATGACCTACGCCGAGATCTCGGATGGCGAGTCAACAGAAGAGCCGTGACAATTCACATTGCAGGCTCCTATGACCAGAAGTAGTCTCTCCAAGAAACAATCCTATGGTATCTGAATTCGTTCTTCCAGCTCACGGCCTTGAACACGGTCACATCCCCGCCCCTGCTGGACATGCACCACGATTGGCAGTGGCGTTTACTCAAGCGGGGCTCTGTGTTCATGAAGAAGGAAATCCAGACGCATATCTACTGGCGGAAGATCCAGTCGAGATCCAGCGCTGATCGCGGAAGATCGTCGATAGAGTCCCACTCTAAACGAGCAGTTTTATCCTTGTGAGCGAGAAATTCACTCTCATGTATGATCTCACAGCCTTCCAACGCGACTTGCTGTACGTCATTGCTGGCCATGAAGAGCCTCATGGCTTGGCGATAAAAGATGAACTCCAAAACTACTACGAAACAAAGATAAACCACGGACGGCTCTACCCAAATCTCGATACGCTCGTCGAAAAAGGGCTGGTTGAGAAAGGTTCACTCGACAAACGGACGAATTCATATACGATCACTGATCGGGGATATAGAGAACTTGAGGCCCGCCATGAGTGGGAGAGTCAGTATATCGAAGACGTATAATAGATTTGATTGGCCCCTTCTCATTTCTCACTATAACAGTAGTTGGTAGTACAGTTTCTTTATTCAGAGTTGGGTGTGAAACTCGTGGCAAGTACAGAGCAAGGAGTTGCCGCTACGGTTGGGTCGCAAGGAATGCACCCGCGAGCGACCACCGGGAGCGAGCGGCCTTTTTAGCGTAGATTTTTGCGCCGAGCGGTTCCGAGCGAAGCGAGGAATCCCGAGGCGGAAAAAGGTACGTATTGCATGTGTAGTGTACAGTAAATTCATACGAACAAATCTCTAAAGAAGAGCCGATATCTCCCAAGTCTACCCGATGAAACCCATTGCAAGTAGGATTTGGATTAGTGCGAATACAATCAATACCACCGATGTGCCGAACATAGCTAGCTGCAATCGTTTTGGGCGTCGAATAGACGCATTGTAATCAGATTCGTCCCATACGCTGAAACTATACGCTGGGTCAGCTGAACGTTCTCTGCCCGCAGTCAGCTCCCATCGATCAGAGCCGCTTTTCCCGGACGCACCAGCGGTTGAAATTCCGAATACACCGTGTCCCTCGTACGCGAGAACTCGCCCACCTACAGTGACCGTCGTTTCTTCACCGTGGTCTAACGGCCCAAACTCAACTTCTCCGGTATGGACGACTTGCATCGGGTTGGTTTCAATAGTCCATCGAAACGCGCTGTCCTCTGAGAATTCGTACTTTGCGTCGTTGTTTCGCAGGTGGACTTCGAATTCGGGCTCGTTGCTCGTGAAGTACACAGGGTCAGGCTCTTCGACGGGTTCGACGCATATCTCTAACCCATCGAAAACGTTGATTGTCTGTGTTGCTGGCATACAATCACAACCCGAGTACTGCCGTCGCGCCGTGTTTCAGTCCAAATACTGCCATCTGTGCGGCAACGTCAGTGCTAATTTCGTTCGCTTTCGATAGGAGTTGTCGGAGTCGGGATTCATCCTGCTCACCTTCGATTTCTGCTTCGAACTCGTCCAACAAGTCTTGCAGTTCTTCTTTCTCTCCAGGTGCTCGGGGGAGAGCTTGAATCATCTTTTGTACTGATTCAACTGTGACGTCCTGGTGGACTTCTTGTGTATTCTTCTGTATGGAATCGACGGATACCATGACCATGCGGTTCGGTGACCGAGTCCCGGTTTCTAGTTCGGGAAGTTCGTACCCGATTGCATTCGCCATTTTCTCGCACCGCGATCGGATTTCGTGCAGCGCTTCGTCACGGCGTCGTGGAGGGGCGTACGCATTCATTCCGGCCATTTTCCCAGACACACCTTCTGTCTGAGAATCGACTATGTCGGTGTTCATCACAATTGGGTTATCCGGAAACTCTTCTTTGAGCTGAGAAAGTATTTCGTTGAATTCGTCAGTGAGGGGTTCGACAGCGTCTGATTGTTCGTTGTCTATGGCTTCGGTACTCCGCTCGTACAATCGTCCGAGTTCGCTTATCCAAAAGTCTGTGTTCATGTGGACGGCGAAGAGTGCTACCGAGTTATATGTAAGCCGTATCCCGAAACAAAATCCGGATTTCTATACAGTTCTCGGTAATTGGGCATCTATTCTCAATTTCAACGTTTACCCAATGTGACCGACCCCGAACCTCACCGAAATTACTATAAGACACAAGGAGCTACATTGAGACACAACCATGCCTGTCCACCTTGACACTCACGAACCCGACGTCGAACTCACGCCCGGGACAGCCAAATCCGACATAATCGCATTCCTCTACAACAACACCGAACTCGGCTTCAAACCCAAAGAACTCGAAGACCACCTCGAACTCCCCCATGGCACCGTCACCACAACGCTCACCCGGCTCTACAACGACGGCTTCATCGGGAAAACTCGGGACAGCCACTACCACGCGCTCGAACACCGTGAAGACCTTCGCCGGTACGTCGCCAGCCTCGACCAACTGGAGAGAATATTCGAAGACAAAGAATACGTAGGAACTCCAACGGAAGACGTGGACGAAGACGAGCTTGACGCCGAAATTGCCGAGTTAGAAGCCGAGCTAGAGGATGAGTAAATACCCGATAGGGACAATCTGTTGGGCGGTTGACCCAACCGGTGCCCACGAACAACGTCCTGTCGTTATTCTCTCACACGAAAAACACCCATTTAGCGCCAGTGACTGTACAGTAATGTGTATCGGGACAAGTGCCGGTGACTACGATCACTACTCACCAGAACTCAAAGACAAACACCTCTCAGGAATCAGTTTCGACGAAACGAATTACCTTATGCCATGGGCGCTCCACACGATCCCTCCTGGTGGACTCATTACCACTCAAACAGGAGAGCTTACTGAGGACGGCGAGAAACTCGTGAAACAAGCCCTCCTCTCCCTCTTCAAAGTTTGACACCCGCTCTCACCTGAAGATGCGGGAATCCCGACCGCGTTAGGATAATAACCCGGTCGAACAGTTTCTCAACGAACCAGCACGTACCGCACAGTTCCGCGCCCCGTGGGTTGACTCGGCCATTCTTTCGGTGGTTTGCCTGCCGCCGTTCGGGGGGCCCCGGCGGTCGTGCCGTTCCTTCCTGCGGGAGTAGCCGGTGACAACAATGATGACGTGGTCTCCTATCCCTACGACGACGTGGTGTGTTGGGTAGACTGCCTCTCCCATGTACCCTACCTGGAAACCCCAATTTGAGAATTGAAGACCAATTACCGAGGACCGCATATATTTCTAATCAAAATTATGGTTTTCATAGGATGAGGTTCATGAAACGATAGTGGTAAGCCGTCCTTATGTCTCGATATGATACTACGCCAGGACTGGTTAACAACGGAATACAATGAGGCAGATTGGACAGAGTACAACTACACACCGCCAGAAACACTCCCTGTTTATAAGAACAGGTCAGAGTCGGTTCCGCAACATCTGGAACGTCAGGATAGTATCGATGCCGTCCGCTCCCATCAAATCGAGTTCGTCGTTAAACTCACCAATCTTCACCCGTCCAATCTCAATGCCTTTGAGCGTGTTACGATCGATCGTCATGGGAATTCCGTCACCAGCAACCAACGCTCGTAACACATTGGCTGCGATCTCGTGATTCCGCACAACCCAGACGGACTCACCGTCAGCACCTGCTAACACGCGGTAGTCATGTCGAAGGCTCGAATAGTCGTTAATCCCGGAACTTGCATTGTCAGGTACCCCCGGATCAGCACTCACACGTCCTCCCTCCACCTCAATTGTGGCGATGCGATTGAGGTCGGTGTTGACGATGACTAAGTCTGTCCTGCCCCCTTGCTCGCGTGGGGAGACTTCAACCCGGCGGACGTCATCACGCGAATCATAGTACTGCCTGGTAAGCTCAACACCAACACGATGTGGAGTATCGTCCCCAGCATCCCCAATCATGAACCCGTGCTTCTTCGTCATCCTACACGCTCGCTGCCCAGTTGGTGTGACGGTATAATACCTCCTTCGTGCGACTCCTGTATGGTGTTTCAGATATCCCAGATCTTGGAGTTTATTGTCGTCAATATCGTACAGTGTTTTGATCGTGGATGACATCGACTCGGTGAGGTTGTATCCCTTGAGTTCACCGTTCATCGCTTTCACAACGGCTTTCATGAATGCGGCTTCATCGCTCGTGATTCCGTACTTCTCCAAGTGACGATCGGTGAATCCGCCGGTATCAACGCGGGTGAGCGGGACAGGTGCATCGTTAGTACTGGATTGTCGCCTCGGGTCGTTCGGATCGCGTGGATCTGGAGGGTGTTTACTCATTGTGTCGTGTTATCTTTCTACTTGGTTGATTATATCTCCTTGTAGGGGAAATCTTCGTATGGTTTTGTCGGTGGATAACACGGTTCCTGACTCCAGGTTTATCAAAGCATCAGCGGCGTGTGAGCGTTGTCGTAGTGACGCAGAAGGCATCAAATTCTTGGGAGGTAAATCCTCCACCACTCTATACCACAACACATATCCGGATCTCAGAGGCGATATAGACCCACGCCAAATGCAGATAATGGTTGTAGAATCCTCGATAGGGCCTGTAAATGTATTAGATACCGCGCGGTGTTTTCCTTTCTCAATTGGCTGAGATATCTGCCCAGAATAGTTTTCGCGTGGGATTTCCGCGGGTGTCTGTTTCGTTTCTGCGGGGCGTTTCTGCATCGAGTGCGATGTTTCTGCAGGGTATTTCCGAAGGAGTCTGCTTATTCCGCGTATGGTTTTCGCACCTACGTGGAATCCCCCTGCGGAAACTTATGACGATGACGGGACTGCATTAACATATGATGAAAGAAACAGATGAGAATCAGATGGTGTTGGCTGATATCGATGGACCGGTCACTGAGGAGAACGACTCAGAGTCAATCGTCTGCATCATTGTCCACGCGCCAACACGAAAAGAATTGGCGCAGGCAGTACGGTCGTGCTTACAGCATGGGGTGCAGCTTGCCAGCAGCGACTTTGCACCCTCTGTCTCCCGTGCAAAGTTCCAGCGGAAGATCGCGTCTGGGGAGTTTGAACTTGACGATGAAGTGAAAACGTCGCTTGGGAACAAGTTGGTGCTGGGTATTGACTCTGACAGGGCACACGTAGAGGCCGGTGTTGCGGAGATTGAACGGAATCCTGTAACTCACGTCGTTGTTAATAGGATTGGGGCTCTTGGTTCGAGTCATGCAGAGATTCGTGACAGAGCTGAGAAGATCGTAGAATCCGCGGAGCTACACTTGAACGACACCGGGATCGTAATTGACAGCGGGAACTCGAAAAGTGTTTTGAGGGTGCTGAAATCCCTTGATAAAGCTGGTCCAGAATTGCAACGGGAGGCTTCGATTCGAGATGTCCGTGACTGGCTTGATGGGCAGGACACTCCCGATCGTGGTCGTGCGCCACTTGGGTTCCGGTACTTCGATGGTGAGATGGTAACGACAGAGGAGTACGATCACATCCGTAGCGTCCTATCGATGGTGCTGAACGAGGGGCCAGATAAGTTGTCAAAGCGGAAGGCTGCGAAGCGATTAGACACCTCCGCTCGAACGATTGGGCGTGCGCTCGATAACGCTGACCGATACGGACTCAGTCCCCTAACTAATTCAACAGAGTAACATCACGCTTTCAGAATCAAACGAATATCTTCAGTTCATGTCCCGGGCTTACCGGGCTGTAGCCAGTGATCGAGGAGTGTTACTCACGTAAGTCGTCGTCCGATTCCAACGACACCAATTATATCGTTGTTATCTTCAACGGGGATTCCGGTGAACTCATACGGTATCGTTTCGCCGTGTTTGGTCAGGAGGTCTGCTTCGACAACTACTCGTTCGCCATCAGAGAGGATTTGATCAATCAATGCTTCAATTTCAGCCTTGGTCTCACCATCAAACAAGTCCATGGGTGTCAGTTCTCGGATCTCCGCATCAGAGTATCCGATAACTTCCTCAAATTGGTCGTTCCAACGAATATAATTGAGATCTTCATCAAAAACGTAGAAGAGGTCATCAAGTGAGTTGAGTGCTGTCTCCAAGAACTGTTGTTCACGTCGAAGTTCCTCTTCACGCTGTTTTTCGTCGGTGATATCGCGGACCACGCAAACGTGTCCACCATCTCCTAACTGTGTGAGGCTCAGGTTTTCGACAACACGCTCACCATCGGTAGTGAGGCCAACTGACTGGCCAGTCCACGTCCCATCGGTTTCAAGTGCGGGCAGAATCTCCTGATGGAACCGCTCAGCTTCCCCTTCAGGGTACAGAGATTCCCAGTGGTCCTCAAGTATCTCTTCACGATCTGCAGAGTACACCTCAGCGTAGGCTTGGTTCAGATAGACGTACTCACCTTGCTCGTTCAGGATCCCGATTCCTTCTTGAGCAGACTCTAAGGCCTGAAAACCGCGGAACACTTCTTGTTCTGCTCTGTATTTTTCGACCAGATTTTCTACACGGTTTGCCAGTACAGTGTATTGGTCCGTTCCAGTTCCTTTCTGCAAGTACTCCGTAACGCCAGCGGTGATCGCTTCACTTGCAATCTCTTCGTCACCCTTACCGGTAAAGAGAATGAATGGTAAGTCCGGATATTCGTCCCTGACTAGCTCTAGAAAATCAAGCCCGTCCTGATCTGGCATCTCATAATCACTGATCACACAGTCGATGGTCTCAGATCTGAGAGTCTCTATCCCGTCCTCAACTGCGGTTTCAGTAGTCACACTAACATCTTCTCGCTTGCGTTCGAGAAACGTCTTAACCATCTCAACGAACGCATTATCGTCATCCACGTGTAACGCGTGTATGGAATCTGTTGTTGATGAAAAGCTAAAGTCCTCAAAGTCCCGTAGATTCTCTTGATTATACATACTCAACAGTGTCAACTCAAGCTATATGAATTCTATTGCTGAACTACGCCGAACCGATTATATGTCCTATATATTGAAATAAAACCAACTGCTTGAGAGAACCATATCAGTGTCTTCTGATGAACGGGATATTCCAATAATCTCTGTTATAGTTCCTGTGGAAGACTACCGGTCTTCTACTGAGATGGTCTCTATTCCTGTAATCTCGAAACGTGCCCCACCAGTGTCGCTTTCAGTCACGGTGATATTCCACCCATGCCCGTTTACGATCTGTTCCACAATTGATAGACCGTAGCCGGTTCCGTTATCACTCGTCGAATACCCGTATTCGAAAATGTCATCCTGAATTGAATCTGGAATACCAGGGCCAGTATCCTCAATATACAAACCCTCCTGATCAGAAAGTCGGCCTACACGGATAGAAACATTGTTACCAACATGATCAATCGCGTTACTGAATAAGTTCTCGAACAGGCCGTGCATGCGGCTTTTGTCAGCTTCTATTACTCCGATATCTGTAGCGATACACAACTCGGCATCTTCGGTCATCACGTTTCGCCATGCTTCAGTGATACAGGATTTGACATCAACTTGTTCTGTACGCCCGATTGCTTGCCCATCCTTCGTGAGCGCAGCCACATCCTCAACGAGTGTATCGATTCGTTCGATCGACTCATCGATTTGTTCTAACTCTGGAATGTCATACTCTTCCTGAGCAATTTCCATATGTCCACGTGCGACTGACAGTGGATTTCGGATATCATGAGTAAGAATGTCTGAAAACTCGTTGAGTCGCTCTTTCTGGTCGCGCAGTTGGTCTTCACGCTGCTTCCGTTCGGAGATGTCTCTGATGATACCGGTGAAATACTGTTCACCGTTGTGTTCGTGTTCTCGTAGGCTGATGAGCGTCGGTACTTCGTGGCCATCTTTATGCAATGCAGGAAGTTCGAAACCATTCCAGTCGATATTGCGTTCGCCAGTTTCGACGTAGGAGTCCAATGCGGCGGCGTGTACAGGCTGAAGGCGTTCTGGAATGATCTTCATTTTCGAACTTCCGATTAGTTCGTCTGGAGAATACCCTAGAATATTTTCGATAGCAGGATTTGCGTATACAATATCACTATTCGCGTCGATCGTTAACATTCCTTCTGCAGCGTTTTCAACGAGTGTTCGATAGAACTCTTCAGGACGAGCAACAGAAATCTTCTCAGCCATGTATCTACCAAATACGATATACGGGGAAGAGGCATAAACATTTGCTGGCTGATGGTTCAAGGTGAGACGAGACTCAGACAACAATGGACTAGGACCGACACTAGTCAGCTGTTTTGTCGTGAGACTCCAATTGCCGAGTTGTCAGAGATGGGTAGATTTCGAGTGGGAAACGATCATTCTCAGAAGGCCTCATTTTGTTGTAGAACGACAGGGGATCTCTTTGAAATAATTACACAGTTTTGATTTCGAAACGATCACCTCCGTCAGAGCCGTTTGTTGCAGTGATTTCCCAGTCATGCCGTCAACGACTTCCTTAACGATACCGAGCCCGAACCCAGTCCCGTCGTCAGCAGTTGTATAACCGGGTTCGAACACGTTCGTATCCCCTGAGTTAGGGAGCCCATCTCCGTCGTCAGCGATATAGAATCCAGAGTCTGTATCTCCGATTGACACAGTCACGCCCGTACCACCATGTTTAATAGCGTTCTGGAAGAGATTCGAGACGAGTTGCTGGAGCTGATCGCGGTCTGCCGTAACAGCTTGTTCTGTCTCAATTGAAAGTCTTGCATCCTTCGTTGGAAATGTTCCCCAGCATGTCCGAGCAAGATCTGATAACTGGACTGATTGGGGGGTCATCGCTTCTTCACCGGCTTGTGCGAGCGCCAGTAAACTCGATTTCAATCAATCTTCCCGAGCCGACGTCTGATAATCGGCCTTTGCTTATTGACGAGTCCGTGGCTGCCCCGGTCGATAAGCAGTCGCTGTACCGCATCCTCTCGAATCTCCTGATTCGGCGGGACCAAATTAGAAAAGTGCAGGAGAAAGAACGATTGGAACGGTTCGCCAGCACGTTACGTCACGAAATTCGAAACCCATTAACGATTCTCTCTGGATGGCTCGAAATGGCACGTGAGACTGGTGATGAGGAGGCGTTCGAGAACTGCCGAGTGGCACTTCAACGGATGGAACGAATGGTAGAGAACACGACTTCAATTCTCGAAGGTGGGGATCTCAATGTTGAGCGAACTGAAGTTGATTTGGCAGCGCTCTGTGAAGCTAGTTGGGCGATGGTACCCGATGCGAATGCCAATCTTGCAGTGGAAACCACCCGGACAATATCAGCTGATGCAGATCGCCTCTCACAAGCTCTCAGCAATATGTTTCGGAACTCCATCGAACACGGTGGGAGTGACGTGACGGTTACTGTAGGTGATCTCAACGGTGGATTCTACGTTGAAGATGATGGTGGCGGGATTCCAGCTGGTGATCGTGAGACGGTATTCGAAGAAGGATACACGACAATTGGGTCCGGGTCTGGTCTTGGTCTCGCTGTCGTTGCTGTCGTCACCGATGCCCACGGATGGGATGTCGTGATAACTGATGTACAATCAGGAGGTGTGCGATTTGAGTTCACCGGCATCGGAGACCCGTAGATTCTTTCTCCTCTTGTCAATCCCATGTATTTAGAGAGAGATCACAGTCATCTAAGTAGGAATCATTCTGCGGATATTCTTCCCTGTTATCGGGATGTATTCCATGTGTAGTGCTGGATCGATTCCCCTCTGTTTGACGGTGGGTCTCATCGGATTGACTGATGAGAAACCCGAACGCTCTTTATATTTTGAACAAAACTCCTACGTGCGCGTGCGAACGCGTAGAGAGGGAGTCCAGCCTGCAAGCAAGTCTCCCTCTCGTTGCGGCTCCCATATGGGAGCACCAGAGAGTAGCTTACGGGGCGATTTAGTTGTGACGACGTGACTCTGATGTGGTTGCTCCCAGCATGAACGGCAATGCGGTGTAACGACCAATCATGGACACCACATTACAATGTGACGACTGTGGAGCGGTGATCACGCACAATGATACAGATGCTGAATCAAACGGGAATACTGAATGTCCAGACTGTGGGGCAGTGTACGCGGTAACGGTCACTAAGATCACATGACTGAACGCGACTCAATCATCTACGAAATCATTGATCACGTCGCCAAACGTGAAGGCAAACGTGCGGAAAACCTTCCTGCATTGACCAAAACGATCGATCCAGATGCACTTAAAATCTTGGCGAGTGACGCTGAGCGTATTGAATTCACGTATCTCGGGTATCATGTTGTAGTGGCTGGAGAGGACGTACAAGTCCATAATACGGAGAGTGACGACGAAAGGTAGATTAGCAAGCCTTCCAGTTGATAGATAGTTCGAATACGGTGAGTTTGCGATCCGGACCTAAGGACAGCACGTACGGCCAGATGGTTAACTTCAGTATCTTAGGGCAATGGCTAATAACGAACGACCGCATAGAGTCCGTAATCTCTCCACAGATGAGTTCCCGTCAATTTTTAAAGAAACTCGAAGAGTTTGAGGCTTCAGAAGGGATGAAAGAGGAGATTGAGCGCCACCGGAAGGCGATCAAAGATTAGGGAAAAGTTCTGGAACCTCTTTTTCGAGAGATTCGAGTTCTGTTGTGAACTCGCCGTCGGTCCGCTCGCTACCAATTTGTTTCTCAGGAGTTCCGGGCTCTGTTACACTGCGGTGATGACCAAACATCCGGAGAAGTTGATCTCTACTGGCTTTGAGTCGCGGCGCGTCCTCCTCAGTACCCATACTGTGGTAATCCAACGCCTACTAAAAATATCTGAGGATCGCTGGTTCCGCCATGTCTATCGGTCCTATCAATGTCTGTGACCCGGGCACGTGTTCTACCCCTTTGACGACTAAGGGGAGTTCCGGACACACCCCCTCATAGTTGAGGGGAACTACGTTTTCGAAAGGGGAGAGAACCGATCTGTAGGTTCTGTTGGAACACTCAACAATTGACACAGAGGGTGGTGTAGTTCGCATCGAGGAGTTCACGATTTCGCCCGCCGTCTCCTTTCCCTGCCAATCTCCAATGCTCACTCCCGTTCTTATCTTGGACGGGCATATAGAAGTCACCGGTGTGAAGTTCCTTGTCAGGGACGACGTAGTACTCATCAGGTTTCGCGCCGAGGAACGCGTGAATCAACGCGGGTCCACGGGTATGTAACTCATCGTTCTTCTGCACGGCACCTCCCCAGAAGTTGAACGCTTTGCTGTAGTGCATCCACACGAGTACGTCGCCGGACTCGGTTCGCGCCGTGTACACATTCCGTTTCGGTCCGTTCATCACGGCGTTGATCTCGTCACACTCCTGTAACTGGTTCTTGAATTCCTTTCGTCGCTTGTGCGCACTCATTGCCGCTCGGTCGCGCTGCGTCTCGGTCACGGACACTGGCTCATTGTCGTCTTTGAGGAAGTCGTCAAGACTCATTGATTCACTACAACCCAACTCACCGTAAACGGTTAAACTTTGACTCACAAGGCATCTAGCGCGTGTTCTCCTAGTTCCCTAGCGTATAGGGAAATAGGGTAGATACATGTCCGTACGTGAGGACAAGCATACAGTTGTGCGTCGCTGTGTACGTGGCGATGTACGGGACCGTGTTCGTGCCCGAGTACGTACGTATGTACATATGGCCATCCGAACCTACTCGTCTCCGGATTTCCGAGCGTGCGAGAATGTTCGCGTATGGGCATAGTAGACACTGAAATCCCCTGAACTCAGACGGATAGACGAAGAGATCGACATGACCCAGTACATCACGCATGGCGTGCCAATCTCACGAACCCAAGACCGATGCCGGTACGATTTGTGCCGAGACAATGGATCCGCCAGACGAGTAAGTAGGCAAGGATTGAAGACAGTAGGAATGTGTCGACGAACTGCCGCTCGCATTCCGTGCGAGCGGTGTTCCCCAGAGAGAGTGGAGAGTCACGGTCCGTGGTGGGGCCGGGACTCTTTGATATCAACTGCGATGTTGTTGCTCTGTACTGAACGGCAACTACGCATGCTTATTGATCGCTGAGAGTACTGTCGGGAATATGTACTATTCAATGAGCCATGCTGAAGACACAACGCGTATTTTGCACATTGCCCGCATTCAATAGCGAGAGTTGCTGTGCGATATCAGTGAGACGTTTTCCCGACGCGCGATTCGGAACGCGAGCTAAATGCAGACGTCATCGTCGATACTGAGAGTTGGGACATTCCAAACGAACTCATATTCAGTATCCGCTCTTCTCTGAGAGTGGAATGAGTGTAAGAATGCTCGAATCTGAACGACGTGCTATTGAGAAGCGGGCAGGGTATCTATGAGTTCGCCACTATTCTCCCCATTAGAACTCCGTGGGACGACGATCCCGAATCGGATCATGGTCTCACCAATGTGCCAGTACTCTGCTGAGGATCGTGATGGTATTGCAACTGATTGGCATCACGTCCACCTTGGGTCCCGGGCCGTCGGCGGTGCCGGGATTGTGATGGCTGAAGCAGCCGCTGTTGAGAAACGAGGACGGATCACACCATACGATCTGGGTATCTGGAGTCAAGAACACGCTGATTCGCTTGCTTCAACAACTGAGTTCATCAGTAATCAGGGCAGTATCCCAGCAATCCAGCTTGCTCATGCGGGCCGAAAAGCGAGCAAGAGCCGACCGTGGGAGGGAAGCTCTCCCCTCCAACCTGATGAGGGCGGTTGGGAAGTGCTTGCCCCGAGCGAAGAGCCTTATCCCTACGAGAGCGAGTCACCAGAACTGCGGAAGATGACTCAAGCGGACATCGATGCGTTCGTTGAGAACTATCGACAAGCAGCTGAGCATGCGCTTGATGCAGGGTTCGAAATCGTGGAAATCCATGCTGCTCACGGTTATTTGCTCCACGAATTTCTCTCGCCGGTCACGAACAAACGCGATGACGACTACGGTGGGTGCTTTGCGAACCGGACCCGTCTTGTCCGACAGGTTGCGGAGGCTGTTCGTGATGTATGGCCCGAAGACAAACCCGTCTTCCTCCGGATTTCCGGGACTGATTGGCTTCCTGACAGGGAGTCGTGGACGATTGAGGAGTCGGTCGAACTGACGAGCCATCTCTCGGAAATTGGTGTAGACCTAATCGATGTCTCCAGTGGTGAGCTGCATCCCGATGAGCAGCTCCCGAATGTGGGATCGGTTTCCCAATTGCCGCTCGCAGAGCAAGTGCGTGAGGAAACCGGGTCCGATATCGCTGTCGGGACGGTTGGAGGGATTACCACCCCTGAGCAAGCCGAGGAAATCATCGGCAACGACCGTGCGGACCTCACGATTCTTGCTCGTGAACACCTCCGGGATCCTTACTTTTCGCTTCACGCTGCACAGGCCCTCAACGCGACAGAAGAAATCCAAGGACCACCCCAATACCGTCGTGGACTCGGATTCTAAGCGCAGGTGAACCTATCACGGCCATCAACCATCTTGGTAGCGCTCTCTCGTGATGCGTTCACATAACGGGTCGCAGTTGGTATATTCCAAAAGAAGCTAAAGGGTTGTAGCCCGTAATTGGTACTTGTGCGCGAGTTCGCTTTCACTGTCGAATACGAGAAAGGAGTTGACGAGTTCATGGACCTCTTTATCGAGAATTCGAACCTCCATTCTCAAACAATTGCTATCCATGCGACAACGGAATCCATGTGGCGGCTTGACCGAATGTCTGGTCCACCTGACGTGCTTGAGGAGTTCGATGAACGTCTCAACCACGCTAGCGTCTGTAACGAAGTAATCGGGATGTGTGGGTCACCAGTCATAGAGAGTACTCACGAGATCCTTGCAAGGACGCCTGACAGCCGGATTGTCTACGCTTGCCGTAAGGAGAGAGACGGCGTCCGGTCGATACCGTATGTAGCCGCGAAACACATCGGTGATGGGCTCCTCATGCAGGCCGAGCGACGGGGGCATCAGTATCAGTGGCGATTCCTTATTGACGATGAGGAGACTGTCGGTGCGATTTACGAGGAGCTGAATGCCGGGTTGCAGGATGGTCTCTCACTCAGCGTCCAGCGACTCAGCGACCCAGAGTGCTGGGTTAACACAGGTATCGGTATGAATGAGGATGGACTTCCACCTGAACAGCAGGCAGCACTGGAAGCAGCTGTCGAATACGGGTACTATCAAAAGCCGAGAAAGCACACAGTTCAGGAGATCTCGGAGAAACTTGGTGTGCCGAATTCGACGCTCCAGTACCGTCTGACACGAGCTGAAGCGTGGCTCGCCACCCAGTTTGTCTCCGATGCACTCAGTCCGGAAGAGCAACAGACCAAGACGGTGAACACTGAACTCGAAGTGTGAACGATAGGTACTCAAACGAAACGGCCAGAAACCGGCTAAATCGATCCATCATGTCCTCTTTAGCCTTTGTACTGATCATGAGTTTCACGCTCAACTCTAAATAAAGAAACCGTACTACCAACTACTGTTATGGGTTTCAGTCGTGATCCCGGTACGGTGTCCGTGTCGTGAGTCGTGTGTTGTCTCCGTGTGTGCTCACTCTTCGTGTCCGTTCAGAGCGATAACACCGTTTGACCACACTGGGCGGTAACACTGTCCGGCCATCGTGAGCGGGAACAGTGGGTGCTCACCGTGGGTATTCAAGGTCAGCGGGGTGCGGGATGGAAGGGGAGAACACTGATCCTGACCGTAGTTGTTGAGGGTAGAGGGGTGGCACTCGTCGTTAACGGGTAGTATGGTCGTGCTGGCAGGACACCCTGGCTACTGGCAGTACGGTCGTTGACAGTTTCGCGCGTGTCGAACGGTCAGTCGTCACTTAGGTCGTGTTCGTCGTACAGTTCTACCAGACGATTGTAAACCTCCTCCGATGACAGGCCCGTCAGCGTAGCGATCTGCCTGATCGTGACGTCTCCCTCGCTGTGTGCCCGGGCGAGTTCCGGCATGTCGTCCTCGTCAAAATCGTGTTTTGGCATCGTGATGGGTACTAACTCCTGTTCACCCTGAAGGTACATGGTTACTACCCTGTGCCCACGGATGGGATGGTCGTGCTGGCAGTTCGCGGTTTGTTCTGTTAGTGTCCTGTGTTCATGCCCGCTGTTCGTGTCCGGTGGGGGGCGATAACATTGCGCGCTAACACTGCGTGGCCACTGTGGACAATAACACTTCTTGACCGCTGTGAGCAGTAACAGTGGGTGCTCAAGGTCAGCGCGGCAGTGTTTTAGATGTGTCACCCCATACTCCCTGCTATGGTACGCGACGACCCGCCAACCAACGACGTCGTCAAAACAATCCTCCGTCGCGCCTCTTCACCGCGACCCGATTCGCATGCTGATAACCTCGCTCGGACTGCGGTTGAAACCCATGGGCGTGAGGCCGTGTCTGAGTGTATCCGTTTGATCCTTGACGATGGGCTAACACACCGGCGCGCAGGCGCGCACACATTTGGGAACGATAATTACCTGTCCGGGATTACGGTCGGGTCTGCAGTGTCGATTTACCTCCACCAAGGGGTAGTACACGAATCCTGACCGCGACAGTTGACAAGGAAAGAGTCTCCGACGTTAGGGTTGAACGTCGCTGCCAGCTGGCCAATCAAATCGAGGTGAATTTTGATGCAGCTTCTCGATACCCCGTGTACTGGTCTCTCGCCCACGCAGTAGCAGCATCAGTGTCGTTAACGATTGTGCCTTTCAATCCGCCGTCTTCGTACAGCGTAGTCCCAGCATATTCTGATGATTCTTGTTCGATCACCCAGAGAGCGTAGGGAAGGGATTCATCGGAAACATATGTGTTGACAGCATCAAACTCCATGAGTGCTGAAAACTCGTCCATATAGTTCTGTTCTATGGCTTGAACAAGAGAGGATTCGAGAACCAGTTCCAATTCGAATCTCCCCTCTTGGAGTCGTTCCCTAAAGTAGCTAAAATATTCGCTTTGAACAACCGGTGCCGTCCCGATCATCCTGGTTGCCTCCCCCAGTAGTTCTGTGCCGGGCTGATGTGCGATGTCTGGAGTTCGAACTGACGAGTACACGTCTGCATCGTTGAGGAACGCTTTATCCAGGGACCCTGCAGGAGGGATGTTTAACAGCGCGGTGTTTGCTTGAACCCGCTCGGTTTCCTCCCGGTAATCACAATGGAATTGAAGAGCCGCCTGTCCCGCCATGGTGAGTTGGAACTTCTGTCCTGCTGGTTGAGTTGGTTCGACACACTCGATATTAAGAAGCTCATCGATTGCTCGATTGATTGTTGAGCGGGAAGACTCTAGTTCATCTACGAGTTCGGGTTTCGTTTTCGCCTCCCCGGAGAGTGCTTCAACGAGCCGGTATCGCTTCGAAAGGATATCACGCAATTGTTCGCCCTCTGTACCTGCCATATCGTACTGAACCGAAGTGACGTTTTTAGTTCTGGTTATCCTTTTCCAGCACTTGGGAGAATAACCAGAACCCGGCTATTTTCTCGCTAATTACATTTATATTGCACATTTCTCAATCATCCGTACATATGAATATCCAGTCCATCGTGATGGAGGTAATCGCTAACTTCGTGTTCCAAGCCGTCATGTTGGTCGTCCAAGTGACTCTTGCTGTCCTCGTAGTGGCCTTGGTCGGTTGGGTGATTTGGACGGCTGTCTCGATGACAGTTGGCAGTGGTGATGACGATGACGTGGCTACTGACCGTACCTGACCGCGATCGTGACACGGTATCCTTCGCCTGTATGCCGTGGTGTGGGTCGAGGGGCGCGCTGTAGTTGACAAGGTCGTGTCCTCCGTGCCGATGCCCACCCTTCGTGTTACTATGAGCGGGGAACACACCTGCAGATTAGGCATCGAGAGGGTCTGCAGGCCGACTGCGCGGATCTTGACTCTAACGGCGTGCGCCCGCTGTTTCGGTTTGCGGCGTGTTGGTATGCGCGCGGGCTTGCAGAGAAGTAGTCGTTGGTCCGCCGGTTCAAACCCGGCCCTCGGCTTCTCTCGTGCTGTGCTGCCTGTACCGGGGTCTTTCCCTCGCTGGGGTTGCCAGCCCGTGCAAGCGTCTCTTGGGGTTTCGATGTCCCGTCTCGGCTTGGGTTCCCGGTAGGTCAGTGCATCGTTAGCGGCGGGTGTGTGTGTCCGGTTCAACGGACTCTGGTGTGATAAATCCAGGCAACGAGCGGCCGTACGCCGTTTGCTGTTCAACAGATTATCCACGTGCCTGCTATCATGCTGCCAAAATATACCCTCCGCTAACGATCAGAATAGAAATATATGTCCAAACATCTGGCGCGACATCAGAGAAACGGGATACCCAATGGGTCGCCCACTCGGGAGCGTCAAAACACGACCGTTACTTCTAATTCCTTGCTTGAGCTATGTCACCGTAGCGTACCGGCGATTACACGTCTGGTGTCGTGTCCCAGTCGTATCCGGGTTCGGTGATGGGGATGAGTTCTTCTGCGCGGATGGATTTGAATAAGTTCAATGGCTTATCGTCAAGTGTTCGTTCGATTATTTTCCCGTGCACACCGATGAGAATCGGATGCTGTATTTGGATGCGCCCCTCAGCGTCATCAGAATACACTTGCGTCGGCGGGATATACAGAACCGGAGCACCGCTCGACCCTTTGAATAAGCGTCCGTCGTTCAGAAACGCTGGCAGGTCATCATAATCAAGCCGGTACGGTGTCGATATCGTGAGATCACGGATTTTCGGGAGCGGTGGGTTACTCGGCGGTTCATGCTCGTTGTACCGTGTACCGGGGACGCTGATTTTATCGAAGCAAATGGATGAAACTTCATCCCCAGCGAACGGCATCCATTCACTCGCCGTGTACTGGCCTTTCGGAATATTCTGCTCAGTAAATGCAGTTGCGTACACGCGGTGGTGGACGTCGGCGTTCTCCGAGTAGTCACGGCGTTCGTACTCGTGCGGCCACGTCTCATCGTACACGATCTCCCCATCACTATAGTCCGGAACATCGATTTTCAACGGGATTGCGGCGACATCAGCGTACGGGTGTACTCTCCAAATCGGATCACCGCTATCCCATAACTCCAGTCGTTTTCTGGGTAACGCTCGCGCGTCGCTCACAGACCGGAATCGGGGGTAAATAACGTCATCATCGTGGTGAATGCAGTGTTTTGCGGTGATGATGAATGAGTCACCGGCCATGTTATTGTAGAGAAATCCGACGAAGTAGTCCGCTTCCGGGCCCGGCTCACCGACTTCACAGATTACTGTTGTTGCTAGAACCGGGTTGAACGGCCACCCGTCATTTGTCACGGAGAGACGTCCGCCTGGCATTACGGCAGTATACGGTGCGATTCACTGATAAACATTCCTTGAACCCACCATACGAACCCGAGTGGTCGTCGTGGAGACCATGTCATGAACCGTTACCCGGCCGGACACAGCGTCCGTAGAACTGTTCTCAAACCCGGGTGCCACCTGTCAACGGTCAATACGTCGCATGTAATTTACGGCCAGTACGCTTGGTAATGGTGAGGGAAGTACTCATGAATCTGCCCAGTTTCCAGCCCTTCGTTCAAGGTAGCATCGACCTCATCTGCGCTCATATCGAGGTGGTCGGCGGCTAACCGCTGCAATAGGTTGTGAGGAACACCTTTCGGGAAGTCCTCCTGCTGGAGATCCAACATAATACCGGTCAGTGATTCGAAATCCCGGTTAGTATAGTCAGCGACTTGCTCGTCAGTCCCACTCTCCTCATTGATACGAGCGTAGTCGTAGTCCACCAATGAAACCTCGTGTTCGGACAGTTGTTTGATTGCCTCACCAACTTCCATCTCCAAGAGGTCCTCATCCCCGAGTGGCGTATTCTCATCTTCTAATGCATTTTTTTGCTCTTCCGTGTTTGCGTGCATCACGCGCTCCTCCTGAAGCTCGAAGTTGAGCTGATGCTGGAGGTTCTTCTGAGAAAGGATGATGGAACGGAGCAGGGCAGGGTCGTCGATAGCCTCAACGAACTTCGCCATCTGCTGTGTATCCATATACATCAACTGATCCGCCACGTTCAGCCCGAACCGGGTGAATTTCTCCCCATCAGTAACTTCGATTTTCTCACCGTCCATATCGTCACGAGGGAAAATTGATGTCACAGTTACTGAATCTGTCTCGTTGTCGAAAGTGTATACTGGCCCATCTTCCTCGATTTCGTACTCGGAGTAGTCCATCGAAAGTGCTTAGTCCGAGAATCGGCATAAACCCCGGTTTCTATTAACTGGCGGTGGAACATACGCAGACCTACCTAACTGATGGTTCGACTACACCATTGTTGGAATGAATATCTTGACAAAAATCTATGACACCCTCAAACCACTATATCTGCCTACGCACACATGCAGTTTGTAGAGAAGATCTCGCATGCCTATCTAAGTGACCAGAGTGTTCTGTGGCCTGGTTCATACATAACTTGAGATGTCCGTGTCATTTCCTCTACGAAATCTTCTACATCCGTTATCGGACTATTCCAAATGAGATCAATCGTGTTGGCCGGTATTTGTTCCACTCTTGTTAGAGGATAATGCCGCAGCAGGTGTTCCAAATTGTCCTGGAGTCGGGTTTCATTGGTGTACTTGTCTATCTGCTTGTGAACGCCAATTCCGGGATGAATCGTCTCACTCAGTCCCTGTTCGGCAAAATGGGGATTGATAAGATCGCCTGCTTCAGCAAGACGTATGCGTCGCTCAATCGATTTCCAATCAGTCTTAGTAAACGTTGATTTGATGTCGTGGCTCACGTGATACTGCAGAGACTCAACCAGTGATCCATCGGTGGTTACTATTTCTGGATGTGGTAGTGGGTACACCAGGTACGTTCGTAACTGCTGAAAATGTTGTTTGCCGCCCCAGTCATCATCCGAAATCCCCCTAAGCGAGCGTTTCAATAAAACTCCGTATTCGGCGTCTATTAAATAATCAGACCGGTGATGACGCGTCTGGTCCTCAGTCTCGGAATCTGCGCGTAAACTAACCTTCCATGAATATGGTGACGAAATCCCCCCAAGAGTATAATTTACAATGGTGTGAACAGTTTTGGAGTTGATCTCTAAACTTTCCTCCCACAGGGTCCGGTCTATTTGCTCGGGAGGTGAGACACCTGCTCTGTCGGATCGAATCCCGCCAATTACCCGTGCCAAGAACGGATACTTGAGGACCTTTCTATGGACTTGGTTTGTTTGTTTTGATAATGTGGATTGTGTGATATCAAATGCTTCGATTAATTCAGCGGTATCAAATCCGAATTCAGACCGCAAGAGATAGCGCTCCACAGCCTTTGGGCCGATACCGCTAATATCTGAAGGCAAACGGTCAATAACCCTCTTACACACCTCCTGTGCGTCTTCAAACTTCAGATCAAGAGATCGTTCCGGAACGATCTCTTCCGGTGGGGATTCTAGACGTTTGGGTTCGAACTCATCTATTCCCATAACCCTTGAATGGGAGCATAGTTGGATAACCTTTGCCTCATCCAGTCAAACTCAAATAGTCTAACGTCGCTCATGACCGACCGGTGGTAATATTTTGACCGAGACAGTCAAAATACACACCAAGTTTATATACTGACGGAATATATCAACCAATGACGGGATGAGGTCGCGGGTCAGAATGACTGTGAGGGTGTACCCGTCTGGCAACGTACTACACCTTCACAGGTTCTGGCCAAGGCCGATTCACGTTGTCCAAACACGGCACGACCAGAACAATGCAACATAGCACACCTAGCATAAAGGCAGTTTCGGGGCGATCAAGTTGAAACTCCCAGAGGATCCGGGAGATTTCGACCCCACTGCTGCAGGCGAGTATTGGATCAACAAGCGCACCATCGACCATACTGAGAACACTATCCGCTCCAACCGCAAGGATCTCGAACCGTTTCTCGGGTGGTGTATCGAACACGAGATTGAACGGGTCGGCGATCTCTCCGAATGGACCATTGAACAGTACGAAAACTACGCACACGCCCGCGAAGACTGGGGTGGGGTCACAGTCAAAAACAAGCTTCAAACGCTGAAGCAATTTCTAGAGTTCCTCGGTGAAAAAGGGGCATTTGACGGGTATCTTCACCCAGCGGTTACTGTGCCAGACCTTGATCGGAGTCAAGAGGTAAACACAGAGAAGTGGGATAAGACGGATGCACTTCCTCAGATCCGCTTCATGCGGGACTCCCCCAAGTGGAACGGAACGTTCGAACATGTGGTGACAGAAGTTGCATGGTTCACCGGCCGACGAGTTCAGGCCCTCTCTGGGTTAGACCTCAGTGATTACACCCGAGAACCCGATGCAGACGATCCTGCGGATGGCCCGTTCCTTGACTTCAAGCATCGGGCAGATGAAGGAACACGTCTCAAAAACAAACTCGATAGTGAAGACCCAGTCGAAATTTCCGAAGACGTTGCTGACGTCCTTGATCACTACATCGCTCGGGACCGCAACGAGAAGCGAGACGAAAACGGACGTAAACCCCTGTTCACGACTAGGCAGGGCCGAGCAAGCATAGCCAAGATTCGCGGAGCAATCTACATCGCTACCCAGCCTTGCATCCGCATCGCGTGCCCACACGGGGAGAACGCAGAGAAGTGTAAGTACCGAAAGCGAGATCACGCAAGTAAGTGCCCAAGTTCCCGATCACCCCACCGAATTCGGACTGGATCAATCCAGTGGCAACTTGACCAGGGAATCTCCCCTGACGACGTATCTGACAGAGTTGACGCTTCCGTTGAAACGATTCGACGACACTACGACGTTCCAGACGACCGCGAGAAGATGGAGAACCGTCGTCGAAAGTACACCGGTGTCCTCGAAGACTCCATCAACGACGTAGAAGATTCCACAGACCTGTCCCAGTCTGTGGAAGACCATTGTGAGGGGACACAGAGTACGCCAGATTCTGACGAATCGAGTGATACGAACGAGGACGACAGCACCGTATCTCCAACAAAATGACCGGCAGAACTCCCCCACATAAAAAGACGGGTGTCATGACCACTCACACCCTGTCGAAAACGTCTGTGAAAACGGCTCAGTCTGTCGAAAAACGACTGGTTGGAGTCCCTCCGACCCCATTCTGAAATTAAGCGTTGCGAAGGTTTCTGGTGTCACCAAGCGACGTAAACCCGTAAGAGTCGTAGCTGTCGTTCTCGGGTCATCTTCGGGGTGGTCGGCGTGATCGAGTACCGCCACTACGAGAGCGGGAAAACCACGGTCGTCACCACCGAATGCGCGCTCTGTGGTACTCAGATTCGCGACCAGCAGGGAATTCAGGATCACCTCCCGAGTCGCCCGGCCCGCGATATCTACGCCGAACGGCCACACACCGTGGGGGATGACGAACAACCACATGGGGTGTCGAGCCTGTGCAAACCAGTTGGATGACGATCGCGAGTTCTGGGAAATCTACGATCAGAAGTCCGGCGAGACGATGCCGCGCGAGCAGATCGTGCTGGAGGAGTAGGCGGCGTTCGAGACTGCGGTCACGAAGACTCGTCCCATCCTGGTCGTTGCAGTCGTGGCGCCAGACAGCATGCGTCGGGACGATAGCCAGTGTCCCTTTCGATTCGATAGGTGTACGAAGGTTCGAGAGTTGGACGCGAACGGTTTACTGAGGCGGTCCTCACCGCCTATTTGCAATGGCAAGAAAAAACGACCGACACGCAGTAGCGAGCGATTCACAAACGGGGTGTAACTGATGGTGTCCATTCCAGTCCCCGATAACAAACTCGTCGCCTTCACGCTCGCAGGTGCCCTGCTCACGGCCGTCGTAGCCGGTGGCCTTGCGACGTCCGGCGGCGGGCTCGTACAGACTGACGAACAAGCCGACTCACCCGGCACCCCCGCGTCACAACGGGTCGCTGACGATGCCCCAACGCCCAATCAGGACTTCACGCCGGCAGTCCAGACGCAGTCCGGTTACGAGGACGAGGAACGCGAAGATCGCGAGGAAGAACGGGAAGACGGAGAACACGAGGAGGACGAGTGACCGAGATGATGGGGTCGCTCGCATCGGTCTACGAACGGATCGGAGACGCTCGCCGAGAGTTCGGCTGTTGTGATACGACGTTTCGAGTCCAGGCGACGGGGATCCGGGCCGACGCCGCGGTGACTGAGGCCCGGAACACGGCCGAGGCACTCGAAGCACAGCTGAACGCCTTCGACCGAACGAGCGCTGTCGCCGGCCTCAATCGTGAGGGCGAGGTCACGAACGAGCACGTTGCACGCATCGTCCGCCGCGGTCTCGAGTACTACGATCGGACGAGCGGCGCGTTCGATATCCACCAGGGACACGTCGAACACGAGCTCAAATCGTTCCTGCGTGGTGACACCGACACACTCCCGGCGACGTTCGACGCCGGGACCGTCCGAGTCGACGGCTCACGCGTCGTTACAGATGTCGAACTCGATCTCAATGGTCTCGCGAAGGGGTACATCGTAGATCGGGTCCGCGAGGCGCTCGCAGGTCTCGGTCGACGCGAGTTCGTCAGTGGTGGCGGGGACATGTCTCCACCGACCGGCCCGGTCGCCGTCGAGAGTCCGTACGGCGACGCCACACCGCTGAAGGTTCTGGACACGGACTGGTACGTCGCGACATCCGGGGGATACCGACGCTCGCGGAACGGCACCGACCACATATACGATTCCACCACGGAGTCGATCGGCGCGCGTCACGAATCCGTTACCGTTCTCGCGCGCCGCGACTGCATGGAGGCCGACGCCTTAGCGACGACACTTGCTGGGCTCCCGCTCGGAGACGCGAAGGCCCTCCCAACGGAATGGGAGGGATTGGAAGCGCTCGTTCTCCACGAGGGAGTCTTTCATCCGACGGAGGGGTTCGAGACACATGTCCTGGACGCATAAGCAACGAGTCACTGCAGTCGCGATCGTCGTCCTACTAGCGGTTGTTCCCGCACTCTGGCAGATCGGGGACGTGCGTACCGCCCAAGCGACCGAAGCGAAGCAGAGCGACCTCGTCGACCAGACGGTTTCGACGAGACAAGCGCCAGCCGATTACGACGGGGACGGGGTAGACGACTCGAACGATACGTGTCCGACGCGACCCGAGACTGCAAACGGGTTCCGGGATTCGGACGGCTGTCCCGATGTCGTCGAAACGACGGGGGCGTCGTGATGTCACGACTCGTCTGGGTACTCGACCGCGGTGCCGCACTCGTCACGTATCCATCGCTGTATCTGGCCGTACTCACAGGCATTCTCTACAACACCGAGCAGTTCGGCGTGGTCCACGAGGCCGCCCGACGCGTCCATATCGAGCTATCGGTGTTTGCGATGATCGTCACGCTGCTGCACGCGTGCCTCGGCGTCCTCGACGCGTGGTTCGTCGTCACCGAACAGGTCCCGGCGCCCGCGTACTCTACTCCGTACTTCCTCGGCGGCCTCGTCGTCGGAGCGGGAGCGCTCCTCGTGCTCGTCGTCGCGGTACTGGGCTTGACCGACGCGGGACGCTTCCATCGACCGTGGGGACCACGCGTCGTTCACTCGTTCGCGTACGCCGGGTTCGCCTTCGTGACGATCCATGCCGCAGCGATAGGCACCGATCTGACGGGATTCGTCCGTCCCCTACTCGGATCCTCGGTCGCGTTTCTCGTGTACGTGCTCGCTCTGCGCCTGCTGGTGCTCCGCGGGATACTGTCGAACACGACACCGGGTTAGTAGCTGTCCCAGAGCCCCAGAATGCGGTCGACGACCCTGTCGGCGAACGAGCGCTGGTGAACCGTGTACAGGTACTCGACGCGGTCCGGATCGCTGACATCGTAGACGACACGTCGGCCGTCGCGCTCTCTCGTGACGAGGTCGGCCTCGGCGAGCTTCGAGAGATGCCACGAGACCGTCGATTGGGCCTTGTCAAGGCGGTCGCTCAGCTCGGTCGTCGAGAGCGGGCCGTCCGCGAGAAGGTGTGCGAGAACGCGGCGACTGTATTCGCGCCGGAGCGCGTTCATGACTGCACGATCCGTCTCGTCGAACTCGGTCGCGGGGTAGTACCGCGTGTACTTGCCGTCGTCCGAGACGTCGACGAGTCCCTCGTCGGCGAGCCACCGGAGGTGATACTGGAGCGTCCCCTGCGCGTACTCGAGGTCGCTGAGTAGCGCGCGAAAGTGGACGCCCGGCGTGTCGGCTATCCGCTGGTAGATCGTCCGCCGGGAGGTCAATTCGAGGTCCGGATCCGGCATTGGTCAATCCCGCGTTAAGGCGACGAAGAACGCCAGGAGACCGCCGAGTATCAAGATCGCACTCCCGTGTTCGAGCAGTTCCAGCGTGGCGTACGGGAAATACGGACGCAGCGGGTATTCGAGAAACACGACGAACCCGTAGACGGCGAACATCGCGTACCCGAGCGTGACAATTCGCATCCGGCGGTCACGTTCCCGTCGCCACGCGAGGAAGCTGAGGACGCTGAGCCCCGCGGCGAGGACGAAGATCCCGAGGCTGACGTACTGTTCGAGGAGTTGAGGGAGTGACATACGTTACTATCTGTACACGGAGTCGGTGGGCGGTACTCGGCGATCGATACGATTCAACGAATGGAGGTGGACGGGAAAACGATTGGCGTTCAACCGTCGAATCTAATCGTCTGATTCCTCAGCGGCCTTCTACCCAGTTGAGCGCCCGAGTGCGTTCGGACAGTTCGTAGTAACGCATCTCGTCCGGGGCGACCGGCCAGACCGGAGCGATCGCACGCCACTGTTGGTACAGGAGCTTGGCCCAATGGGAATCACCGACTGCGGCGTATCTGCCGATGTCGAACTCCGGCCCGATTCGCAGATCGGGGACGACGCCGTGCAGATGCGAGAGATACGTCGACAGCGTCCATTCGGTCACCTCTTCGTAGACGTGCACTGTCCCGTGCTCGTCGGTCTTCTCGACGAGGAGGTCGTAGAAATCCCGATACCCCGCGGGCCGGCCGTCCCCCATCCGAACCGCGACTACATTGTCGGCAGTCGCTTCGAGAATCTCGAACATGGAGGAAGCCGACCGCTCTGTGTCGGTGAACTCGGGGTTCGAATCACCGGTCATCGGTAGTGGGTGCGGGGGGAGTTTTCGGCTCGATCATCTTTCACGATCTTGATACCCTCGATTTATTAAAATAGTTGCTATAAATGTGGTCTTTATATCTAATAATTATCAAAAGATCTGAGTGTATTATTAAAAATTCAGAGGGCGGTAGGGAGACACTGCAAACGCGCATCTGCTGATAATTAATCGACGATCGTAAGTTCTGGTACGGTTCTAATTGTCTTACAGTATCTGGGGGCTGTTTTTCGTTCAGCTTCGATTATCGCCTTTGCCACCATCAACACGCGCCTGAGCCGGTCTCCACTCAAACTGGGAAAATTCGAGAGAGCCTGCGAGGAGAGTCGGTTGACGATGCACCGGATGTTACCGTTGTAGCCGTTAATTTCCCGCACCGAGCGCATCTGTCAGTTACTTCAACGGTTGCGCATACTCGATTTGCTTCGGTCGGAAATCCGCGTCGCGGTAGAAGCGTCGTGCGTCTTCGTTTTGCCATTCACAGGAGACTTTAAGGTGGTCACAACCGCGATCGCGAGCCATCTCCTTTAGGCGTTCGACGACGTCCGCACCGTGACCGCGGTCTCGTCGGTCTTCGTCGACGTACAGATCGACGATACGGAGGTAGTGCGAGTACTGCCGAGAGGGATGGTGGCCTTCCCGGAGTTTGACGTAGCCGATCGTCTCGTTGTCGTGGACGATCAGATAGTCGGTGATCCGGTCGTCGTCGAACTGATCGCGAAATCCGTCTTCGGGGACATCGTCGGCGTCCGCGTACACGAGTTCGTTCAGGTCGTCGAACGACTCCATCGATTCGGCGAGCGAATACCAGCGATCGACGAGCGCGTCGAGATCGTCAGTGGTGGCTTCGAGGAGTTCCATGCAGAGACTCCCGGGCGCTCGTTCTTGAAATTAAGCGAGGCGTGCCGGATGCTGGCATGACGTGGTGTGCGAGCGGCCGGTAATCGGGGAGAAGACGACGAACTCGCGGTCCCGTGTCCGGCGGTCGACGATGCTTTGGATGGCGCGGTCCGTCTCGGTCGGCCCGACGCCACAGCACGAGTGTCAGCCGAACGAGCCGATCGCGACCGACTCGACCGGCCTACTCGAGCGTTCGGAGTTCGGTCACGGAGCCGTCGGAACTCGGACCGAGGAGCTTCGAATCGGTCGCCGCGAGGCCGCCGTACCCCGTGGTGGGACTGGCGCTGCGCCGGTCGGTCCGCTGGATGAGGCTCCCGTCGGTGTCGAACTCCCGGAGCGAGACGGTACAGCCGTCGCCGTCGCAGTCGTTGCCGAGCCACAGCGAGCCGTCGGCGTAGGCGAGTCCCTGCCCCCACGAGACGTCGGCGGTACTGAACGACCCCTGTTCGGTCCCGTCGGGGTCGAAGGCGACGACGTTGTTCCCCGTGATGTCGACGGCCCAGAGGGATCCGCCACCGAACGCGAGCCCGCGGGGGTCCCAGGACGTCGAAATCTCGGACTCGACGTCCCCCGTCGCGGGGTCGAGTTCGACGATCTTCCCGTCGTAGTCCGAGGCGATCGCGTCGGCGAACCAGAGCGAGCCGTTCCCGTACGCGAGCCCCTCGGGCTGACCGTCGCTCGGCGTCGAGATCCGGTCGGTGATCTCGTCGGCCTCGAGGTCGTACGCGAGTATCTGTCCGTCGGAGACGCCGTACACGACGCCGTCGTGGTGTGCGAGTCCGTGTTCCGCCGAGATCGGCGCGGACAGTTCCTCGGAGTTCGACTCGCCGGTCGCGCCGGCCTCGTGTATCCGAGAGATCTGGGACTCCGAGAGTCCCGTCTCGTAGATGCGGAAGTCCGAGAGCTTCCCGTTCAGAATGTTCGCCCACTTGGCGGGGTTGCCGCCGTACCAACTGCCCAGCGTCAGGTCGCTCCAGTAGTCGCTGTTTTGCTCGCTGTACCCGTCCATCGAGTCGTCGCTGAACTCGCGGTCGCCGTCGACGTAGATCCGGACGGAGTTCGTCGGGTCGACGACGACGGCGACGTGGTGCCACTCGCCGGTCGAGACGACGACGTTGTCGCCGTCGGGCATAGTGTACTTCTGGGCGGCGCTGGCGCCGACGTCGCGGATCGCGAAGCCGATGTCGACGCCGTCTGCGTCTTCGGCCGGCGCTCCGGTGATGACGTAGCCCGTGTCGTTCCGGAGCAGAGTGTGAACCGCCGTCTCGCCGCTGTCGTACGGCCGACCGCCCGCGTCGGTGTCGAAGAGGACCCACGTACTGAACGAACACGCTCCGTCGTTTCGACCGAGGAGACTCAGTTCGCCGTGATCGCCGCGACTGATCCGGGCGCCGACGTCGCCGTGGAACGCGGTCGCCGACCGGCCGGCGAACGTGTCCGAAGTGGGATCGCCGCGGTCGACGCTCGCGTCGTAGCCGCCGACCGAATCGCCCAGTCCGTCCCGGAGCGGCCAGCGCGCGAGGAGTTGGTCGCCGGCGACGGGGTCCCCGGAGTCGTCGGTCTCGATCGTCACGCTGGCCTCGTCGGTCCCGGCGCCGTCGTTCCCGCTCGCGTCGACGGCGCGGGTGAGCGTGACCGTGAACGTGCCGGTCGTCGTGGCCTGATAGGTCGCCTCGTAGGTGTAGGCGTCGCCGGTTCGACTGGCATCGAAGTCGCTGGCGGTCAGCGTGACCGACGCGGCGCCGCTGATCCGGGCCCGGATCGCGGCGAGTCGCTCGCTGGAGTCGAACGAGATCCGGAGGGTGTCGTCGTCGGTGTTCGCGACGCTCAGCGCTCTGATAGACGGCGGGGTCTCGTCGGGCGTGGTCGTCGTGGACGCGGTAGTCGAGCGGGTGGTGGTCGCCGAATCGGTCGTCGGGGCGGTCGTGGCCGCCGTCGTCGGTGTCGAGCGCACGGTGGTCGTGAGCGTCGTCGTCCCCGACGCCGTGAAGCGCCCGAGTGTGGCCGGCGCGTCTTGGCCCGTGTAGACCAGCCTGATCGTCGTCCCGGCGTCGACCGGATCGTCCCAGTTGAGAATCGACGCCCCCAGCTTCGCGGTCGCGTCCGCCCGAATCGGCTCGTCGGTGTCGGCCGTCGTCGACCCGAGCTGCGACCAGGCGATCTGTTTCCCGGTAGTAGATCGGATCTGGAGGTCGCCGCCGACGATCCGTGCGCCGCCCCGGTAGGTGATCGCGACCCGCCGGGCTCGCTCGTCGTACTCGAAGCGGAACCGCGCGCTCTCTAAGTTCGGATCCGGCGCCTCGGTCGGCTCCGGTTCGCCGTCGGACTCCTGGACTTGCGCGAGCCGCGCACACCCCGCCAGCCCAAGCATCGAACCCGCGAGGCCCGTCCTGAGGAACTGTCTGCGAAACTGTAACGACCGCTTGTTCGACATATCAGCCACAACTGAAAACCAGTATATGAAAGCGTCGATTCGTCGGGTTTCGGGTAAGAACGAAGTCACGTCGAGACGGCGGCTCTCCGGCGATATCGGTCGAAGCGCGGAGAGTCGCCGGTCCGAATCGCGGGCCGACAGAGCGACCCTCAGATCCCGGCCCGTCCGGGCGATTCAACCACGGTCGGTCGTTCGGCCGGGTCGCCGTCGACCACCGTCTCGTTGGCGTCGGGGCTGGTCTCGATCACGTAGCGCTGGCCCACCATCGGGTCGAGCAGGCTGTCGACGGGCGCGTGGTCGTCCCGGAGCACCGGCACGTCGTCGGTCCGCTCGTCGCTCCGGTAGAAACTGATCTCGTTCGAGAGGTCGATGCCGACGTCCCGGCGGTCGTTGCGCTCGCGGAGTTGGGCCTTCGTGACCCGGCCGTCGCGCTTTGTGGCGAGGAGTTCGACGTTCTGGATCGCGCCGGTCTCGGAGGTCGGGAAGGCGTACACCTGCGGGAACACCTGCGAGACCGTCTTGTACTCGGCGCGGTAGAACTTCGAGGCCGGCCCGTCGGGCGCGGAGATGAGGTTCGCAAAGAGGATCCCGTGGGCCGAGAGCCGACTGTCGGCGAGGCGCATGAACTCCGCGGTCGTCAGCTGGAACGGGACCTTGTCTTTCTTGTAGGCGTCGAGCACGATGAGGTCGTACGTTCGGTTGGTCTCCCGGAGGTAACGCCGGCCGTCCTCGTTGTAGACGTTGAGCCGGGGCGACTCCTCGACCCCGAAGTAGCGCTTCGCCGCGTCGATCACCTCGGGGTCGATCTCCACGACGTCGACGGTCGCGTTGTACTCCTCGAGGAACCGCTTGGGACCGGTGAACCCGCCGCCGCCGACGAACAGCACTCGGTCGATGTCGTCGGGGTCTTCGGCCATCAGGTACGGCAGGTGAAAGTACCGCGTGTAGTCGAAGACGTGCCTGTCGGGGTCGCTGAGGTCCATCGCGCTGTGTCGCTGGCCGTCGAGGTACAGCGTCCGGGTGTCGCCGAGGTCGATCACTTCGAGTTCCTGGTACGGCGTCTGGGTCTGGTAGACGACCTGTCCGGCGGCCGAGACGCCAAGCGAGCCGCTCGCGGCCGCCGCCACCAGCAACAGCCCGACCGCGAGCGTGGCGGCGACCTGCCGGCGCCGGAACGTCGGGGCCGCGAGCCACAGCGCGGTTCCGACCAGCAGGAGGCCGAACGCCAGTTCGATCTGGACGATCGAGAGCTCGGGGATGAGGAAGAACGTGGTGCCGAACGCGCCGACGATGCTTCCGACGGTGCCGACCGCGTAGACGTGACCCGACGCCTCGCCGACCACTTCTCGACCCGACAGCTCCGCGCCGTAGGGGCTGACGAACCCGAGCAGGTAGGTCGGCGGGCCGAACAACAGCGTCACCGCCGGGAGCGAGGCGAACCGCCCGGGAAGCGGGATGGCGGCCGTCGAGGCCAAAAGCAGGTCGCCCGCGAAGATGAGCACCGCGACGTACGCCGCGGTGCCCAGAAACAGCCGGACGAGCTGGTGGTCGGCCGCCCGTTCGGCCGCGCGCTGGCCGCCGTGGTGGTAGCCGAGGCTCAGCGCCGCGAGGAAGACGCCGATGATACTCCCCCACGTATAGATCGAGCTCCCGAACTGGGGGGCGACGATCCGCCCCGCGAGAATTTCGAGGCCCATGCTCGCCACGCCGGAGACGAACACCGCGGCCTCCGGCTTGCTCACCCGAGAACTACCGAGTCGCTGGCCGGCCATTCGGTGTGAGGTAGGGCGAGGGGGTTGTTAAGGGTTGGCTCGCGCGAGTCGCCCCGACCGAACGGCTCCGGCCGGACGCCGGGCGGTCGTCGGCGACCGACTCACCCGGAGAACTCCTCGTAGGAGATCGGTCCCTCCTCGACGATGGTCGAACTCTCGGGCACGTCGCCGTCCGGCGGCATGCTCCCCTCTGCGGGACCGCCGGGCTCGCCGACCACGATCCGCCCGACCATCCCGAGCGTCTTGTGCGGGATGCAGAAGTAGTCGTAGGTCCCCTCGACCTCGAAGGTGTGTTCGAACGTCGCGCCCTCCTCGGTGAGCGTCTCGCTGTTCCACGCTTCGGCGTCCTCGGGGATCCGGGTCACCTCGGCGGAACTGTTCGACTCGGCGTAGGCGGTCGAGGAGTGCGAGCCGCTCTCGTTGACGAACGTGACGGTCGTGCCCGGCTCGACGGCCACCCCGATGGGGTCGAAGTAGTAATCGCTTCCCTCGGTTATCATCGCGACCTCGACGGCTCCGCCCTCCTCGGCCATGGTCGTCTCCCCGTCGGTCGCCTCCGTCGTGGTCTCCGCGTCGGGCTCGGTCGTCTCTTCGTCGGTCGTCTCCTCGTCGTCGGAGCCGGGAGACGAACAGCCGGCCAGCCCGCCCACTGCGGTCGCGCTCGTCGCCGCCAAGAACGTTCGTCGGTTCATGGCCGGGTCTAGTGGCTACAGACGAATAACGCGTACGGCCGATTCGGGCGTATCACGCCTCACGTTGCCAGTTACCACGGGTCTCGGCGTCCGTCGGCTCGCGGTCGGCGCGCGCGACTAATCGTTCGACGCGCTCGTCCATCGTCGGATGGGTCGAGAGCAGACGGGTCAGCGGACCGTCCTCCTCGCCCCGGACCGTCAGCGGCGAGAGCAGTCCCCATCCGGGTTGGGAGGCCCGTTCTATCTTCCGGAGCGCGCGGGCGAGCGCGAGCGGATCGGTGAGTTCGGCGGCCCGGTCGTCGGCCGCGAGCTCGCGGCGCCGCGAGTGTGCGAGCACGAGCAGGGTGAGCCCGGAGAACGCGACCAGCACCACCTGCCCGATCCGACGCCCGAGCCCCGCGCCGGGCCGGTCCCGTTCGGCCGGCGGTCGTCCCCGGAGCCAGTCGAGCGCGCGCCGGAGGCCGGACCCGACGACCGCGAACGGCAACGCGACGACCACGACCACCCAGACCAGCGACTGGCCGGCGCTGTACGCGAGCGTCTGGACGAGGCTGTCCCTGCGTTCGAGGTGCGCGAGCTCGTGGGCGAGCAGCGCCTCGAACTCCGCGCCGGACAGCAGGCCGAACAGCGACCGGTCGACCACGACGGCGCTCCCGCCGGGCGCGTGGACCGCGAGCGCGTTCGGCGCCCCGAGCGCCGCGACCAGCAGGCGCGGGCGCCCGGCGTCCATCCTGTCTGCGAGCCGGTCGAGCCGGCGGTGGGCGCCCGGGGCGCGACTCCGGGGGAGTTCGACCGCGTCGAGGCGCGCCAGCAGGCGTCGCGTACCGAACCGGTAGTTGAGGTATCCGAACGCGACCGCGAGCCCGGTCGTCCACGCCACGATCGTGAACACGTCGCCGCGGGCGAGCCAGATCGCCGCGAGCAGTCGATACCCGAGATACGCGACGCCGACGTACGCCGCGAGAAGCGCGAGGCCGACGAGCCCCGTCAGGACGCGGAGACCGACTCGGCGCATACGCGGACGTAGTGGCGTCGGCGCCAAGGCCGTGTCGGTCGCCGCGACGCGCCACGCGACCGCCCCTCAGAACGGCACGGCGTCGGCGATGTCGGTCCGGTAGCGGCCCGCGAGTTCCCGAACCACCAGTCGATCGCGGGGGTCGATTCCTAGCGTCCGGAGGCTCCCGACGTAGACGGGGAGCCCGACCGCGAGGCCGACGCCGATCGCCCCCGGCGGTGCCACCGTCATTCGGACGGCCGTCATCGACGCCGCCATCGCGACGCCGGCGGCGAGGGGCTTGAGGAAGGAGGCGTCGAACGGCCACAGCCCCTCGAAGCGTCTGAGCAGGAGGACCTGCAGTCCGTTCTGCACCGCGATCGCGAGCGAGGTGCCCAGCGCCGCGCCCGCGAGCCCGAATTCGACGACGAACAGGTAGGTCAGGACGACGTTCAGGACGGCCAACAGCCAGTCGAGGGCCATCCGGGCGTATTGGTGGTCGGTCATCATGAGGAGCCAGCCGGTCGCGCCGACCGCGCTACCGACGAACACGCCCCCGAGGTACACCGCGAGCGGGAGATACCCCCGCGCGTAGGTCGGCCCGAACAGCGCGAGCAGTTCCCGACCGAACACCACCTGCACCGCGAGGATCGGCACCACGGTGGTGACGATCAGTCGGGTCACCGACGAGTAGACCGCGTTCAGCGTCTCCGTCCGCCCGTTCGAGTGGAGATCGGAGGCGACCGGCGGCAACAGCTGATTGAACGACAGCAGGGGGATCCACGCGATCGACACCAACACGAGCACGACGTTGTAGATCCCGGCCGCCACCGCGGTCAGCATCGCGCCCACGAGCAGGATGTCGACGCGGTTCTGGAACACCTTCCCGACGCTGCTCATCGCCACCGGCGCGGCGTGGTCGTAGAACCGACGCGCCTCGGACCGCAGGCCGCGGACGGTCGGTCGGACGCCCGTCGCCTTCACCGTCACCGGGAACCCGACGGCGGCGAGCACCGCCGCGCAGGCGACGAACGCGCCGGTCACGCCGACCACCGAGTAGCCCGCCGCGAGCGCGCCGACCGCCCCGACCAGCCGCACCGCCGGACGGAGGAGCTTGTTGAAAAGCACCTCGCCCCGGGCCGACCCGACCGCGCGGAAGGTCGCGGCGTAGACCAGTACAAACCCGAACAGGGCGACGAGCGGGCCGAACAGCCTCATCGCGGCCGGGAACGACGGATGCTCGACCGTCGTCTCGTTTATCCACGGCGCAAGCAGTCCCAGCCCCGCCGCGATCGCCACCCCGAACCCCGCCGTGGTGGCGTACGCGAGTCCGGCGACCCGCGATCGGCGCGCCGGCTCTTCGGCGTACGCCGGGAGGTACCGCTGGAGGGTCGGGACGCTCCCGAAGGTGACCAGCCGGATCAGCAACTGCGCGATCCGCCACGCGAGCGCGTACACCCCGTAGGCGACCGGGCCAAGCCCGCGCGCGAGGACGAACTCTGTCGCCGAGATCAGCGCGCGCTGGGCGGAGACGCCGCCCGAGGTGACGACCGCGCCGTGGGCGATCGTCAACAGCGCGTCGCGCTCCTCCTCGGAGACGTCTTCGGGTTCGGGGCTCATCTGTGGGTCGTACCTGCGGGGTGGCAGGTCGGGCCATTAAACGATGTGATACCGGACGACCGGGAGAGCCGGATCGAAACCACTAACCCGAAACCGGGCGGGGATGGGGACAACGGATGGCAGGTTCGTCGCTCTCGGACTCTCTCGCCCGACTCGAACAGTGGTGGCTGGCCCTCGAACGCGGGTGGCGGGCGGTCGCGATCGCCGCGCTCGTCGTCGGCCTCGCGGTGCTGGCGCCGTGACGGCGGGGTCGCTCCGAGGTCTCGCCCCCGGGCTGGGCTTTCTCGTCGCGGTCGGACTCGGTGCCGGCGCGCTCGGAGCGATCGCGCCGGTGAACGCGTTGCTGGCCGCGGTCGCGATCGGCGCGATCGTCGCCAACACCGTCGGCGTGCCGGCCGTGCTCCGGCCGGGCGCCGAGACGTACAAGCTCTGGCTCGAAGTCGGCATCGTGCTGATGGGCGCGCGCGTCTCGCTCGACGCGGTGGTCGAGGCTGGTCCCGCGCTCGGGGTCGCCGTGGTCGGCGTGGTCGCGCTCTCGCTCGCGCTCGTCGAGGCGCTCTCGCGATCGGTATTCGGCCTCGGGGACCGACTCGGCTCGCTGCTGGCGGCCGGCGCGAGCGTCTGTGGCGTCTCGGCGGTGGTGGGGGTCGCCGGCGCGGTCCGGGCCGACGAGCGCCACGTCGCGTACGCCACGACGACGATTCTGGTCTTCGACGCGGTCACGCTGGTCGTCTACCCGGCGGTCGGCCATCTGCTCGGGGTTCCCGACCGGGTGTTCGGCGTCTGGGCGGGCCTCAGCATGTTCTCGACCGGCCCGGTCACGGCCGCGGGGTTCGCCCACTCGGAGGTCGCCGGACAGTGGGCCACGCTGACGAAACTCACTCGCAACGCCCTGCTGGGGGCGCTCGTGGTCGGCTACTCGATGGTCTACGCCCGGACCGGCCAGTCGGCGGGCGGGTCGATCCGGGCGGTCTGGGACGGCGTTCCGAAGTTCGTGGTTGGGTTCGTCGCGCTCGTCGCGCTGGCGAGTTCGGGGGCGGTCGCCGACCCGGCGCTGGCCCGCGTCGAGACGGCCTCCCGGTGGGCGTTTCTGGTCGCGTTCGCGGGCCTCGGCGCGAGCGTCGAACTCCGGGAACTCCGGGGCGCGGGGCTCCGACCGGTCGCGGTGGTCGGGGTGTCGCTGGCGGTCGTGAGCGCGGTGTCGCTGGCGGTCGCCCGGTTGGCGTTCTGAACCGGCGCCAAAGCGGGTCGCGAACGCCCCGAAACCTCGGGGGCCGAACAGTTTTGGCTTCGCCTTGCGAACTGTTGTCTGTCATGGTTTACAGTGACATCGAGTCGGCGCCCCGCGAGGAGCTCCGGGCCCTCCAAAGCGAACGGCTGGCCGAGACCGTCGCGAACGCCTACGAGAACGTCGATTTCTACCGCGAGGCGCTCGACGAGGCGGGCGTCGATCCGGGCGACATCGAGGGCGTCGAGGACGTCCCGGAGCTCCCGTTCACGACCAAGACCGACTTCCGCGACGAGTACCCGGACGGGCTGTTCGCCGTCGACCACGACGACGTCCGGCGGATTCACGCCTCTTCGGGCACCACCGGCAAGCCCAAAATCGTCGCGTACACCGACGACGACCTCGGCGTCTGGAGGGAGGTGATGGCGCGGTCGCTCCACGCCGCGGGCGTCCGGCCGGGCGAGACGGTCCAGAACGCGTACGGCTACGGCCTGTTTACCGGCGGGCTCGGCTTCCACGACGGCGTCGAGGAGCTCGGCGCGACCGTCATCCCGACCGGCGGCGGCAACACCGCCCGCCAGCTCGACATGCTCCGGGACCTCGATAGTGACGCCCTCGCGTGCACGCCGTCGTACTGCCTCTACCTCGCGGAGGCCGCCGAGGATCGGATGATGGACGTCCGGGAGCTCCCGCTCTCGCGGGTGATCATCGGCGCCGAGCCGTTCACCGATCCGATGCGCGAGGAGATCGAGCGCGCGCTGGGCGTGAGTGCACTCGACGTGTACGGCCTCTCGGAGATCATCGGCCCGGGCGTCTCGATCGAGTGCGAGGAGGCCCAAGACGGGCTCCACGTCTGGGAAGACCACTTCTATCCCGAAGTCGTCGACCCCGAGACCGGCGAGGTCCTGCCCGAGGGCGAGTCGGGCGAACTCGTGCTCACCACCCTCACCAAGGAGGCCCTGCCGGCGATCCGGTACCGGACCGGCGACATCACCTCGCTGACCTACGAGCGGTGTGCGTGTGGCCGCACGGCGGTCCGGATGGACAACGTCACCGGCCGGACCGACGACCTGCTAATCGTCCGGGGCGTCAACGTCTACCCGAGCCAGATCGAGGACGTCGTGCTCGATCTCGGCGACGTCGCGCCCCACTACCGGATCGACCTCTACCGGGAGGACAGCCTCGACCGGATGGAGATCACCGTCGAACACCACGAGGCGTTCAGGGGGACGCCCGACCAGCTCAGAGACCGGATCGAGTCGGCGCTTCGGGACGTGCTCGAAATCGAGCCGGACGCGGTCGAGGTCGTCGAGCCGGGCTCTATCGAGCGCACCGAGGTCGGGAAGGTAAAGCGCGTGTACGACCACCGCTGACCCCGGCCGAGCTACCGGACCGTGAACTCGACGCGGTACCGAACCGGGACCGACCGCTCGCCGTCGCGCTCGACGCCGACCGAGCTCTCGACGGCGTATCGACCGCTCGCGAGCGCCTCGGGGCGAACCCCGTAGCTCGCTTCTACCCGCTCGCCGGGCGCGACCGACGAGGTGACCTCGACGTCCGCGACCCGCTCGACGGACCGGCCGTCGGTTCGGACGTGGTCGCTCGCGGCGTAGGCGTCGCTCCAGAGCAGTCGCCGGTCGTCGGGATCGTCGACCGGGTGGCAGTCGAGGACGCCGAACGGCGCCGGGACGGGGCCGGTCACCGAGAGCTCTCGATCGGCGACGTTGCGAAGCGAGAGCCGGACGATTCCGTCCGCGACCGAGGCGTCGACCGAGACCGACGTCGACTCGCGTCGCTCGACGGAAGCCGCGTAGAACGTGCCGTCGAGGTAGACGTACGAGTGGGCGGCGACGCGCTCGAAGAACCGGTCGGGCGCGGCGTCGACGCCGTACGCGCCCCGGGTCGCCGCCGCGCGCCCGAGGAGTTCGCGGACCGCCGGATCGGCGGTGGCGGCGTTCCACACCGGGGCGTCGACCGCCGCGGAGACCGAGGCCTCGCCGGCCGAGAGCCGGTAGGGCGGGCCCCCGTCGTCGACCTCCACCGACAACGCCGTCACCGTCCCCCGGTACTCGACCGCGTCGTACTCCCGCAAGAATCGTCGGAGGCCGGGCCAGACGTAGGTGAGTTCGACGCCCTCGCGCCGGGCGAGTCGGACCAGCCCGGTCGCGATCCGGCCGTCGTGGGTGACCGCGTCCTCGTAGGTCTGGTGGTCCGCGATCTCGCCGTCGACGGTCGAGGCCGCGACGGCCTCCCCGGAGATCGCGGTCGTCGGGAGGGTGTGTTCGAGTCGGTAGTAGGTCCCCTCGCGCTCGACGACGGCGGTCCCGCTCGCGAACTTCACCAGCCACGTCGGCGGGTCGTCGGTCTCGTAGCCGCCGGCGAGGGCGGCGTCGACGACCGCTCGCTCGCGGTCTCCGAGCCCGGAGAACTCCGCGACCTCGCCGTCGGGGTCCTCGCCGAGATCGTTGAGCCGCACGGCCCGATCGTACGCCGCGACGCGGTCGACGGCGAGCGACCCGTCGGGGGGAGTCGTATCGGCGGTCGCCTCGACAGCGCTCGGGGGCGTCTCGGCCCGACCCACACACCCGCCGGTCCCCAGCGCGCCGGCGACGGTCCGGAGGAACGGACGGCGCTTCATACGCGTGCATGAGACCACTGGTTCAAAAATTCATTGGAATTGAAAAGGAAAGGCGGTCAGCGCGGCGCGAGGCGACCGGGACGAACGCGATCCGCCCGAGCCCGGGGCGTCGGGACTCGACGGGAGCGAACCCACCCCGTACGTGACAGTTCAGAGGACCACAATCGTCATCACCACCGACTGGCTAATATGCGGGTAATGGGGTACCTGTCGCGGGGGGTCGAGGCCGTCGGGGGACGGCGCTTCGTTCTGGGGCTCGGCGGACTCTACGTCGCGGTCGCGGTCGGCTTCCCGGTCGTGTCGGAGGCCGGTCGATCAGCCGACGAACTGCAGGTCGTCTCGCTGCTCGTCGGCCTGAGCGGGATCGTGCTCTTGTACGGAGGGTATCGGCTCCCGGAGTCGGACATCCGACCCGACCTCTACCACGTCGTCGCGGTCTGGTGTCTCCGGGCCGTCGGCGTCATCGTCGGCGTTCTCCTCCTGATCGCGGCGGTCTCCTCGCTCACCGATCCCCTCGGGAACTTCCTGATCCTCTCGTCGCTCGCCAGCGTCGCGGGTCTCGGGATGGGGTACCACGACGGGCAGGGCCGGACGCGGGCCGTCGACGCCGAGGAGTACAGCCGCCAGCTCGAACGCTACCGCACGATCGTCGAAGCGGTCGACGACGGCATCTTCGTCGCCGACGCCGACAACCGCTTCAGGCTGGTCAACGACGCCTACACCGAACTGGTCGGCTACGACCGCGAGGAGCTTCTGGGGGCACACACCTCCCTCGTCGCCAACGAGACCGAACGCGCAGACGACATCATCGAGGAGGTCGAGCGCAATTTGACGCCCGACTCGGCCACCCCGAGCACCTACGAGACGGCGCTCCAGACAGCCACCGGGGAGACGATCACGGCCGAGTGGAGCGTCGCGCCGCTCGCCCGCCCCGACGGCGGCGACCCCGACCGGGCGGTAATCGTCCGAGACGTGACCGAACGTAACGAGCGCGAGCGCCGACTGGAGCGCCAGAACGAGCGCCTCGACAGTTTCGCCAGCCTGCTCGCACACGAACTCCGAAACCCCGTCAACATCGGCCAGATATACAGCCGCCAGCTCGATTCGGCGACCGACCCCGAGGCGGTCGAGTACGTCACCGAAGCGTTCGATCGGATCGAGGACATGATCGACATCATGTTGCTCGTGACCCGGGGCGGGGAGGCGGTCTCGGAGCCCTCGACGGTCCGACTCGACGACGTGGCCCGTGAGGCGTGGACAGATCTGAACGCATCGGAGGCGACCCTGACGGTCGAGACGGACGCGAGCATCGAGGCCGACGACACCTACACCCGCCACCTGTTCCGGAACCTCTTCGAGAACGCGATCGAACACGGCGGCGACGGCGTCACCGTCACGGTCGGCGATCTCCCCGACGGGTTCTACGTGGCCGACGACGGGGTGGGCATCGGGCCGGCGGAGCGAGAGACCGTCTTCGAGACGGGGTACACGTCGGCGGCCGACCGGGGCGGGATGGGGCTCGGACTGACCTTCGTCCAGGAGATGGCCGACGTCTACGGGTGGCGGTGTTCGGTCACCGAGAGCGCCGACGGCGGCGCGCGCTTCGAGTTCGAGCGGGTGGCCCCGACCCGGCGCGTCACCGATTAAACACCATAATATTTTATCGCCGACCGGAGAACGCGACGGTATGGCGTACAGCTATCGACCCCACCACTTCGAGGACTTCGAGGCGGGCCAGACCTTCGAGAGCGTCGGGCGAACGGTCACCGAGTACGACTTCGTGATGCACTCGGCGTTCGCGGGCGACTGGACCGAACTCCACACCAACAAGGAGTACGCCGAGGAGGGCCACTTCGGCGAGCGGGTGGCCCACGGCCCGATGACGTTCGTGCTCGCGACCGGGTTCGTCTACCGGACCGGGATCCTCGAACGCACGGTCCTCGCGTTCCTCGGGATGAACTACATGGACATCCCGAACCCCGTCTACATGGACGACACCATCAGCCTCGACATGGAGGTCACCGAGACGAAGGAACTGAGCACTCGCGACGACGCCGGACTGGTCGTCATCGACACCACGATGACGAACCAAGACGACACCGTGGTGTTCGAGGGCGACATGAAGTTCCTCGTCAAACGCGAGGAGTGAGTCGGCTTCCGTCCGGTTGGCACGCGTCGTGATCGCTCGCGGCGCTACGACTCCGGCGTGACGATCCGATGGACCGCGCCGGTCCCCTCCGCGAACTGCGTGGTGAGAACGTAGAGTTCACCCGCGGCGTCCCGTCCGAACGACAGGACGAAGCGGTTCGCCATCTCGGGACCCGAGACCACGTCGAGGCTCCGCATCGGCCAGCGGCCCTCCTCGGTCGGCGTCGCGGCGTAGAGCCCCGAGCCGATCCCGCTCAGATCGCCGAAGACGTACTCGTCCCGTATCGCGGGCACCGTCTCGTTCTCGTAGCGGTAGCCCGCGACCACCGCGCGGCCGAACGGCTCGCCGTCCCGATCGTGGGGATACGCGACCACGGGATCGATCAGCGGGTCGCCGTCGGGCGTCTCGTCCGGGCAGACCGGGTAAGTCTGGTCGAACCACGGGAGCTTCGCCACCGCCGCGAGGGCGTATCGGTTGGCGTGACACCGCGTCCCCTCGCGGACGTTCCAGCCGTAGTTGCCGCCCTTCTCGACCCTGTTTACCTCCTCGACGTGCGCCTTCCCGACGTCGCCGACGTAGAGATCCTCGCCCGAGAACGACATCCGATACGGGTTCCGGAATCCCCACGCGTACTGTTCGTCGAGGCCGTCCTCACCGACCAGCGGATTGTCGTCCGGAATCGCGTACGGCTTCCCGTTCGCCCGGTCGTCGACGTCGAGCCGGAGGACGCTCCCGCGGAGGTTCTCGGTGACGTCCTGCCCGTTCCCGCCCGCGTTGAGCCAGTACCAGTCCTCGGCGTGGCCGGTCCCGCGGTCGCCGCCCCGAGAGTGGCCGTCGCCGACGCCGACGTACAGGTATCCGTCCGGTCCGAAGACGATCGCCCCGGAGTTGTGGTTCGGTCCCTGTTCGGGGATTTCGAGGAGCGTCCGCTCCGAGTCGGGATCGACGGTCCGGAGGTCCGGGCGCGCCCGGAACTCCGAGAGCACGAAGGTGTAACTGAACCCGGCGGGCGTTCCCTCGCGGCGCGGCGCGCTGTAGCGGACGTAACACTTGCGAGAGGTTTCGAACTCCGGGTGAAGTTCGAACCCGAGCAGTCCCTGTTCCCACGTCGAGAGCTCGGCCAACTGGTCGGAGACGTCGAGGAACGGCGTCTCGCGGACCCCCGACTCGTCGTGGACGGCGATTCGGCCGTACTTGTCGGCGACGTAGCGGAGCCGGTCACCGCGAGCGGTCTGGAACGCCACTGGCTCGCGGAACCCCTCGGCGACCGACTCCAGCGCGATCGAGCGTTCGGACCCGAGCGGGCTGAGGTCGCCGTCGGTCGGTCCCGAGCCGACACAGCCCGCCGTCGCGGTCGTCGCGGTCGTGGCGGCCACGGCGAGGAACTGTCGGCGGTTCATCGTCGGCTCACTCTCCCTCCCGCCGGGGCGACTCGCCGCCGGTCGCGACTCGCGCCCGGAGCCGGTCGAACAGGCGGACGACGACGACGGCGATACAGAAGCAGAAGACGGCGAAGCCGGCCCAGAACCCGTACGATCCGGGGGCGTGTCGGACGGCCCCGCCGGCGACGAGGAGGTACGCGTACACGAGCGGGATCACCGGTTCCGTGAGGAGGGCCGAACCGGTGAGGCGACCGAGCGCGGCCCAGGCCACCAGTCCGAGCGCCACCACCCAGACGCGCCGGTCGGTAGCGACCGTCCCGCGTAGTTGTCGTGGCGAAATCATTTCTGGAGATCTATGTGTACCCAGAATGGTATTCGTCGACTTGAGTTTTCTGCAGGTAGACGACGGGTACGGCCGGTTAGGCGGTAACTGCGGTCGTTTGTGGCGCGGACAGATCGGCCGTAAGCGCCGACTGAGCCAGCGCCGCCGAACGGCACGGAGAATATACTTTAGGTCCGTCGCGCGATAGCACTCGGTCGATGTCGAACCACTCCGAGCCCGCCCTCGTCGACCGGCGGGTAGTACTCGAAGCGGCGGCTGGACTGTCGGTCGCCGGCCTCGCGGGCTGTACGGCGAGCGGCGACGGGACCGACGCCACGTCCGTCGAGTTCGACGGGTGGTTCGACGACGTGTCGAACTACGACGGCGTCGCCGACGAAACGGGGGCCGACGCCGTCGAGGTCACGGTCGGCGCGCCGGGCAACGAGGGCCACTTCGCGTTCGCCCCGGCGGCGGTGTCGGTTTCTCGGGGGACGACGGTGCGCTGGACGTGGACCGGGAAGGGGAGCATGCACAACGTCGTCGCCGCCGACGACAGCTTCGAGAGCGAGACGCTCCAGTCCGAGGGCGAAACGTTCGAACGCAAGTTCGATCGGAAAGGAGTGTACAGATACTACTGTCGCCCCCACGAACGGATGGGGATGAAAGGAGCCGTCGTCGTCGTCGAGTAGCCTCGGCGGTCGCCGCGGCGCGCTCCGAACGGTAGAAGTCACTGGCGCCCCACGCTCCCGCCATGACCGAACGCGCACTCATCGTCGGCGCCTCGTCGGGAATCGGCGCCGCGCTCGCCCGCGAACTCGCGGACGCCGGCTACGAGACGGGGCTTGCCGCCCGCCGGCTCGACCGGCTGAAGTCCCTCGGCGAACGGCTCCCGACGAAGACCTCGGTCGCGAAGGTGGACCTCTCGGACCCCGACGACGCCAGAGACCGGCTCGGCCGGCTGATCGAGGCGATGGGGGCCGTCGACGTGGTCGTCCTCAACGCCGGCGTCGGCGACGGCAACGAGGCCCTCGACTGGGAGCCCGAACGCCGCACCATCGACGTGAACGTCCGGGGGTTCGCCGCGGGGGCGAACGTCGCGCTGGACCACTTCGAGCGACGCGGCGAGGGCCACCTCGTCGGCGTCTCGTCGGTCGCGGCGCTGTTCGGAAACGGGGTCGCGCCGGGGTACAGCGCCTCGAAGGCGTGGGTCTCGCGGTACCTCGACGGGCTCCGGTACCGCGCCCAGCGCCTCGACGCCGACGTGACCGTGACCGACGTCCGGCCGGGCTACGTCGACACCGAGATGGCGACCGGCGGGAGCCGGTTCTGGGAGGTCTCGCCCGAGCGTGCGGCCCGCGGCGTCCACCGGGCGATCCGGCGGGCCCCTCGCCGCGCGTACGTCCCCCGGCGGTGGTACGCGGTCGCGTGGCTCCTGAAACTGCTTCCGGACGCCGCCTTCCGGCGGCTGTTCGCCTGACGAACGGCCGAAAAGGAGACTACTCGAACTCGGGCTCCCGGCCGTCGAGGAACGCCGCGACGCCCTCTTCGTGTTCGGCCGTCTCGTAGGCCTGAGACTGGACGACGTTCTCGTAGTCGAGCGCGTCGCTCCATCCCTTCCCGAGGTTCCGGTGGATGGCGCGCTTGGCGAGCCCGATCGTCCGCGTCGGGCGCGCTCGAAGGGTATCGAGCAGGTCGTCGACGGCGTCGTTGAGCGCGTCGTCGGCGACCGCCTCGTTGATCAGCCCCAGTTGGGCCGCCTCCTCGGCGTCGAAGAACTCGCCGGTGAACGCGAGTCGCTTCGCGGTTCGGAGCCCGACGAGTTCCGGGAGCAGGAAGGTACCGCCGGTGTCGGGGATCAGCCCGACCCGGACGAACGCGCAACTGAACGTCGCCGACTCGACCGCGTAGGCGAAGTCCGCGACCGCGGCGATGGCGAGGCCGGCGCCGACGGCGTCGCCGTTCACCTTGGCGACGATCGGGACCCGCGAGGACATCGCCTCCTCGACCACGCGGCCGAACGTCTCGCCGATGCGCTCGTAGGCGGCCTCGGGGCTCTCCTCGCGCTCGGCCATCGACTCGACGTCGCCGCCGGCGCTGAACGCCGGGCCCTCGCCGGTGAGCACGACCGCGTCGTGGTCGTCGGGGTCGAGATCGGCGAGCGCGTCGGCCAGTTGCGCGGCCGTCTCGGTGGTGAACGCGTTCATCACTTCGGGACGGTCGAACGTGACGGTGCGTACGCCGTCGTCGTCGGTGACGTCCATAGCTTCGACGTGGGAGGCCACACGTTTAATTGCTCGCCGGTCGGACCCGATGTATGGACGTCGAAGCCTTCTTCGAGGAGATGCCGTTCGCCGACTTGCTCGGCGTCGAGGTGACGGAGGTCGGGGACGGTCGCGCCGAGGGTCGCGTCGAGATGCGCGAGGAGCTGTCGTGGAACGCCGACCGCCAGATGGCCCACGGCGGGGTCACGTTCACGCTCGCGGACACCGTCGGCGGCGCGGCGCTGGTCTCGCTCGTCGACCGGCCGGTGCCCACCATCGACATGCGGATCGACTACCTCGAAGCCGGGACCGGCGACCTGCGCGCGGAGGCCGAGGTGGTCCGGTGTGGGAGCGACGTGGGCGCGGTCGACGTGGAGGTGTACGCCGAGGACCGAAAGGCTTCGGAGGAGCCTCGTGGAGACGCCGAAGCCGTCGGGACGCCGGTCGCCGAGGCCCGGGGCGTCTACAAGACGGGGTAGCCGGCGGGGCGACCGCTATTCGGCGGTCGGTTCGTCGTCCGACGCTCCGAAGGTCCGAGTGGCGACGTTCACCGCCAGCAGGACCACGGCACCGACGCCCGCGAGGAGGCCGATCGCGTTCGTCTGGGCGACGGCGACCGCGAGCAGGAAAGCGATCAGTTCGAGCGTCTGGTGGACGTAGGCGAGCCGGCGGCGGAGTTCCGTGTCGGCCATACCCCTCGTGTCAGACGCCGATCGTAAGTCCGGTTCGGTTCGGCGCCGCCGCGAGCGTCCGGCACTTACTTGTCGGTGAGGGGACACGATCCCCGTATGGACGACGCCCTCCGACGGCGACTCGACGCCGTCGTCGTACTGCTGGCGACCATCGCCGCCCTGCTCGCTGGCGTACTCGTCGCCCTCGGCGGCGCGCGCGTGCTTGCCTCGGTGGTACTGGTCGGTCTCCCTGCCGGGGTACTCGGCTGGGCCGCGCTGGCGAACTATCGCGGTCCGGACGACGCCGACGCCGAGTAGTCGGCGCGCTCCGAATCCCGACCCGTTACCGCGTTCTGAACGTTTATCCGCCCGCGCCGAGACCCTCCGGGCATGCCAGACCCCGACGACCCGCTCGCGTGGGCCCGCGATCACACACCGATCCTGCGTTCGTTCGCCGAGGAGTACGGCGAGACCCGGCCGTTCGACGGCTACACCGTCGCGGTCGCCTCCCATCTGGAAGCGAAGACCGGCGTGCTCATCGAGACGCTCCACGCCGCCGGCGCGGAGGTGCTGTTCGCGCCGAGCGAGCCCCAGAGCACCCACGGCGACGTCGTGAACGCCCTCGACGCGGTCGAGGGCATCACCGCCTTCGCCGAGGAGGGGATGTCCGACGAGGCGTTCGACGCCGCCCAGCACGACCTGCTCGAACGCGAACCCGACTTCATCCTCGACGACGGGTGTGAGCTGATCGCCAAGGTCCACGCCGACCACCCCGAGGTCGCCGCCGGCGTCCTCGGCGGGGGCGAGCAGACCACCGCCGGGGTCACCCGGCTCGAAGCGATGGACGAGGAGGGCGTGCTCGAGTTCCCGGTGTACAGCGTCAACGACACGCCGATGAAGCACTTCTTCGACAACGTCCACGGGACCGGCGAGTCGTCGCTCACGAACATCGCCATCTCGACCAACAGCATCATCTCGGGCAAGACCGTGGTGGTCGCCGGCTACGGCTACTGCGGGCGGGGCGTCGCCCGGAAGGCCCGGGGCATGGGCGCCCAGACGGTCGTGACCGAGATCGACTCCCGGAAGGCGCTGGAGGCCCACATGGACGGCCACCGCGTGATGAGCATGGACGAGGCCGCCGAGGAGGGCGACCTGTTCGTCACGACGACCGGCAACCGGGACGTGTTGCGCCGCGAGCACTTCGAGAAGATGGCCGACGGCGCGATGCTCGCCAACTCCGGCCACTTCGACGTCGAGATCGTCGTCGAGGACCTCGAAGCCATGGCCGAGGACGTCTCGGACCCGAAGGAAGGCGTCACCAGATACCACCTCCCAGACGGTCGACGCCTCGACCTGCTTGCCGACGGGCGACTGGTGAACCTCACCGGACCGTACAGTCAGGGCCACCCCGCCGAGGTGATGGACACGACGTTCGCAATGATGTTCGTGGCCGCCCGCGACATGCTGACCGGCGACGACCGGCTCTCGGCGGGCGTGTACGCCATCCCGGACCGGCTCGACCGCGCGGTCGCCGACCGGAAGCTAGAGACCCTCGACGTCTCGATCGACGAACTCACCGACAGCCAGCGGGCGTACTACGACGACTGGGAGCACGCCGACAGCAGTTTCTAGAGCTGGCCGACGCCGAGCCACCACAGCCCGATCACGCCGACGACGACCCCGACCGCCAGCGCGGTCACACCCCAGTCGGCGGCCCGGAACGTCCGGCGGTCGTAGAAGGTCCGCTCGCGGTCGGTGTCGAACCCGCGAGCCTCCAGCGCCATCGACTGGGAGTTGACGTTTCTGACCGCCGTCATCAACACCGGGATCAGCAGGGGGATGTAGTTGCGCATCCGCTGGAGCGGCCCGCCCGCCGAGAGGTCGAGTCCGCGGGCCTCCTGGGCCTGCTTGACCGTCCCGGTCGCGCCGAGGAACGTCGGGAACAGCCGGAGGGCGGTCCCGAGCGCGAAGCAGAAGGCGTAGGGCACGCCGAGGCCCCGGAGCCCCGAGACGATCTCCTCGTTCGAGGTGGTGGTGATGAACGCGAAGCCGCTGACGATGAACGCCACGATGCGCTCGCTCCGGCCAAGCGCGAACAGCAACTCGTACTCGGTCAGGTCGAACACCGGCGTCGACACCACCACCGGACCGCGCGCCGGCGCGTAGGCGGGCCAGACGAGAAAGCCCGCGAGGAACAGCGCGGTGATGACGACCTTGATCCGGCCGAGCTTTCGGAGCCCGCCGGTCAGCGCGAGCACGCCGAGCGCGACCGCCAGCGGCGTCGCCACCGCCAGCGGGTGTTCGAACATGTACGCGGCGACGAACAGCGCGAGGACCATCGCCAGCTTCGCTCGGGGATCGAGCCGGTGGACGAACGTGTCCCGGTCGACGTACAGCGTCGGCGCGGCGCTCATCGGTTCACCCCTCCCCGGACCGGGTCGTCGGCGGCCGGCTCGCCCCCGAGACCCGCGACCACCTCCTCGACCGTGAGCGCGGGCAGGGCGTCCTCGCGGCCCGCGCGGGCCGCCAGCTCGTTCGAGAGCGCGACCGGCTGGGGGGCGTCGAGTTGCCAGCGATCGAGCGCCTCGGGGTCCGCGAACAGCTCGCGCGTCGATCGGTCGGCCACTTTCCGGCCGTCGGCCATGACCACCGTCCGGGGCGCGTACCGGGCCACCGACCCCATATCGTGGGTGACCATCACCACGGTCAGCCCCTCCTCGCGGTTGAGCCGGGCGACGAGGTCCATGAACGCCACCTGCTGTTCGGCGTCGAGGCCGGTCGTCGGCTCGTCGAAGACGATGGCGGACGGCCGAGTCGCGAGGATGCTCGCGAGCGCCACGCGCTGGCGCTGGCCCTTCGAGAGGGCGAACGGGTCGGCGTCGGCCAGCGACCCGAGGTCGACGGTCTCGATCGCGTCGGCGACCCGGGCGTCTAGCTCCTCGCCCTCGATGCCGAAGTTCTTCGGCCCGAACGCCACCTCGTCGCGGACGGTGTCCTCGAAGATCTGGTGGTCGGGGTTCTGGAACACGAAGCCGACCTCGCGGCCGATCTCGCCCGCGTCGTACTCCCGAACGTCCCGACCCCGCCACGACACCCGCCCGTCGTCGGGATCGAACAGCCCGTTGAGTTGCTTGGCGAGCGTGGTCTTGCCGCTGCCGTTGTGCCCGACGATCGCGACGACCTCGCCGGCTCGGATTTCGAGGTCGACGCCGTCGACGGCGGTGACCGGGCCCCTGTCGGTGTCGTAGCTGTACCGGGCGCCCTCGACCGCGAACCGGACCTCGCCGGGGTCGCCGCCCGAGCCCGCGGGCGCCGGCGCGGTCGGTTCGGGCGGCTCCCACGTCAGGTCGCTCTGTTCGACGCGGTCGGCCGCCTCCGCCACCGTCACGGGCAACTGCTCGCGGTCCCAGCCGAGCCGGTCGAACGCGTCGACGACCGGCGGGAGCTCGACCCGGCTCTCCCGGAGCGCCGCGACGTCGGTGAACACCGACTCGGTCGGGCCCTGCCGGAACACCCGGCCGTCCTTGAGCAGGACGGCGCTGTCGGCCAGCAACGCCTCCTCGATCTCGTGGGTGACGAGCACGATCGTCTCGGGCCCGTCGCTGGCGTCGGCCAGCGAGCGGACGATCTCGACGACGTTGCGGGCGCCGAGCGGGTCGAGGTCGCTGGTCGGCTCGTCGAGCACCAGCAGTTCGGGTCGCATCGCGAGCACGCTCGCGAACACCAGCCGCTGTTTCTGGCCGCCCGACAGCCCCGCAGGCTCGCGCCGGCGGTCGAGGTCCCCGAGCCCGGCCTGCGAGAGCGCGCGGTCGATGCGTGGCCCGATCTCCTCGGGCGGGACCGCGAGGTTCTCGGGGCCGAACGCGACCTCGGCCTCGACGCTCGTGCCGAACAGTTGGGCCTCGTAGTCCTGCATCACGGTCCCGACCTGCTCGGCGAGGTCGCTCGTCTTGGTCGCGGTGGCGTCCCGGCCGAGCACCTCGACGTCGCCGTCGAACGCCCCGTTGAGGAATCCGGGGATGAGCGCGTTCAGCGTGCGCAACAACGTCGACTTCCCGCCGCCGCTCGCGCCCATCACGACGACCACCTCGCCCGCGGGCACGTCGAGGTCGACCCCGCGCAACACCGCGCCGCCCCGCGAGTCGGGGTCGACGGAGTCGTCCGAGCCCTCGTCGTCGAGGTCGGCGTCCCGATCGTAAGAGAACAACACGTCCCGAAGTCGGGCGGCGACGCCGCCCGTTTCGGCGCTTTCGGTCATTGATGTCGAGTGCATAGAGTAGGGCCGTAAGGGTTTGCAATCCGGGACCGCTATCGGGCGCTCAGCGCCGCCGGGAGCCGGCTCTTCGACAGCGCCGACAGTCCGAACAGGGCGACGAACGCGACCGCGCCGAGCGCGATCTGTGGCGTCGAGCCGCCCTGACCGAACGTCTCGGCGGTGTTCCCGATGAACGCGCCGCCGCCGAGGCCGACGCTGAGGCCGACGCCGATCGCCAGCCACGCGATCGAGACCGCCGCGAGCCCGAACGCCGCGAGCGTCGACCGCGAGGAAGAGGCGTCCGACAGGGCGGGCGCGTCCATCACGTCGGGGTACAGTAGTCCCATCTCCCTGACGCGCGGGTAGGTGAGATACAGGAGGGGCGGGCCAAGCACCGCGGCCGCGAGGAAGTTGTTGAGCGCGATGACCGGACCGAGCACCGAGAACGGGAACTGGCCAAGCACTTCGAGCCCCCACGCGATGATGGCCGCACAGACGGCGGCCCCCGCGAGGGCGATGACCCAGAGTTCAGCGACCTGTCGTGCGGAGTCCATGGTGGGCTCTTCGCCCGACGACAGCGGGGCGAGGTTGCCCCAGAGCTTGTAGCTGACGAGCGCGAAAAAGAAGTTGCCGGCAAAGCCGAACGCGCTCCCCGGACCGAACGTGCCGCCGAAGATGTCGCCGATGAGGTTGCCGATCGCCACGCCCCACGCGCCGGCGGGACCGAACATGATCCCGAACGCGACCGGAATCGCGTTCGCGGGCCTGATCTCGGTGACCCCCGGGACGATCGTCAGCGCCTTGAACGGGATGAGCACGGCCGCGAACAGCGCCGCCACGACCGCGACCAGCATTATCATTCGCGTGTCACGCCACATCGTAATGGTTTCTCGCATGTCGTCAGGACCACTCTGAGGTATGATATAAAGCGTACCGGTAGCGTCAAAAGACCTGTTCGAACAGCGACGCCTGTCCGCGGCGGAGTCGCTCTAAGAACGCCGACTTGCTGATCCCGAGGTCGGCCGCGACCTCGGTGGCGGTCGCCCCCCGGGGCACCGAGAAGTAGCCCGCCGCGAGCGCGGCCCGGATCGCGGCCTCCTGTGCGGGGGTCAGATCCCACCGCTGGGCGACCGCCGTGTCGTCCTCGCCCCCGAGCGGGAACAGTCGCTCGAGGGTGACGCCGACGGTCTCGGCGGCGGCTTCGAGGACGCCGCCGAGCACGTCTCGGCCCACGACCGCGCCGACGTGGCGCTCGGCCCCGCCGCGGTACTGGAGGTTCTCGGCCATGAACCCCGCGTCGGTGAGCTCGTGGACGACGCAGGGGTGTTTCGAGAGACACCGGAAGTTGGTCCGGCCGTCGGCCCGCGAGACGTGGAGATATCGGATGCGGTCGTCGGCGTCGAGAGTCGCGGCAAGATCGCCCGCCTTCGCGCCCGCGCTGAACCGGAGCAACGCGTTGTCGTCGCGCCGGAGTTGGGGCGGTCGGGCGTCGACGGTGGCGCCCGTCTCGCGGGAGGCCGCCGCGAGCGGGCAGTCGTCGCCCGTGACGCCGAACTCCACGACCAGACACTCCTCGATCACGGCGGTGGCTCCGGATTCATAACGGTCGTTCGTCGCCGATATATTTAAACCCAGTCTATAGACGGGTCAATTGGTATGCGAATCGGTGACTAGTCTCGGGTATATGGACGTCGAAACCGTCAAAGAGCGCGCCGGGCCGCGCGAATTCAGCCCGAAAGACGACCTCCCGGAGGAGTACCGGAAGGCCGCCACCCGGATGATCCAGTTCCACGCCAACAGCGAGATCATGGGGGCGTACTTAGAACGGCCGTTCATCCGGCAGGCGCCCAGCCTCGACCGGAAGCTCGCGTTCTCCGCGAAGGTCCAGGACGAGATCGGCCACGGGCAGTTGCTGTACCGGGCCGCCGAGTCGCTCGGGATCAAGTCCCGCGAGGAGATGCTCGATGAGCTCGCCAACGGGGAGGGGAAGTTCCTCAACTGCTTTCACTACCCGATGGAGAGCTGGGCCGAGGTGCCGATGATCGCCTTTTTCGTCGACGGGGCGGCGATGCGCCGGCAGGCGACGCTCAAGCGCACCAGCTGGGAGCCGTACGCCCACGCGATGGACAAGGTGTGTTTCGAGGAGGGATTCCACGTCAAGCACGGCGAGGACGTTATGCGCGAGCTCGCGACCGGCTCGAAGAAAGAACAGCAGATGCTCCAAGACGCCTTCGAGCAGTGGTGGCCCCGGATCATCCAGTTTTTCGGTCCGACCGACGACCAGTCGACCCACCACGACTTCTCGGCCGACGTGGGGCTGAAGACGATGACCAACGACGAGCTCCGGAACGCGTTCCTCAACGCCTACGTCCCCAAAGCCCGGAAGTACGGCCTCGAAATCCCCGACGAGCCCCGGATCAGGGACAACGGCGACGGCACCTACGAGGTGGTCGAAGACGACCTCGACTGGGAGGAGTTCTTCACGATCGCGAAAAACGACGCGCCGGGGAGTCACGAACAGATCGGCAAGCGCTCGCGCACCCAGGAGGCCGTCGAGTGGGTCCGATCGGGCCTCGAAAGCTGGGAGCACGGCGAGGATACCACCGCCCCGCAGGCGGCCGACTAACCATGATCTGGGAAGTGTTCCGACAGGAGGACGCCGGCGAGTACCACACCCACTGCGGGAACGTCCACGCGCCCGACCGCGAGATGGCCAAGCTGTTCGCCCAGATCCAGCACGGTCGCCGGAAGCCGACCAACAGCCTCTGGGTCGTCCCGAAAGACGAGATCGGCGAAGTAGACGCCGAGGAGGCCGCGTTCGGCGGGACGACCGACAAGTCCTACCGGTGGGTGATGGGGTACAAGGATCTGGACGCCGCCTTCGCCGAGGAGGTCGCCGAGTCCGAGAGCGAACAGGAAGACGCCGACCGGGCGTCGGCCGGGGGTGACGACTGATGGCCGCCGAAAGCGACCGGCTCGGAGGTCCCGCGGAGCTCGCCGACGACGAGCGGGCGGCCGTCGAGGCCCTGCTCTACCGGCTCGCCGACGACGAACTCGTGCTCGCCGAGCGCTACACCGAGTGGCAGGTGCGGGCCCCGACCCTCGAATCCGACCTCGCGCTGGCGAACATCGCACAGGACGAGCTCGGCCACGCCCGGCTGTGGTACGATCTGCTCCGGGACTTCGGGTACGACGAGGCCGACCTCATCTTCGAGCGCGACCCCGCCGACTTCCGGCACGCGTCGCTCGCCGAACTCCCCTTCGAGGACGGCGACTGGGCCGACGCCGTCGTCCGATCGTATCTCTACGACGTGGCCGAACAGCTCCGGCTCGAAGCGCTCGCGGACGCCTCGTACCCCCGGATCGCCGACCGGGTCGGCAAGATTCAGAGCGAGGAGGCGTACCACCGCGAACACGCTCAAAACTGGCTCGAGCGGCTCGCGGACGACGAGGCGAGTCTGAAGCGTCTGCAGGCGGCGGTCGATCGACTGTTCCCGCACGCGCTGGCGCTTTGGGAGCCAAGCGACCACGAGGAGACCATCGAGGACCTCGGGCTCCGGACCGAGTCGCTGGCGGCGATGCGCGAGCAGTGGTTCGACACCGTGATCCCGTTCCTCCGGTCGCTCGGCCTCGAACCGCCCGAGGGCGTCCGCGAGAATCCCGAGGCGGTCCGGCCCGCGACGATCGGCCGGGACGGCGACCACACCGACGACTGGGACGCGCTCCACGAGGAGATGACCCGCACGTACCGCGAGCTGGGCCGCGAGGAGGCCCACAAGATCATGCCCGACCCCGACGAGGCCGATGCGTAGCGACCCCGACTCAGCCGGCGAACCGACCCCGTGTGCACACACCGACTACTCGCCGGGCGGCCCCGATCCCGACGACCTCCCGGCGACCGGCGAGGGCGCCGAGGGCGTCGCCGCCCGCGTGTGGGACGCCCTCTACGGCGTCGAGGACCCGGAGATGCCGGTGTCGATCGTCGACCTCGGACTGATCTACGGCGTCGAGGTGACGGACGGACACGCGGCGGTGACCATGACACTGACCTACACCGGCTGTCCGGCCCGGGACATGCTGACCGGCGAGATCGAGGCGGCGGTTCGTGGCGTCGACGGCGTCGAGTCGGTCGACCTGCGCCTCGTCTGGAGCCCCGAGTGGTCCGTCGAACTGGTGACCGAAGACGGCCGAGACGACCTGCGGGAGTTCGGACTGAGCGTCTGACCATGCGAGGACTCGATCCGAGCGTCGACACGACCGGTACGGACGGCGGCGCGGAGTGTCCCTACTGTGGGTCGACCGACACCGAGCGCGAGCACCCGAAGGGGCCGTCGCTCTGTCGGTCGATGCACTACTGTAACGACTGCGAACAGCCGTTCGAGAAGTTCGAGTGAGAGACGGGACCGCGGGCCGAGGCCAGCGAGACGGTGGGGCGTAGAGGGCTGGAGGGCGACCGCCCGCGTCCGGGAGCAGGAGACGCGGACGGCGAGCGGGGTCGACAGGCCATCGTCCGGCGGTGGGGCGCCACCGCAGTTCAGCCCTGTGCCACCACTCTCATAGCCTTTTTGGCCGTCGGCGCGCGTCGGTCGGGCCGTCATTTTCTCGACCGCGGTCCTCACAGCGAGCGACCCTCCCGACGACGAGGGACTCCGGCCCGAAGCGACCGTCGATCCCGAACAGTCGAGCGCCGACGACGAGGCGCCGATTAACGGGCTTCGAGCGCGAGCAGTCGCGCCTTGAGTTCGACCCCGCCCGCCGCGGAGTACCCGCCCAGCGACGCCGCGCTCACCACCCGGTGACACGGGACTACGATCGGGACGGGATTGTGGCCACAAGCCTGCCCGACCGCGACCGGCGCGGTGTCGAGTTCGGTCGCGAGGTCGCCGTAGGTTCGGGTCTCGCCGTACGGGATCGGGGCCATCGCCGCCATCACGTCGCCCGTGAAGTCGTCGGGGACCGCGACCGGGAGGTCGAACTCCCGGCGGTCGCCGGCGGCGTACGCGGCCACCTGCTCGCGGATCTCTCCGTCCGGGGCGTCGATTAGCCCCGCGTCGACGTCGACCGTGCCGCCCAAGAGTTCGACGTGCATCGACTGGAACTCCGGGCGCGCGGTCTTTTCGGTTTCGGTTCTGGCGACCGCGAGCGCGCCGGCCGAGTCGCGTGGGTTTAAACGCGACGACGGGCAACCAACGGGTATGACCGACGACACCGACCGCGACCCCGGCGGTAGCGGAGCCGGCGCGGCCCCGAACGGCTGGTTCGAGGGGGACGCCGCGGGCGGCGCCGACCGAATCCGCGAGGGTCGGGCCGACGCTCCCGCCGACTGGCCGGCGCTCGCCGTCGAATCGGGGTTCGCCGACGACGAGTCCGACTACTACGCCCGCCTGCGCGAGGCGACGATCGGCGCCGCCCGCGAGGCCGCGGCGGAGCGCGAACGGGCCGACGACCAGCAACTCGTCCACGCCGTCCGGGCGATGGACGACCTCGACCAGCGGGCCAACGAGCTGGCCGAGCGGGTCGCAGAGTGGGCCGGAAGCCGATACCCCGACGCGGCCACCGGCGTCGACTACGCCCGGGAGCTTGCAGGCCGCGACCCCGACTCGACGGTCGACGAGCGACTGGTTTCGCTCGCCCAGCGAGTCGCGGGACTCGCCGACGAGGCCGACGAGCTCCGGGCGTTCGTCGAGCGCGAGACGCCCGAGGTCGCGCCGAACCTCGCCGCGATGGCGGGGCCGGTGCTCGCCGCACGGCTGATCTCGCTGGCCGGCGGACTCGACGCGCTCGCGAAGAAGCCCGCGGGGACGGTTCAGGTGCTCGGCGCCGAGGACTCGCTTTTCGCCCACCTCCGGGGCCACGCACCCTCGCCCAAGCACGGCGTCATCTTCACCCACGAGTACGTCCGCGGGACCCGGCCCGGAAAGCGGGGCTCGGCGGCCCGCGCCCTCGCAGGCAAGCTCACCATCGCGGCGCGAGTCGACCGCTACTCCGGGGAGCGCAAGCCCGAACTCGACGCCGAACTCGACGAGCGCATCGCTCAGATCCGAGGCGGTGAGGCCGAATGAGCGAGGATCTCCCGACCGGCGTCGAGCGCCGGTCGTTCGACGGGGAGTCGCGGCTCGCGACACGGGGCGAGCCGGTGTACGGCGAGCCGACCGACGAGGGGTGGCGCCTCTGGGACGCCGGGCGATCGAAGCTCGGCGCGATGGTCGAACTCGGGATGGACGCCGGGCTGGCGGGCGGGGACACCGTCCTCTATCTGGGGGCGGCCAGCGGGACGACGGTGAGTCACGTCGCGGACTTCGCCGGCCCGACCTACGCGGTGGAGTTTGCGCCCCGGCCCGTCCGGGACCTCGTGGGGGTCGCCGAGGACCGCCGGAACCTGTTCCCGCTCCTGAAAGACGCCCGAAAGCCCGAGACGTACGCCCACGTCGTCGAGTCCGACGTCGACGTGGTGGTCCAAGACGTCGCGACTCGCGGACAGGCCCGCGTCGCGGTCGAGAACGCGCGGTTTCTCGCGGACGACGGCCGACTGGTGGCCGCGATCAAGGCCCGGAGCGAGGACGTGACCCGAGAGCCGGCGGCGGTGTTCGAGGACGCGCTGGCGGCGCTCGAACCGACCTACGAGGTGGTGGCGACCGAGCGCCTCGAACCGTACCACGAGGACCACCTCGGCGTGGTCGCCCGGCCGCGGTAGGGCTCGCGACCGACCCTGCCGGGTTCGGAACTATTTATACCGCGGGTTACGAAAGCTCGAAAAATGGACTCGGGTTCGGCTTCGAACTTCACGGAGATGGGCACGCTGGGCGTCGAGGAGGAGTTTTTCGTCGTGGACGGCCGGGGCCGGCCGACCGCGGGGACCGACGAACTCGTCTACGAGCGCGACCCGCCCGAGATACTCGACGGACGCCTCGACCACGAGCTTTTCAAGTGCGTGATCGAGACCCAGACGCCGAGGATCGACCGGGTGAGCGAGGCCCGCGACCGGGTGCTCGCGGTCCGATCGGCGCTGGTCGACCACGCCGAGGCCGCGGGGTACCGCATCGCGGCCGCCGGGCTCCACCCGGGCGCGCTGTGGCGGGAGCTCGAACACGCCGAGAAGCCCCGGTATCGCGCCCAGCTCGATCGGATCCAGTACCCACAGCACCGGAACACGACCGCGGGACTGCACGTCCACGTCGGGGTCGACGACCCCGAGAAGGCGGTGTGGGTCGCCAACGAGGTGCGGTGGTACCTCCCGGTGATGCTCGCGCTGTCGGCGAACTCGCCGTACTGGAACGGCTACGACACCGGGCTCCAGTCGGCCCGCGCGAAGATCTTCGAGGCGCTCCCGAACACCGGGATGCCGACGACGTTCGACTCCTACGAGGCGTTTGCGTCGTTCGAGGAGACGATGGTCGAGACGGGGTCGATCAACGATCGGGGCGAACTCTGGTACGACGTGCGTCCTCACACCGGCCACGGCACGGTCGAAGTCAGGACGCCCGACGGGCAGGCCGACCCGGGGGTCGTGTTGGCGTTCGTCGAGTACGTCCACGCGCTGGTGACCGAACTGGCCGAGCGCTACGAGGACGGCGAGACGGGGTATCGCCACCGCCGAGAGCTCCTCGACGAGAACAAGTGGCGCGCCATGCGGTACGGACACGCGGCGTCGTTCGTCGACCGCGACCGCGACGGCGAGATCGATCTCGGGGAGGCGGTCGATCGGGAGTGCGATCGGCTCGGCGTATCAGGGATCCGAGACGTGTACGACGCCGAGAGCGGCGCGGCCAGCCAGCGCCGGATCAGCGAGGAGGACGGCGTCGAGGCGCTCTACGAGTCGCTGATCGTCGAGTAGCTGTGGTCGGGGATCGCCACGTAAGCAAGGCTTTTACCCGGTGGCGACTTTTGTCCTCGTAGAAAGGACATGTCCGGAGAGAATTCAGACGACGCAGACGGAGACGACGGTGTCGACGAGACGGTCGACGGCGTCGAGGACGGGACGGTCGACGACGAACGGGACCCCGGCGAGTCGATCCCGGTCGACCAAGAGGCTCCCGCCGAAGAGGGCCGCGAGCGACTGAACAAGGGCCGCGAGCGCCTCGAAGAGGAGGCCGATAGGGCGGTCGACCAGTTCGATCAGGGCATCGTCGACCTGCTTTCGTGGGTACTCGACACCGACACGCGCGCCCGGATATACGTCTACCTCCGCCAGCACCCCCACAGCACGAGCGAGGAGATCGCAGAGGGGACCGGCCTCTACCCGAGCACCGTCCGGGAGTCGCTCGCGGAGCTCCACGCCGAGGAGAAAGTCGAGCGTCGCAAACGCGAGAGCGAAGGCGCGGGCAACAACCCCTACGAGTACACCGCCATCGCCCCGAGCGAACTCGTCTCGGGCGTCGTCGGACAGGTCCAAGACGAGCTCAACACCGTGTTCAACCTCGACGACCACCTCGAACGCGGAGAGGGGACCGCCGAGACGACCGAGCCGGTGAGCATCGAAGTCGAGGACGGCGACCCCGACGACGAGTCGTGAAGTGACGCGGTTCCGAAGGCACTAAGCCGCGGGGTGCCCTTCGCCGGGGTATGGAGGTTGCCCTGGGCGGGACCTTCGACCCGGTCCACGACGGCCACCGCGCGCTGTTCGAGCGCGCGTTCGAACTCGGGGACGTGACGGTCGGACTGACGAGCGACGAACTCGCGCCGAAGACCCGCCACGAGGATCGGTACGTCCGCTCGTTCGACGAGCGCCGCCGCGACCTCGAAACCGAGCTCGCGTCGTTCGCCGACGAGTACGACCGGGAGTTCGAGATCCGCGAGCTCACCGAACCCACGGGCATCGCCACCGAGCCGCAGTTCGACGTGCTGATCGTCTCGCCCGAGACGACCGACGCCGCGGCCCGCATCAACGACCGACGGACGGAACTGGGCCGAACGCCCCTCGAAGTAGAAGTGGTCCCCCACGTCCGCGCCGAGGACGGCGACATCATCTCGAGCACCCGCATCGTCAACGGCGAGATCGACGAACGCGGCAACGTCACGCCCGACCGCGACGGCCGGGCCGCCGAGCAGTGAGCGCCCGACCGGGCGGACGAGTCGTCGGGGTGCGAGCGCCGGGCGCCGCTGGGACCTACCACGACGGCGGTTCGAGCCCCGCCCGTTCGAGCAGGTCCTTCCAGCGCTGTTGGACGGTGAGTCGGGACACCCCCGCGGCGTCGGCGACCGCGCTCTGTGAGCGCTGGTCGCTCTCGATGAGCGAGCCGGCGTAGAGGCTGGCCGCGAGGACCGCCCGCTTGGACGCCTCGTCGGCGTCGTCGTCCCAGTCGGTGACCGTCGAGAGGTAGAGGTCGGTCGCCCGCGACCGGGCGGCCGTTTCGAGGTCGAGCCGGTCGGCTATCTGCTGAAGCTCCGCGAGCCACCGCTCGTTTTCGACGTGATCGCGCGCTCGATACACGGGCGGGGGTAGCGCGCGGTCCCACATAAACGCTCGCAGAGAACGACACCTTCTTGTCTCCCTCGCGGGTAGCGTGAGTCGAGCGCGGGTTGCCAAGCCAGGCCAACGGCGTAGCGCTTAGGACGCTATCCCGTAGGGGTCCGCCGGTTCGAATCCGGTCCCGCGCATGAACGAACGCAGTGAGCGAAGAACAGGACCGATTCGAACCTTGCGAGGTCGACCGTCTCGCTCCGGTTCGAATCCTGTCCTGGGGATGCTTCTCCAACAGTTCGGTTGATAGAGGCCTCGCGATAAGGTAAGAGCCATGCGGGTCTGACTGATAATTCCGAGCGAACATTGTGCTTCGAATCGGGTCCGACTCGAAATATTTGTGCCTGTGTCTTCTCTTTCGAGTACCTTTTTGAAGACCAGTTGAGTGGAACGGAGTAATGGCAGACGCTTCCGGGCTCCACGATGCCCTCCATGCGATCGCAAAACAGACTGACGGGGAAATGAGCGAGCGTGACGTGGAGAATCTGTTCCTCGAACGGGGTTTCTACGACGCCCTCGACTACGAAGGAACTGGGGTTGATCTCAGAAGCGAATTCACACTCCCCGACGACCGTCGTCCGGATTACCTCACGTTAGATAACAACGAAGCCGTCACTGCGGTCTATGAATTCAAGACCACCGGCCGTGACCTCGTGCCACACGAATCACAGTTGTTCCACTACATGGACCATCTTCGGGCCGAGTACGGGGTTCTGACAAACGGCGAGCAGTTGCGTCTCTATCGTCGAGGGCAGGACCGTCCGATGGTGGTCGTCTCGCTGGACGCGGTAAGCGAAAGCCAAGCCCGCGACATCACTAGTGCGCTCCAAAAGCGAACGTTCGATCTAACGGATCCCGACGACGTTAACAGATTTCTCGGGGCCCTCGATCCGATTCCGCTACACGATCAGGCCCAACTCGGACAGGAGCACTTCTTCGATACCTTTCGGCTCGAAGAAGGGAGTCCGTTTGCCAACCTCGTCGTCGGGATGCTAGACCTTTTGGAGGAACTCCGGGACGAACAAGAAGCGAAGTTCGTTAAGGGTGCGTACGACTTCTGGGAAGCAACGTACGCCGACGAGCCGGACGAGGTACCAAAGTCGTGGGAGCCGTTCATCGATGGTAAACAGTCGCTTCGAGACTTCATGTTCTGTCTGGAAAGCGGGCACGCGCTCCTCGCTCGGCTCCTGCTGGCGAAGGCGACCGAGGACCACGACTTCTTCGCCGGGACCGGATACGAGGGGATGGACGACTACTTCCGGGGGTTGCAGGGCTTCGGCGACAGCATCAACCTCGATGCGTTCCCCGTCGCGGCGGACAATCTCATCGATGATATGCAGGACCAGTTGGTGGAAGGGCTGTTTCAGGACGACATCTTCATTTGGTGGACCGATGGGTACGCCGAACAGCTCTCTCGCGGGCACGAATCGGGCCCGAACCAGTTCGAGGCCGTGGCCAAGGAAACGGGTGGTGTAGAGCGCGTAAGCGAGGCCACGCGGGACCGCTTCAGCCGAGCGGTAGCCGAGGTATTCTTCAACGTACTCCGGTTCGACTTCTCGGACGTGCAGGGCGACTTGCTCGGTGATCTGTACCAGCGATACTTCGACCCTGAGACGCGCAAAGCGCTCGGGGAGTTCTACACTCCTCAGCCGGTCATCGACTACATCATGGACGGGGTCGGGTACGAGCATGGTGTCTCGAACGAACGGCTTATCGACCCGTCGTGTGGGTCCGGTACGTTCCTCGTCGAAGCAGTCGAGCGATACATCGAGGACGTGGAACGCTACGAGGACGACCCCGACTGGGAAGAGCATTTACGTGATCTGTGTACGCGTCCGCGAATCGTCGGGCTCGATATCCATCCGTTCGCGGTGCTGATGGCACAGATCCGGTTCGTAGTGGCGATTCTCCCGGCCTACCGTGAGGCCAAAGGACAGAACCCGGAGTTCACGCTTCGTCGGCTCCCGATCTACCGGACCGACACGCTCCGCAACGAACGGGAACTGACTGGCGCGGATCTGGGCGACGACGGGACGCGCCAGATGACATTCGATGCGATGACCGAAGACGAACAGGACGTACGAATCCCGGTTCCGCTTCCAGTCGAGGTGGACGAGGAGGAAGCGCCCGAAACGGAAGACGGCTTCCTCGTGCGCCGGGTTCGGATGCCGCTGTTCGACACCATCCAATTGGAGACGGGCGTGGGGAACTTCGGGGAATACTTCGCGGCGCTACAAGGCGTCTTGGACACCGTCAAGGACCACATGGCGCTGGCCGAGGAGTTCGGCGGCGACTTCGACTGGGAGTACAAAAGCGGGCTCGAAGAGCGCATCAATCAGCACACCTCACAGGACTACTCTGGCGTCGAGGAGTTCTTCGCACCGTACGTCGACGACATGCTGGAGAACGTGCGGTATCTCAAGGAAGAGCACAACGACGGGCGTTTGTTCAAGATGTTCGAGGACACCGTGCTCGCGCTCGTCGTGAAGAACTACATGGAGTACGACTACGTCGTGGGGAATCCGCCGTATGTACGGGTTCAGAATCTCCCAGATAGACAAAAAGAGATGCTCGATCGACTCTACGAGTCTACGACCGGTAACTATGACATCTATTGTGTTTTCTACGAGCGTGGTTTGCAATTACTTAAAGAAGAGACAGGAGAACTCGGTTACATCACATCAAACCAATTTCTGCTCTCTGATTACGGTGAGGGTATTCGTCGAGTTTTACTTCAAGAATCTGCAATTGAGGAAGTTTACGACTTCCGAGACTCAGGTGTCTTCGAGGACGCCGCAAATCTGCCAGTCATACTCTTCGCCCGAGACGAACCTGAAGAAAGTACACGACAGGAGAATCAAATTCGCTGTTCCCGAGTAAAATCTAATATCAGCGAACCAAGCCAAAACAAACTCGATAAGGAAGTCGTCCACTCCATCCGTGAGCACCGAAATGAATCGCGGTACAGTGACGAATACATAGATATTTTTGATTATCCACAGAAGAAATTGGATTCCCAATTTTGGTCGCTGATGCCGCCTGAAGAACTTGAAGTATTCGATAAATTAAACAAAAAGCAGGACTCTACATTGGGCGAGATAACGAAATCTATCTCTTCCGGCACCCAGACAAGTGCAAACAAAGTCTATCTTGTGATCCCACAGGATGCAGATAGAATCGACCCACAGGACAAAGGTGACACTGTAACGGTAACGCCACTCGGTGAAACCAAAGAATACGAAATTGAAACCGACCTCCTCCGACCTTGGCTTCAGGGTATCGACGTACAACGGTGGCGCGGGGATTGGGCCGGTCAACACGTCATCTTCCCGTATCACTTGGAAGAAAATGAGAACGGCGCACCAGATCCCAAACTCTACCAGAAAGAAGAAATGAAAGAGAGATTCCCTAAAACATGGGATTTCTTCAAACAGCACGAAAACAGGCTTCGAGGACGTGAAGGGGGTAGATGGGAAGATAGCGAGGTCTGGTGGGAGTTTGGCCGCCCCCAGAATTTGGAAAAGTTCCGTCTTCCAAAACTCATCAATGCGGATATGGCCAGTAACGCACGGTTCATGATTGACGAAGATGGCCTATGGCACTTCAAAACTCCTTATGGTATTTATTTTGAACCAGATTTACAATCAGATACAGAACGAGTTGCTTGCTTAGTCAATTCGAAGGCTCTGGATTTCTACCTCAAGCATATCGCTCCAATGCTCTTAGGGGGAAAGTACCGATATCAATCCAGATATCTTGAAGAACTTCCGTATGTGGATGTTCAAGATGGGGACATAGCCTCACGCTTAAACAAGCCTGTCCGACAAATCTTGAACGCGCTGGATACGCAAAACAAGGCCGACCGCTTCCCCGAAGCCTACCTCGGCGACTACGACGGCGAACTCGACTACGTCACCTACGAGTGGCAGACTCGCCGGTATCCGGTGGATGCCGAAGTACAGGGCGACGTAGACGGGAATTTCACCGTGCAGGCCGGGCGATCGGACACCATCAACGACCCGGCGATGTACTCCGAAGATCGCGAGGCTCGAAAACGAAGGGCCGAGTACGTCCACGCCGCCGTGGACGGTCGGAACGTCAAGAGCGGCGAGGAAATGACAATTCCGATTCCCCGCACCGATGGCGGCGTAGTCGAACTGCTCGACCGACTCGAAGCAGACCGCGAGGACGTCCGACAGACCGACATCGAAGATCTCGAAGCCCAAATCGACGACGCGGTCTACGACCTGTTCGATCTGACCGACGACGAGCGCGAGGTCGTCGAGGAGTATCTCGACGTGTTCTGAGCGACGGGGCGCTGTCACGTATCGAACGTCGGGGAGACCAGTCGCGGTAGCGCATACGATGCACTCTTGGGGCCCCAATCGCCGCACAACTGACACATACTCCCACAAACCTTTTCTCCGGTGACTGAGTCGTTTCGGGTAATGGCAGACGTGAGCGAACTCTTGGGGGATATCGTCGACGACGCGGACGCCGTTTTCCTGTTCTCGCCGAGCGGCTCTTACTACGATCGGTTCGCCGACCTCGATTCGGACGTGGAACTCGTGGTCGTCTCGCCGGAGAACACGGTCGGGGCCGACACCTTCGTCGAGCTCCCGCTTGCGTTCGACGGCGTCGAGGACCGGATCGCCTTCGGCGTCGAGGGCGCGATGGAGGAGGGGCTCGTCGACGACGGCGATGCGGTCGTCTGCACCACCTCGATGTTCGGGGAGAACACCGACACCGCCACGCGCGTGCGGGTCAGCGAGTCGATGCGGTCGGGCGTCTACGAACTGTTCGCCGGCTCGCGGGCCGAGCCCGGGGTCATCCGGGACGTGTTCGACGTCGCGATCGAACTCGGCAAGAAGGGCCAGAAGGGCAAGCCCGTCGGCGCGCTGTTCGTGGTCGGCGACGCCGGCAAGGTGATGAACAAGTCCCGCCCGCTCAGTTACAACCCCTTCGAGAAGTCCCACGTCCACGTCGGCGACCCCATCGTGAACGTGATGCTCAAGGAGTTCTCGCGGCTCGACGGCGCGTTCGTCATCTCCGACGCCGGCAAGATCGTCTCGGCGTACCGGTACCTCGAACCCTCCGCCGAGGGGGTCGACATCCCGAAGGGGCTGGGGGCTCGCCACATGGCCGCCGGCTCGATCACCCGCGAGACGAACGCGACCGCGATCGTGCTCTCGGAGAGCGACGGGATGGTCCGGGCGTTCAAAGGTGGCGAACTCGTCTTGGAGCTCGATCCGGAGGAGTACTGATGGCGCCCCTGCAGGTCGACTGGACCGTCCTGATGCGCGACGAGTTTCAGTTCGTCCTCGCGGTCCTCGTGCTCGCGGCCGGACTGGTGGCTGGCTACGTCATCGGCCGACTGAACAAGCGCCTGCTGGTGGCCGCCGGCGTCCCCGACGCGGTCGAGCGGACGCCGTTCGAGCGCACCGCCCAGAGCCTCGGCACCGACACGGTCTCGCTGGTCGCGCGGCTCAGCTCGTGGTTCATCTACGGCGTCGTCGTGCTCATCGCGCTCAACATCGCGGAGCTGTTGAACGCCCAGCTGTTCTGGAGCGGCGTGCTCACGTTCATCCCCGACCTCTTCATCGCGGTTCTGGTGTTCATCGTCGGCTTCGTGGTCGCCGACAAGGCCCAACTGGTCGTCAGCGAACGCCTGCGCTCGGTCAAGCTCCCGGAGGTCAACATCATCCCGCGGACGGTCAAGTACACCATCGTCTATCTGGCCGCGCTGGTCGCGCTCGGACAGGTCGGCGTCGATATCGAGGCGCTTTTGATCCTGCTCGGCTCGTACGCGCTCGCTATCATCCTGTTCAGCGCGGTCGCGTTCCGGGACCTCCTGCAGTCTTCGGCCGCGGGCGTCTACCTCCTGTTGAACCAACCGTACGGCATCGGCGACGAGGTCCGGGTCGGCGAGGACCGCGGCATCGTCCAGGAGGTCGACGTCTTCGTGACCCGCATCGAGGGCGACGGCGAGGAGTACATCATCCCCAACAGGCGAGTGTTCGAGGACGGCGTCGTCCGGATCCGAGACTGAGATGCCCGGGACGCCCGACCCCGCGCTGGGGAGCGAGGCGCTCACCGTCGCGATCGCCTGTGGCGCCGGCGCGTTCGCCGCCGCGATGCCGTTCGCGGTCCGCGAGCGCCTGCCGGCGCCGTGGGCGTTCGCGGTCGGGGGCGGACTCGCGTACGCCGCGGTCTCGCTCGGCGTGTGGGCCGGGGCGCGATTCGTCACCGACCTGTTTCCGACGGCGACCGCCCGCGTGTGGCTACTCGTCGGCGGGGCCACCGCGGTCGTGCTGGTCGGCCACGCCGCGATCCCCTACTACGCCTACGCCCGGTGGGGGCTGGTCGCGCCGCTGGCGGGGCTGTTCGGCGCGACCGCACTGGTGTGGTATCTCTTTCTCCGAGTCGGCGGGGAGTCCGACCCGCTCGCGATATACCCCTTCTTCGGGGCCGCGGTGGTCGCCGGGCTCTGTGTCCTCGCACTCGTCGAGGCCGGGGTCCGACGACTGATCGTCGCCGGATAGCGATCTCGGCGCGCACGCCGAGTCGATTCCGGCCAGATCAGTCCGACAGCTCGTCGCTGTTCATCGGGCGGGCGGGGATTCCCGCGACCGTCGCGCCCGCCGGCACGTCTTCGGTCACCAGCGAGTTTGCGGCGACGCTCGCGCCGGCGCCGATCTCGACGCCCGGGAGCACGACCGCGCCCGCGCCGATCATCGCCCGCTCGCCGACGACGACCTCGCCGGTGCGGTACTCGTCCTGGAGGAACTCGTGACAGAGCAGAGTGGCGTCGTAGCCGACGATGGCGTGGTCCTCGACGGTGACGAGTTCGGGCCAGAACACGTCGGGCGTGGATTCGAGCCCCCACGAGACGCCCTCGCCGACGGTGACGCCGATCGAACGCAACAGGTAGTTTTTGAGCCGCAGGCTGGGCGAGACGCGAGCCAGAACGATGACGACGTAGTTCAGCGCGACCCGGAGCGGGTGTTTGGCGTCGAGCCACGACTGGAGGGAGTTGTACGGCCCCGGCGTCGCGTGGTGGGCGATTCGATCGTGGCGTCGCGTCTCGTCGGTCACGGCCGGAGGTTCGAGGGGTTCGGTCTTGAAGGTGGCTGGTCCGGGTCGGCTCACTCCGAGAGCATCCGGAACACGGGATCGAGATCGGCGGCGGCGTCGGTCAGCTCGACGCGGCTCTCGGCCGGGTCGTAGTCGACGACCCCTGCCTCCGCGAGCCGGGGCAGGTGGCGGTGGTGGAGCGCGGTCGCGGTCCGCTCGCGCTCGTCGTCGGCCACCCCCTCGGGGTCGCGGTCCTCGGCGATCGCGACCGTCGCCGACGCGAGCTCGCCGAGCGACACGGCGCCGTCCGCTCGGCGGAGCACGACGAGCGCACACCGCCGGTCGGCGTCGCTCAGTAGCTCGAAGACCTCGTCGGTCGTCAGCGTCGCCGATCGCTCGCCCGAGTCGAACATATCCTCTGTGAACAGGCTACCGGGCTTTGTTATGTGTCGCTTTCGACTCGACAAGCCCGACTTGACTACCGGCTCCGGAGGTCGGCGACGTGGTCGATCCGCCGCTGGACCAGATCGGGTTTGCCGATGTCGTGGCGCACGTCGAGGCCCTCCTCGCCCGCGACCGCGAGGGCGTCCTCGGCGATCGCCTCGGCGTCGGTGACGGTGTCGGCGACGCCCACCACCGCGAACGCCCGGGAGGTGGTGGTGTAGATGCCGTCTTCGCGCTGGTCGACGCTCGCGTAGAACAGGAGCGCGTCGCCCGCGTTCTCCTCGGTGATCTCGACCTTCGCGCCGGCCTCCGGATCGGTCGGATACCCCTCGGGAACGGCGTACTTACAGACCGTGGCGTTCGGCGCGAACGAGAGGCCGGGGAGCGACTCGCCCTCGCGGGCCGCGACCAGCACGTCGAGGAAGTCGGTGTCGAGCACCGGCAGGGTGTTCATCGCCTCGGGGTCGCCCAACCGGGCGTTGAACTCCACGACCTTCACGCCGTCGGCGGTGAGCATGAACTGCCCGTAGAGGACGCCCTTGTAGCCGTCGAGGGCGTCGACGGTCGCCTCTAGCACGTTGAGGGCCGCCTCGTAGTCGTCGTCGGTCATGAACGGCAGGGCGGAGTCGGCGTCGCTGTAACTCCCCATACCGCCGGTGTTTGGCCCCTCGTCGCCCTCGTAGGCGCGCTTGTGGTCCTGCACCGCCGGGGTGACCCGGAGGTCGCCGTTCGCGACGAACGCCTGGACGGTAAACTCCTCGCCGACCAGTCGCTCTTCGAGGACCACCCGGTCGTAGTCGGCGTCCCGGAGGTACGTCTTGGCCTCCTCGGCGGTCACCTGATCGCCGATCACTCGGACGCCCTTCCCGCCGGTGAGTCCGGCGGGCTTGACCGCGAGGTCGCCGTCGGCGGCGTCGATGTACTCGCAGGCGGCCTCGACGTCGTCGAACGTCTCGAACTCCGGACACCCCGGGACGTCGTGGTCGCGCATGAACCGGCGCTGGTAGGCCTTGTCGGTCTCGATGCGAGCTTGGGCCTCGTTGGGCCCGAACGCGTAGATGCCGGCGTCGTCGAGCGCGTCGGCGACGCCCGCCGCGAGCGGCCCCTCCGGGCCGACGACCGCGAGGGTCGCGTCCACGTCCTCGGCGTAGGCCACGACCGCGCTCGGGTCGGTGGTTTCGAGGGTCTCGAACCCCTCGGCGATCGACGCGATGCCGGGGTTGCGGTTGCCCGCGCAGGCGTACAGCGTGGCGTCGCCGTCCGCCAGCGCACGCGCGATGGCGTGTTCGCGGCCGCCGCCGCCGACCAACAGCACTGTCTCGCTCATGCCCGGAGAGTGTAGGCACGGGAGTGTAAAGTTTGCTCTTGACGAACGAAGATGTATGCACGAGTATGGGGGGACGTCGGCGGGAGAACTATTAGCTGTCGGACGCTACCGAGTCACATGACCGAGTTCACGGGCGCGTGGGCGGAGCCGGCGGTCGAGTCGTATCTCGCGGAGGCGGCGATCCCGATCCGGCTGGCCTGCCACCGCCCCGACGGGTCGCTGTGGCTTGTCGCGCTGTGGTACCGCTACCGCGACGGCGTCTTCGAGTGTGCGACCGGGGCGAACGCCGACGTGGTCGGCTACCTCCGGGGCGACTCCGCGGTCGCGTTCGAGGTGTCCGAGAACCGGCCGCCCTACCGGGGCGTCCGGGGCAACGGCACCGCCGCACTCTCGCCCGACGCCGACAAGTCGGTCCTCCGGGATCTCGTCGAGCGGTACCTCGGCGACGCCGGCTCGCCGCTCGCCGAGTGGCTCCTCTCGGAGGACCGCGAGGAGGTCCGGATCCGCATCCGGCCCGACCGCGTCCACAGTTGGGATTACAGCGACCGGATGGCGGCCGACGGGGCGTAGGGTGGCCGGTCGGCCGGTCGCTCCATCGGAACCCCGACTTTACGTCGGTCAAGCCCCTCCGGTCGCCCATGAGCGAGCCCGACGCCGACCCGACCGACCGCAATCGGCTCGACGACGAACAGAGCCCCTACCTCCGCCAGCACGCCGACAACCCCGTCAACTGGCAGCCGTGGGACGAGACCGCGCTCGCCGCGGCCGAGGACCGGGACGTGCCGATCTTCCTGTCGGTCGGCTACTCGGCGTGTCACTGGTGTCACGTCATGGAAGAAGAGAGCTTCGAGGACGAGGGCGTCGCGGAGGTGCTCAACGAGCACTTCGTCCCGATCAAGGTCGACCGCGAGGAGCGCCCCGATCTCGACAGCGTCTACCAGACCATCTGTCAGGCGGTCACCCGCCGGGGCGGCTGGCCGCTCTCGGCGTGGCTCACGCCCGACGGCCGGCCGTTCTACGTCGGGACCTACTTCCCGAAGGAGGCCAAGCGCGGCCAGCCCGGCTTCCGGGACCTGCTCGAGAACATCGCCGACTCCTGGGGCGACGAGGACGACCGCGCCGAGATGGAAAACCGGGCCGACCAGTGGACCGACGCCATCGAGGGCGAACTCGAATCGGTGCCCGAGGCGAGCGAACTCCCCGGGGACGGCGTCCTCGAAACCGCCGCCGACGCCGCGGTCCGGAGCGCCGACCGCGAACACGGCGGGTTCGGCACGGGCCAGAAGTTCCCGCAGGCCGGACGGATCCACCTGCTCTTGCGGGCCGCCGCCGATCTGGGCGACGAGGAGTACCGCGAAGTCGCCGCCGAGGCGCTCGAAGCGATGACCGACGGCGGGTTGTTCGATCACGTCGGGGGCGGCTTCCACCGCTACACGGTCGACCGGGAGTGGGTCGTCCCCCACTTCGAGAAGATGCTGTACGACAACGCCGAGATAACCCGGGCGTTGCTCGCGGGGTATCAGGCCGTCGGCGACGACCGATTCGCCGAGGCCGCCCGCCGGACCGTCGGGTTCGTCGAGCGAGAGCTCACCCACCCGGAGGGCGGGTTCTACAGCACCCTCGACGCCCAGAGCGAGGGCGAGGAGGGCGCGTTCTACGTCTGGACGCCCGACCAGATCCGGTCGGCGGTCGCCGACGAGGACGCCGCCGACCTCTTCTGCGAGCGGTTCGGCGTCACGGAGTCGGGCAACTTCGAGGGGTCGACGGTGCTCACGATCTCCGAGTCGATCCCCGAACTCGCCGACGCCTCCGACCTCGAGGAGTCGACCGTCCGCGAACGCCTCGAAGACGCCCGCGAGCAGGTCTTCGACGCCCGGGCCCAGCGGGTCCGACCCCGCCGCGACGAGAAGGTGCTTGCGGGGTGGAACGGTCTGATGATCTCGGCGCTGGCCGAGGCCGCCCTAGTGCTCGAGGACGGCGACCGGTACGTCGGCCTCGCGACCGACGCGCTGGAGTTCGTCCGCGAACGCCTCTGGGACGACGAGGAGAATCGGCTCTCTCGGCGGTACAAGGGGGGCGACGTCGCGATCGAGGGCTACCTCGAAGACTACGCCTTCCTCGCGCGGGCCGCGCTGAACTGCTACGAGGCGACCGGCGACCGCGACCACCTCGGGTTCGCGCTCGACCTCGCCGACGCCGTCGCGGCCGAGTTCTACGACGAGTCGGCCGGCACGATCTACTTCACGCCCGACAGCGGCGAGGAGTTGGTCGCGCGCCCCCAAGAGCCCCACGACCAATCGACGCCCTCCAGCCTCGGGGTCGCGGTCGATACCCTCCTCGCGCTCGATCCGTTCCGGCCCGACGACGAGTTCGAGGCGATCGCCGAGCGCGTCCTCGAAACCCGGGGACGGGGAATCACGTCGAACCCGCTCCAGCACGCCTCGCTCGCGCTGGCGGCCGACCGGTACGCGACCGGGTCGCTCGAGGTCACCGTCGCGGCCGACCGACTTCCCGAGGCGTGGCGCGAGGAACTCGCCGCCCGATATCTCCCGCGGCGCGTGGTGTCGGTCCGACCGCCCGCCGACGAGGGCCTCTCGTCGTGGCTCGACGCGCTCGGGCTCGCGGAAGCGCCGCCGATCTGGGCCGACCGGACCGCCCGCGAGGGCGCCCCAACCGCGTACGTCTGTCGCGGGTTCGCGTGCTCGCCGCCCGAAACGGACGTGACGGCGGCCCTCGACTGGGCCGACGCGTCGTAGCGGCGGGCCCGCGATCACTCGCGCGGGACCGCGATGTTGCGTAGTGGGCCGTCACACTCCGGGCAGGACCCGGGGTGGTCGGGCGCCTCCTCGCGGTGGAGACACCGCCGGCACTCGTAGGTTCCGCCGTCCGGACTGTACGTGTCAGTTCTCACCATGACAATTGGTGGCACTGACCGAGTGTTAACGGTTTCCCTAAGTGCATACCGGGCGCTACTAGGTGTTTAATCACGGACGAGGGTCCGGCGGTCGGACCCGACTCGCCGGGCGCTCAGGCCAGCACGTCCGACGAGAGCAGTCGGTCGGCGACGTACTCGGCGGCGGGTCGGTCTTCGCTCTCCTCGAAGCGGGCCAGCTCCTTGCCGTCGCGCTCGACGACGATAGTCGGGATGTGGGTCACGTCGTACGCCTCGACGCCTTCGCCGTCCTTGTTCTCGTCGACCTCGTGGACGGCGATCTCGTCTTCGGGGACGCCCGCGGCTTCGAGCGCCGCGAACAGGTCCGGGAGGACCGCCCGGCAGTCGCCACACCAGTCGGCGCCCCAGATCCGGTAGGTGACCTCGCCGACGCCGGCCTCGATGGCGTCGACGGCTTCGCTGTGTGCCGCTGTGTCCCACGTCGGACTCGGTTCGGTCGTCTCCATGTGAGACCTGTAGTGGCCGGACGGATTTAACCACACAGGCCCCGGCGAAAATCCCGGCACGACCTGCCGACGAGCAGTACGTGTTTATGCCTGCCGGCCGTACTCCCGACGATGAGAGAGTCCATCCTCGATACGATCGGTTCGCCGCTCGTCCGGGTGGCCTCGCCGGAGGGTGCGACCGTCGCGGCGAAGGTCGAAGCGTTCAACCCCGGCGGGTCGGCCAAAGACAGACCGGCCAGAGAGATGATCGCCGCCGCCGAGCGCGCCGGCGAGATCGAGCCCGGCGACCGGCTGGTCGAACCCACCAGCGGCAACACGGGCATCGGGCTCGCGGTCGCGGCGGCCGCCCGCGGCTACGATCTCACTATCGTGATGCCCGCCTCGAAGTCGCCCGAGCGCCGCGAACTGCTTCGGGCGTACGGCGCGGACGTGGAACTGGTCGAGGGGAACATGGAGTCGGCCCGCGACCGGGCCGACCGACTCGCCGAGACGGAGGGCGCCGTCCAGATGGGGCAGTTCGAGAACCCCGCGAACGCCGCGGCCCACTACCGGACGACCGCCGAGGAGATCCTCGAACAGGTCGAGGGCCGCGAGATCGACGCCTTCGTCGCGGGCGTGGGGACCGGCGGCACGATCACCGGCACGGCGTCGCGCCTGCGCGAGGCGTTCCCCGAGATGGAGGTCGTCGCGGTCGAGCCCGAGCGCAACGCCGTCCTCAAAAAGGAGTTGGACACCGAGAGCGGCGCGTCCGGCGACGACCGCCCGATCGGCGAGGACGACTATCAGGGGATGGGTCCGGGGTTCGTGAGCGAACTGCTCGACACCGATCTGCTGGACGCCGTCGAGACGGTCGCCCTCGACGACGCCGAAGCGGAGGCCCGACGACTGGCCCGCGAAGAGGGGATCCTCGTGGGTCAGTCCTCGGGGGCGGCGTCGGTCGCGGCCCGCCGGGTCGCAGACCGCATCGCCCGACCCCAGCTCAACTGCCCGGAGGTGCCCGACGAACTCGCCGATCTCACGGGATCGGACGGCGAGGACGGCGCGGCCTCCGCGGAGCTGTCGTCCGACGGCGGCGTCGACGACGGCTACGACGACTGTCCGCTCGTGGTGACCGTCTACCCCGACAGCGGCGAGCGGTACCTCTCGACCGGGATGTTCGACTGAGCGGCCGCGACTCCGTCTCGATCGGTCGCGTTCGAAACCGACGGCTCCGAGCGCTCGGCGGGCGACGGTCCCAGACTCTGCGAGTAAGTGAAACGATCCAGCGAAGACGTCGGCGAGATATAGGTCTATCCGCCGAACTCAGACTCGGTGACCCGAACGACGACGGTGTCCGGGACGTCCCGCAGGTCGTACGCCGGGATGTCGCCGTCGGTTCGCGAGAGGTACATCGGCTCGACCAGCTCGTCCTCGGCGGTCAGGCCGTACACCTTGAGGTACTCGTCGGTCTCGGCCGGGTCGACCGCGCCGTCCCGAACCGCGGTCGCCAGCTCCCGGGAGAGCCACTCCTCGTCGGTGACGCTGGGCTCCATCACCAGCGCGTCGTCGGCGAACCGCACCAGATACCAGTTCAGGTCGTTGCACAGCGCGATCGCCGACCCCAGACTGATGGTGTCGACCGCCAGCGAGTTGCGGTACGGCTCCCGGAGGTCGTAGGTCGCGAGCGCCTCGCGGGCGGTCTCGCGCGATCGGAGCTCGGTCCGGAGATCGACCCCCGGCGAGCCGACGAAACAGACCCGAGTCACACGCTGTGGAAGGAATCTGCGCCGTAAAGCGATTTCGTTCGGCGGCCGGGAGACGTCGGCCGCAGGAACGGGTCTGTTCCGAGCGCTCCCGGAGTCACACCCACATCGAACACGTAAGCCCTTTGGTGCTAATCCGGAAACACGTCGGACGTGACGAACACGACCGAGAGCCGGACGTTCCTGCGCGGCGTCGCCGTCGTCGGTCTGCTCGGCGCCGGCGCGTCGTATCTGTACGGCGGGTCCGACTCGTTCGGGACGTACGTCGAGGTACTGATTCCCGTCGTCGTGGTTCTTTCGATGCTGACGCTGGCCGTCCACGGCGACGAGTCGTAACGACGGCCCCGATCAGACCTCGACGACCGTCGCGTCCTCGGCCGCCTCCCGGGCGCGCTCGAACAGCCCCGCCGGCCGGGCGTTCTCGACGATTTCGAGCGTGGCGTTCGTCTCGGGGTAGTCGGGTGCGATCCGGTTGCATCCCGCGGGGATCGTCGAGTCCCGGTACGTGCCGATCCGGCGGGCACGCTCGGTGATCTCGGACTTGTCCATCGTCAACAGCGGACGGTGGATCGGCAGCGCGGTCGCCTGACTCGTCGCCCCGAGGTTCCGAGTGGTCTGAGAGGACTTCTGGCCGATCGCCTCGCCGGTCACGATGCCGGCGGCGTTGACCTCGCGGGCGACGTGCTCGGCGACCCGGTACATGAACTGGCGATACACCAGCATCCGGGCGGGTCCGACCTCCTCGGCGAGCAGGTCCATCACGTCGCCCGCGGGGACCTTCCGGATCGCCAGCTCGAAGTTGGGGGCGTACTCCCGGAGCCGCCGGACCGTCTCCATCGCGCGGGCCTCGTGGTCGGCGCCGCCGTAGTCGCCGAGTTCGAGGTAGACGGGCACGATTGGCGAGCCCCGCTTCATCAGCTCCCACGCCGCGACCGGCGAGTCGATGCCGCCGCTCACCAGCGCGACGACCGGCGCCTGCGTCCCGAGCGGAAGCCCGCCGGGACCGGGCCGCTTCTCGGTGAACACGTACGCCTCGTCTTCGCGACACTCGACGTAGAAGACCGCATCGGGGTCGTCCAGATCGACCTCGGGATCGTCGAGCGCCTCGAAGACCGCCGCCCCGGCCTCGTTTTCGAGGTCCTTGCTCGTGAACGGGTGGGCGTCGGTCGTCCCCGCACGGCGGGCGTCGACGGCGAAGGTATCCCCGACCGCCCCGCGGTGCTCGCGGGCGGTCCGGCCGAGCGCCGACACGATCGCGTCGGCCTCGGCCGGCACCACGAGCGCGGGGCTGGCCGACCGGACGCCGAAGGTGTCGGTCGCGGCGTCGGTTGCCGCGTCGACGCTCTCGGGGTCGGCGTGGACGAACAGCCGGGACCACCGGCGCTCGACCGTCGCGTCGACGCCCCGATCCTCGACGATCGCTTCGAGGTTGTCCCGGAGCCGCCGCTCCATCTCGGCCTGCACCTTCCCGCTCTTGACGCCCACGTCCGCGTGACGGACCAGGACGGTGTCGGCTTCCGGGGGTCGCATGTCCCCCCGTAGACGCGAGCCGGATAAACGGCCTTCGGTTGGCCGACGCGCCGACGACGCTCGCCCGCCTCAGAACGTCGACAGCTCGCCGTCGATCACCCGCTCGGTGATCGAGGTGACGTCGGCGAGCTCGCGGTCGATGATGGCCGCGATGTCGGCCTCGATGTCCGACAGCGCGACGCCGTCGGCGGTGACGACCTCCGCGTCGGCGACGTGGGGCTGGTCGATGGGGCGGCCGATCTGACTGAGCAGTCGGATCCGGAGGTCCCGGATCCCGTCGACCTCGGCGACGACCGACTCGGCGATCTGGGTCCCGAGCAGGTTGTAGATCTTCCCGATGTGGTTGACGGGGTTTTTGCCCGAGGTGGCCTCCATCGACATCGACCGGTTCGGGGTGATGAGCCCGTTCGAGCGGTTGCCCCGACCGACCGAGCCGTCGTCGCCCATCTCGGCGCTGGTACCGGTGGTCGTGAGGTAGACGTTCTCCTCGCCCTCGCCGTCGGTGTCGGCGGTGTTGACGTAGACGGTCACCTCGCGGTCGGTGTACTCGGTCGCGACCTCGCGGACGAACTCCCGGATCGACTCGACGGTCTCGTCGTAGGCCGCGCGGTCGTCGACGTACTTGTCGATCAGCGCCGCCGCGACCGTGATGTCGATGCTGTCGCCCTCGCGTTTGCCCATGATCTTCACGTCCTGACCGAGCGCGGGGTCGTCGTCGGCGAACTCGCCGTTGAGCCGGCGTTCGGCGTTCAACACGATCTGTTCGGTCTCGGTCAGCGGCGCGTGGCCCACGCCGAAGCTGGTGTCGTTCGCCATCGGAACGGTCGCGCCCTCCTCGCCGAAGACCTCCTTGAGGTCGCCGCTTCCTTCTCCGAGCTTCACGTCGACGATGATGTCGGTCCCGAACTCGAGTTCGGGGAAGTGCTCGTCGATGTACTCGCGGGCCGCCTCCAGCGCGATCTTCCCGGTCGGGATGGTGAGGCCCTCGTACTCTTTGGTCGCGCGACCGACGATGAGCAGATAGATCGGATCGATCATCTCCCCGCCCCCGAACGCGGGATCGGCCCGGCCCGCGACGAGTTGTGTCTCGTCGGTGTTGTAGTGGAGCACCTTCCCCACTCGGTCGAGGTACGCCTGTGCGAGCGCCCGAGAGACGCTCTCGGCGATGCCGTCGGAGATCGAATCGGGGTGGCCCAGCCCCTTCCGCTCGACGATCTCGATCTCCTGGTCCTCGACCGCCGGTCGGTCGATGGGTTCGACTTCGATGTTCCTGTCAGTCATTACTCGGTCTTCCCGGCGCCGGAATCTATAACTTGCGGAAACGGTTCCGCCCCGTAAAATAACTAATAGTTATCTCCCGCCCCGAGTGCCTCACTCGCCGGCGAGCAACAGGCCGAGATACGACGTCCGGATCTGATCGTCGGCGTCGAGTCCGAGTGCCGCGAGCACCTTGATCGCACCTTCTCGGGCGGATTCGACGCCCTTCTCCTCGGCGTCGGTCTCGACCTCGACGAACTCGCCCAGCCCCTCGACCGCGTCGAGCGTGACGGTGTAGCCGTCAAGGGCGAACCGCTCGCGCTCCTTGCGGACCGTCGCCGCGGGCTCGAACCCGAGCGCCTCGAAGATTTCCGCGGTCGCCTCGCCGTCGGCGACCGCGGTCTCGATCTCCCGGCGGGTCTTCGACTCGGCCTCCACCAGCGGCCCCTTGTAGGTGAGTTCGGTGGACGCCTCGCCGGCCGCGGTCGTCTCCTCTCGGAGCCGCAGGGCCTCGTCGGTCTCGGCGAACTCGCGGTGGGGCGCGTCGTAGTAAGTGTCGATCTGTGTCACCTCGTCGACGGGATCGGCGTCGCGGTCGGCGAGTCGGTCGCGGACCCGGTCGTGGTCGGCGCGGACCTTCAGTTCGACCTCGTACATTCGTCTGGTAGTCGGGGCGTCGGCGTCTTTGGGGTTGTGCTTCGGTCGGCGGCCTCGTCGGTCCCTGGCGGTTATCCCAGCTGGATCGCGCGCTCTTGTGCGTTCGAGCGGTAGACGCCGTCGATGACCCGCTGGACCTCCAGGGCCTGCTCGACCGTGTTTCGCCCGGGCGGGGTTCCGGTCCGAACCGCGTCGAAGAAGCTCCGCTGTTCGGCCTTGTGGGGGTCCTCGTGGCGCGTCTCGATCTGGGAGTCCGAGAAGTGGTCGGTACCCTGCCGGCCCGTCTCGTAGAGCGTGAGCGAGTCGTCGGCCTTGTCGAAGCACGCGCCCGCGTCGGTGCCCCGGATCACGAACTCCTCGTTCGGCGCGCGGTTGGCGGCCCACGCCACTTCGAGCGAGACCGTCTTGCCGTCCGCACACCGCAGGAACGCGCTCACCGAGTCGTCGACCGAGAACTCCCCCGACTGGGTGTCCTCGCCCCACATCTCCAGATAGGCGTAGTCCTCGCGGGAGCCGAACTGCGACCGGATGGTGCCGGTGACTTCGGTCACGGTCGGGAAGTCGTGGAAGTGTAGCGCCAGATCGATGGCGTGGACGCCGATGTCGATGAGCGCGCCCCCGCCCGCGATGTCGTCGTTCGTGAACCACGATCCCCGGCCGGGGATCCCCCGCCGGCGGACGATGTTGGCCTCGACGTGACGGGTCTCGCCGAACCGTCCCGACTCCTGGTACCCTTTGATGACCTCGATCGGATTCCGAAACCGGTTGTGGAACCCGACCATGCAGAAGCCCTCGGCGTTGCGGGCCGCCTCCGCGATGCGTTCGGCGCTCTCGAGCGAGTGAGCGAGGGGCTTTTCCAGCAGGACGTCGAGGCCCGCCCGGAGCGCGGCCACCGCGTACTCCTCGTGGAACTTGTTCGGGGTCGTGACCACGACCGCGTCGACATCCGACTCGTAGAGGACCTCGTAGCTCTCGAACGACTCGACGCCGTACTTCTCGGCGAAGCGAGCCCGGGCCTCCGGGTTGATGTCGACGCCGCCCGCGATGTCGACGCCCGACAGTTCGACGACGCGGTCTGCGTGGTAGTGACCGATGTTCCCCAACCCGACGAACCCCACCCGGACCAACTCACTCGATCCAGTCATAACTAGTCGTAGCCAACCGTGAGTTGTTGTTAGGTGTTTCCCTTCGCCCGTTCGTCAGGCCGCGGTCACGTCGCGACCCCCGATAGGTCGCGACCCGACGCCGGACGACGCGTTTCCCGACCATCTAGTACAACTGCCGTTCGGTCTCTTCGCGTTCGGCCTCGGCCTCCGCGTCGGCCCGCGCCCGCTTTCGCGAGTCACGCCACTGCTTGGCCGCCGGAACGAACTTGTTCTTCACGTCGAGCGCGAACGAGACGATGCCGTACGCCCAGAAGAAAAACAGGACGGTGCCCCCGACCAGATAGAACCACCCGAAAGTCGTCACCATCAGTCGTCGCCCTCCGCTTCGGTGCCGGTCCGACCGGGCTCGACCGTCGCGAACTCGAGGCCGTGGCTGAGCGCCTCGCCGGACTCGGTGTCGAACAGGTGGATGCGCTCGCGGTCGAGCACCACTTCGACATCGGTGTCGGCCGCCACGTCCGAAGCCGGGTCGACGCTCATCAGGAGCTGGTTCTGGGGCGCCTCGGCCTCGGCGTCGATCTCCATCTGTGCGTCGCCGTCGCCCGTCAGGAGGTAGACGAAGATCTCGTCGCCCATCGGCTCCAGCACGTCGGTCCGAGCCGGGATCGGCTGGGTCGGGTTGGCGACGGTCTCGCGGTCCTCGCGGAGGTAGACGTCCTCGGGGCGGACGCCGAGCGTCACCGCGTCGCCCTCGGCGATCTCCGAGAGCTGTGTCGGGTCGAACTCCACGTCGAAGTCCCGCGTGAGGAGTCCGCTCGCGGTGACTTCGGCCTCGACGAAGTTCATCGAGGGCGACCCGATAAAGCCCGCGACGAACAGGTTCGCCGGCTCGTTGTAGCAGGTCAGCGGCGGCGCGATCTGCTGGAGGTGGCCGCCGTCGATGACCGCGATCCGATCGGACATCGTCATCGCCTCGGCCTGATCGTGGGTGACGTAGATGATGGTCGTGTCCAGTTCCTTGTGGAGCCGCTGGAGTTCGGTCCGCATGTGGACACGGAGCTTCGCGTCGAGGTTCGCCAGCGGCTCGTCCATCAGGAACACCTCGGGCTCGCGCACGATCGCTCGCGCGATCGCGACCCGCTGGCGCTGGCCGCCAGACATCTCGTCGGGCATCCGCTCTAGCATCCCTTCCAACTGGACGATGTCGGCGGCGCGCTCGACCCGGCGGTCGATCTCCTCTTTGGGGTAGTCCCTGAGCCGGAGCCCGAAGCTGACGTTGTCGTAGACGTCCATGTGCGGGAACAGCGCGATGTTCTGGAACACCATCGCGATCCCCCTGTCTTTGGGCGGCAGGTTCGTGACCTCCCGGCCCGCGATGGTGATGGTCCCGCTGGTCGGGGTGGTCAGTCCGGCGATCGTCTCCAGCGTGGTCGACTTCCCACACCCCGAGGGGCCGACGAAGGTGACGAACTCGCCGTCCTGGATGTCGAGGTTCATCTCTTCGACCGCGGTGACGTCGCCGTAGCGTTTCGTGACGTTGCTGAGTGTGACTCGTCCCATGGTTACTCTTTGAGTGCGCCTTGCGTGAGGCCGCTGACGATCTTCTCCTGTGCGACCACGACGAGGACCGCCACGGGGAGCACGCCGACGATGCTCGCGGCGGCCATCAGGTTGTACAGTTGCGTGTACTGGCCTTGGAAGCCGAGGATGCCCTTCAGGAGGGGCGCCCAGTGGTTCTCGTTCGAGAGGTAGAGGAGCTTGCCGCTCTCGTACAGCATCTCGGGGATCTGGCCGTCGTTCATCAGAAACGAGAAGAAAAACTCGTTGTACACCATGATGAACGTCAGCACGCCGGCGGTCGCGACCCCGGGCGCCGACAGCGGGACGATCACCCGGAAGAGCGCCCCGAGCCGGGTCGTCCCCTCGATGCGGGCGGCGTCCTCCAGACCGTCGGGAATCTGGCCGTAGAACGTCGTGAGGATGAAGATCGACAGCGGCATGAACAGCGCGCTGAACGGGAGCACCATCGCCCACGGCGTGTTGAACAGGTTCGGGCTCGAGATCGACGCGCCGAACAGCCCGATCGTGACGTTGCCGTTGAACAGTCGGAACAGCGGCAACAGGAACGCCGCCGGCGGGAAGTACGAGATCGCGAGCACCGCCAGCATGAGCGGCCCCCGGCCCGGGAACTGGAGTCGGCCGAACACGTAGCCCGCGAGGCTCGCGATCACCAGCACGAACACGGTCGTCATCGCCGCGAGGATGAAGCTGTTGAGCATGTAGATGTGGAACGGCAGGATCTCGAAGATCCGGACGAACGCCTCGGGGTTGAACCCGTTCGGGAACAGCCCGACGTTCGCGAGCCGGTTGAACGGCGTCAGCGCCAGCACCAACAGCCAGTAAAACGGGAACAGCGTCGTGAACAGGAAGACGATCATGGCGGTGTAGAACATCGCCCGGTAGGCCCGCTCTGGGTTCCTGATGACTCGGCGAACCCACCGCTCGAACGGGCCGCGGTCGACGTCGTCGTCGACCGGCGTCTCGGTCGCCATCTCAGATCCCCTCCTGTCCGCTCGTCGCGTAGTTGTAGATGTAGACCAGCACCAGCGCCCCGATGATCGCCGCGGTCAGGAACGCGACGGCCGCGGCCGTGCCGTACATCCGGTTGCTGAACGTCGTCACGACCAGACACGACAGCGACGGCACCACGTTACAGCCCGAGACCGTCTCGATGACGCCGAAGATGCGCATCGCGGCGATGGTCCGAAACAGCATCGCGACCATCACCGTCGGGAACACGAGCGGTAGCGTGATGTACTTGAACTGTTGCCACTTCGAGGCTCCCGAGACGCGGGCCACGTCGTAGAGGCTCCGGTCGATGCTCTGGAGGCCCGCGAGGATGAGCAACGCCATGAACGCCGAGGTCTTCCAGACGTCGGCGACGATGATGATGACCATCGAGTCGACCGGGTTGGCCAGCGGCGTCTCCGAGAACGAGAAAAACGGGAGTTGCTGGACGAGGTCGACCCCGAAGCCGATGCCGGGCTGGAACATGAGGTAGAAGATCATCCCCTGAATCACGATCGGAACCGCCCACGGGATGATGATGGCGACCCGGACCCACCGACGGCCCCGGAAGTCCTGATCGAGCACGAGCGCCTGCCCGAACCCGATCACCGTCTCGAACGCCACGCTGACGACGCTGAAGATCAGCGTCGCGGAGATGGCGCTGACGAACAGGTTGTCGAAGTGGACGAACGGGAACGTCGCGTCGACGGCGACGTCGGGCAACAGCGGCCGGACCAGCAAGGCGTCGCGCTCGCCGGTCAGCAGTTCGACGAAGTTGTTCAGACCGACGTACTCGCCGAGTTGCGCCCGGCCGACGAGCGCGTCGGCGTGCAACGCCATGTCGAACGTGCGAACGAGCGGCCAGAACGCAATGAGTCCGAGGATGAGAAACGTCGGGACCAAAAGCAGGTAGGCGAACTGCGTCTCGCTCAGGTTCTCCATCCACCGGACCGTCGCGGCGTAGGGGCCGCCCCTGTCGCCGCCCCGAAGCGTCTCGCCGGATTCTGCGCCCATCAGCGGTCCCTCCGATTCATGCGTCGTCACCGACTGTCATGTGAACTCTCGAACGAGGTGATCAGACGCTCTGTTCGATCTGCTCGACGGTCGCGGCCAGTTGGTCGAGCGCGGGCGCCGGTTCGGACTCCTGAGCGAGAACGCTGTTGACCGTCTGGGCGATCTGCTCGGACTCCTGGGGCCAGACCGCGGTGGCGGGCCGCGGGATCGCGTTCTCGACCGACACCTTGATCGTGTCGATGTACCGGCCCAGCACGGGCACGTTCCGGACCGTCTCGGAGTCGTACACCGCCGGTTTCGGCGGCAACCATCCCACCGCCTCGAACTGCGCGGCCTGATAGCTGTCGGTGGACATCGCCTCGATGACCGCGACGACCGCGTCTTTCTTCTGGGAGTTCGGATTCACGGTGAGGTTCCAGCCGCCGAGCGCCGCGGCCGCCCCGCCGGTGCCCTCGTATTCGGCCTCGTCGGGCGACACCCCGTAGGGGATCGGCATCGTGCCCAGATCCTCGCCGAATCCCTCGTCTTCGCTGCCGTTGATGTTGATGGCGTAGGGCCAGTTGCGGTGCATCACGGCGTTGCCGTTGGTGAACGGCTGGCGCGAGGGCTCTTCGGACCACTGCAGGACGGCCTCCGGCGCGATATCTCCGGCGAACCCGTCGAGCGCGACCGGGTCGTCCGAGCCGTTGATGAACGTCCGGACCATCCGGAGCGACCGAACGACCTGATCCTGATTGATCGTGATCGGCCGGTCGCCGATCGGCCCGAACAGGTTGTCGAGGTCCCCGAAGTACGCCCCGCCATACGAGCTCATCCACTCGTTGAAGTTACAGCAGGCAAGCCCCTCGTAGGCCTTCCCCTGGAAGGTGAATCCGTAGTCGATGTCGTCGTTCTGGTCGAGCACGTCGCTGGTGACCTGCGAGAACTCTTCCCACGACAGCGGCTCGGTCTGCCAGCCGCTGGTGTCGTAGCCGGCGTCCTCGACCAGATCCTTGCGGTAGTTCATCGTCGGGACGCCGAGGAACATCGGAACTCCGTACAGATCGCCCTCCGGCCCCGTCACGCTGTCGACCGCTCGGGCCTGATAGTCGGAGTTGACGGTCTCTTGGAGATCCGACGGGAGGAGATCGCTCATGTTCTGGACCTGCTTGCGTGCGATGAACGGCTGGGTCCAGCCGCTGTCCATCATCAGCAGGTCCGGCTCGTTTCGGCCGGCCGAGAGCCACTGCTGGTACTGGTTCTGTCGCCTGCCGGTCTCCCACGCGCCGGCGATGATGTCCAGTTCGATGTTCTCTGACAGGCCGGCGTCGTACAGCGCCTGCTGGAGCGTTTCGCTGTTGTCGTTCGCCAGACTGTCGGAGGCGAACTGGACCACGGTGGTGTCGTCCTGGGCGCGGGCGTACCCCGAGAACGCCGCGACCGCCCCGGTCGCGCCGGTGGCCTGGATGAATCGCCGCCGGGTAACCCCCCTGTCGGTCCGCTCGCCCCGCGTTGTGTGTCTGTGAGACATTCCCTCATACTTCAACAATAGAACGGAACTTATAACTAACGAGCGAACCGACGCGCGCCACGGCCGTCCCCCGCCGCGAACGGGGCCGCGACCGGCTCAGGTCCACGGGCCCGGGGCCGAGACGCCGAGTCGTCTCGGTTGGGCTGTCACTGCGAGTCCGCCGACTTGTCCAGTACCCTCCGGGTCCACGGGCCGATGGGGTCGTCGGTCCGGTCCATCCACTCGCCCAGTTCCGACCGTAACTCCCGGTACACCTCGCGGTAGTCGGGATGGTCGACGAGGTTCCGAAGCTCGTGGGGGTCCTCGGCGAGGTCGTACAGCTCGTCGGTGTCGAAGGCATTGTACACCAGCTTGTAGTCGCCCGCCCGGACCATTCGCTGGCTGTACAGGCCAAACTCCTCGCCGTGGTACTCGGCGACCAAGCGCTCGCGCCAGTCGTCCGGGGCGTCCCCGGTGAGTAGCGGAACGAGGCTCCGGCCGTCGACGCTCGACGGTGAGTCCACGCCGGCGAGGGCGCAAAACGTCGGCATCAGATCGTGCAGGCCGACGAACTCCTCGACCGTCCGGCCCGCGTCGGCGGCGTCCGGCCACCGGACCACGAGCGGAATGTGGTACACCTCCTCGTACATCAGCGGGCCCTTGTTGAACTGCCGGTGGCTCCCGGTGAAGTCTCCGTGGTCGGCGCTGTGGACGACGACGGTGTCCTCGTCGAGCCCCAGCCGATCCATCGCGTCGAGGACGCGGCCGATCTGCTCGTCGATGAACGTCACGAACCCGAAGTAGTGGCTGATCGCCCGCGCCCACGTCTCCCAGTCGAACCCCTCGACGCCGCGGTAGGCGAGGTGTTGCTCGTGGACGTACGGCTTTCCGTCGAACGTCTCGGCGTAGTTTCCCCATCGGGGTATCTCGTCGGGGTCGTACATCGAGGCGTACGGCTCGGGGACGACGTACGGATGGTGGGGCCCCGGGAAGTCCGTCCGGTGGAAGAACGGCTCGTCGCCCGACGCCGCCGACTCCAGTCGGTCGACGGTGACTTCGGCGAGATAGTAGGTCAGGGTGGCCTCCTTCGGGACCGGCGTCGTCGCGGACACGAGGAGGTCCTCGCCGGCGTACTCGGCGTAGATCTCGTCTTCGAGTTCGATCCCGTCGGGGTCGACGCCGTGCGCGCGCTGGTGGGCCGCGAACCCGCCGTCGGCTTCGGTCGTGTCCTCGCGCGCGAGCGTCTCGAACCCGAAGTCCTCCGGGCGCTGGTCGCGACCGACGTGCCACTTCCCGGCGTAGCTGTTCGCGTAGCCGGCGTCAGCGAGCAGTTCGCCGAACGTGACGTGGTCCTCGGGGAGGTTGGGCCGGATCGCGTCGGGCTCGTGGCAGTTGTTGAGCATCCCGTGATTGTGCGGGTAGAGCCCGGTCAACAGCGACGCGCGCGCGCTCGAACAGATGCCGATCGGCGTGTACGCGTCCTCGAACCGGACGCCCTCGCGTGCGAGGCGATCCATCGCGGGCGTGTCGACGGCGGGCCCGTCGGGGGCCGAGACGTCGTAGCGCTCCTGGTCGGTCAGCAACAGCAGGATATCGCGACGGTCGGTCACCCCCTACACCTCCGGCGGGTCCGTCCCGACGAGTCGGCCGCTATCGTGGGATCGACTGGCATGACGGGGCTACGCCGTCACACCGGATAAGCGACGTGGGAGTCTGGACGGCCCCGCGGGGCGTCCCCTTGGGTCCGCCGAGACTCCCGGACGGTCAGCGCTCGGGCGGGCCGTCCCGACCGATCATGATTTCGTGAGCCTCTATGTCCTCGATCGCGGCGACCTGTCCGCCGACGGTGACCTCGCCGGCGTCGGTCTCGACGGTCATGCCGGCGACGCGCTCGCCGCCCTCGAACGAGAAGCCCACGACCTCTCCTTCGATCACGCGCGTCGATCCGGTCTCGATGTCCCGACCCTCGATGGTGGCGTAGAAGTCCCCCCCGAGCGCCTGCAACTCTTTGACACACCGACGGATGGAGGCGTAGCGCCGGGGGAACGGGCGGTCCTCGCCGTCGGCCGCGAGCGTGCGCTCGGCGGTGGTCCAGAGCACGGTGCCGAAAAAGCCCGAGACCAGAAAGCCCAGCGCCGACCGATTGAAGATGACGCCGTACCGGTCCTCGTCGTCGCGCAGGGCGTCCTGCGTGGCGTAGATCGAGTACTCGCCGTCCGCGACCGCCACGACCGGCGTGGTGATCCCCCGGCGCGCGCGGGCGGTCGTCGCCACGTCGAGGTACTCGTACTCGTCGGGGTCGGGCGCCTCGGAGGCCGGCGTGACCAGCAGTTCGACGCTGACCCCCGAGTCGACGGCGTCGGCGAGTCGGTCCTCGAAGCGCGCCAGGAGGTCCGGCGTCAGCGAGAGCGCGAGCTCGAACTCGGCCGCCTCGATCACGTCTTCGAAGTACCGGAGGATCGTCGACCGGGACTTCACCAGCGACACCGCCTCGGTGTCGCGGGCCGGCGCGGTGTAGCGGGCTTCGAGCTCAGAGACCATCTCCGAGAGCGACGACTGGACGCCCGAAAACGCCTCGTCGGGGTCGACCGCGATGACTTTCATCGGGCGCGACTCCCGGAGTTCGACGAGTCCGCGGTCGCTGAGGCTCCGGACCGTGTCGTACACCCGCGGCTGTGGGATGTCGGTCCAGTCGGCGATCTGGCTCGCCGTGAGATCGCCGTGTTCGAGGACGGTGAGGTAGGCGTCGATCTCGTACTCCCCGAGGTCGAACCGCTCGCCCACCCGTTCGATCGTCGCGTGGAGGTCGTCGGAGGTCATAGGTGGGCGGTCACACCCGAGCGGTAAATGGTTTACCCACTTTCGAGTAGCACCGGCTTTCGAAACCGGGTTGCATTAGCGTCCGGACCCGGTAGGTCGCCGACGCGTTTCGGGGCGAGTCACCGTCACATGTACATCCGATCGTCCGGAACCTCGGCCTGAGTCTGCTCGGCGAGCCGCTTCGAAAGCTCCTCGTAGTACTCGCGGATCTCCCCGGCGAACGCTTCGAGGGGCCCGGTGTCGAGTTCGAGACCGTAGACCGACGAAACCGCATCGAGGAGTCGGATCGCGGCCTCGACGTCTGGCGCCTGCGAGTGGACCGGCGTGAGGTACACCCCGGTCCTGAGTGACGATTCGAGCCCCCGGGCGACGAGTTCGGCGTTCACCCCGTCGAGGAACCCCTGAGCCATCGGCGTGACGTCGGCGTCCCCGAGCCGGTGGTCGCGGTAGTCGTCGGTCGCGACGTAGAACACCTCGTGTTCCTCAGGAGCGTGCGGGATCGTCATCCCCTGGAGGATCGCGATCTCCTCGACCCGGTTGGTCCGTGTCCACTCGAGGACCGCCTCACTGAGCGACTCGGCGGCCCACGCCGGGACGAACAGTTCGCCGACGAGCACCGTCAGGTCGCGGTCGGCGTGCGAGAACAGCCGGGTGTGGTGGCGCGGCCGGCCGTTCTCGAAGGGCGTGATCGCGGGAAGCCGGTCGGCGGTGACGTTGCCGACCGGCTCGAACTCGAAGTGGTCGACGAGGTAGTCGACCGCGGTCAGCCCCGCGAGACCGAACTGAGAGAACCCCGCGATCAGCGTCTCGTCGGCGGTTTCGGCGTTGACTTCGAACGAGGCCGCCCGCGGTGGGGCCGATGGATCGGTTGCCATACCGACGTGTACGGAGACCGGTCGGTTAGTTCTTTGTAGGCTACGGGTCGGGACCGACGTCGGGCCGCGGCCGCCGTTCGGGCGGATGACTTTATGAGTGACGCCCGCGAATCCGTAGCCGATGAGCATCCGGCGGTTGGTTCGGGGAACCATCGAGTGGGAGCGACTCGAGACCGTCTTCGCGGAGGTGGCTCGGCGGTACGACCAGCCGACGGTCCGCGTCGAGTTTCTCGACGCCGACAACTGGCTCTCGACGCCCGCGGTCGTCGACGACCGGTGGTTCGTGAAGATCGTGACCGAACAGAACTCGCTGGTCCACGCGCTTTTCACCGGCGCGCGCAACCTCGGGGTGTTCTCGTCGGGCACCGAAGGGTTCTTCGAGCACTTCGACGACCCGATGGAGATGGCCGACCACGAACTAGACGCCACCCGGCGAATGCGCGAGATCGGGGTGAACGTCCCCGCGCCGGTCGAGACGTTCGAGGTCGACGGGATGGGCGTCCTCGTGATGGAGTACCTCCCGGAGTTCCGGCCGCTCGACGAGATGAATCCGGATGCTGTCCGGCGGTTCGCCCCCGAGGTGTTCGGGGCGCTGGCGGCGATGCACGATCATCGGCTCGCCCACGGCGACCTCCGGGGCGAGAACGTGTTGGTCCGCGACGAGGAAGTGTACTTCATCGACGCGACCAACGTCCGCGAGAACGGGCTCGCGGAGGCCCGCTCGTACGATCTCGCGTGCGCGCTCGCGGCGCTCGAACCCCTGATCGGCGCGAGCCCCGCGGTCGCGGCGGCGACCGACCACTACTCGTCCGACGAACTGCTCGCGGCTCGGGAGTTTCTCGACTTCGTGAACATCCGCCCCGACCACGACTTCGACGCGGTCGAGGTCAAAGCCGAAATCGAGAAGCTCGCGGAGGCCAACAGCGCCGGCTGAGGCCGGGTCGAGCCACGCGACGGGGGGTTCCGGATCGTTCGGCCGGAATAGGGAGTCTTTTTTATCATGGCGGTTCCACGTTCGACCAGAGATGAGCCAACAAGCCAGCGAGCAGACGTACGAGCACTATATCGGCGGCGAGTGGACGACCGGCGACGGCGACGAGACGTTCGAGAGCGTGAACCCGGCGAACAAGGAGACGCTCGGGGAGTTCCACCGCGGGACGCCCACCGACGTCGACGCCGCGCTCGCCGAGGCCGCCGAGGCCGAAGACGAGTGGGCGTCGCTGTCGTACATCGACCGAGCCGAGTACCTCTGGGACATCTACCACGAGCTCCGCGAGCGCACCGACGAGCTCGGCGAAGTCATCACCAAAGAGTGCGGCAAGGAGATCTCCGAGGGGAAAGCCGACGTTGTCGAGGCCGCCCACATGGTCGAGTGGGCCGCGGGCAACGCCCGCCACCCCCACGGCGACGTGGTCCCGTCCGAGATTCCGAGCAAGGACGCCTACATGCGCCGGAGCCCTCGCGGCGTCGTCGGCTGTATCACCCCGTGGAACTTCCCGGTCGCCATCCCGTTCTGGCACATGGCGCTCGCGCTCGTAGAGGGCAACACGGTCGTCTGGAAGCCGGCCGAGCAGACCCCGTGGTGCGGTCAGATCATCGCCGAGATGTTCGAGGACGTCGGCATCCCCGACGGCGTCTTCAACATGGTTCAGGGCTTTGGCGACGCCGGTAACGCCATCGTCGAGGACGAGCGCGTCGACACCGTCCTGTTCACCGGCAGCAGCGAGGTCGGACACAAGATCGCGGGCAAGGTCGGCGGCGAACCCGGCAAGCTCGCGGCCTGCGAGATGGGCGGCAAGAACGGCATCGTCGTCACCGAGGAGGCCGACCTCGACGTCGCGGTCCACTCGGCGATCATGTCCTCGTTCAAGACGACCGGCCAGCGGTGTGTCTCCAGCGAGCGGCTCATCGTCCACGAGGACGTCTACGACGAGTTCAAAGAGCGCTACGTCGATCTCGCCGAGGACGTGTCGGTCGGCGACCCCCTCGACGAGGACACCTTCATGGGGCCGATGGTCAACGAAGATCAGGTCGAGAAGTTCGGCAAGTACAACGACCTCGCCCGCGAGGAGGGCGCGAACGTGCTCGTCGACCGGGAGGAACTCGACGACAGCGAGATCCCCGACGGCCACGAGGACGGCTACTGGGTCGGTCCGTTCGTCTACGAGATCGACTACGACGAGGACCCCCGGTGCATTCAGGAGGAGGTCTTCGGTCCCCACGTCGCGCTCATCGAGTACTCGGGCGACATGGACCGCGCGATGGAGATCCACAACGACACCCCCTACGGGCTGGCCGGGGCCGTCATCTCCGAGGACTACCGCCAGATCAACCAGTTCCGCGACGAGGCGGAGCTCGGACTGGCGTACGCGAACCTGCCGTGTATCGGTGCGGAGGTCCAGCTCCCGTTCGGCGGCGTCAAGAAGTCGGGCAACGGCTATCCGAGCGCCCGCGAGGCCATCGAGGCCGTCACCGAGCGCACCGCCTGGACGCTGAACAACAGCAAGGACATCGAGATGGCACAGGGCCTCTCGGCGGACATCAAGACCTCCGGCGACGACTGATCCCGAGCGACGATCGCGCGCATTTTTCGGCCGACCGAACGCGAACGCCTCCGACGGTTTTCGAGAAGCGAGTGGACCCTGCGAGCGGTTCGGTCGCCGTCTCGCTCGTGAGCCGGTGGGACGGCCGCGAGCCGACCGACGGCGGCCTCAGGCGGGGAACCAATCGGTGGTGTAGCCCGCGGCTTCGAGATGCCACCGCTGGATCGGACCGTCGGCGCCAACGCCCACCTCGACGACCGCGTCGAACAGCGGTTCGAACGTCCGCACGACCTCGGCGTCCCGCGGGGCCGGGAGGACGTAGTGGCCGATCCCCGAGACCCGATCGACCGACCGGATCACCGACCGGAGGAACGACGCGACGTCCGCCGAGTCGTGGGACCGAGCGAGCGAGCCGAGCGAATCCAGACAGAAGCGGAGTTCGGCGGGGTCGAGCTCCGACTGGCGCTCGAACGACTCGATCGCGTCGTCGATCCTCGTCGCAAGGTCGTCGAGGCCCCCGTCCGCCTCCGAGACGCGAACGCCGGTGTCGGGGTCGACCGCCGTCGCCGAGCGAGCGCTGGCCCGGGAGTCGATGACGTGTGCGTCCGCTCCGGTGGTCTCGACCGACCGCAGGCGCGCGCAGGCGGTCTCGACGGTCGTCCCGTGGAGCGCGATCAGCCGCGTCCGATCGAGGTCGGGGGCCCCGAGAAGCGGCGCGCTCACGGCGCCGATCACGTCGTCGGGGACCGACCCGACGACCAGCACGTTCCCGCCCGTGCGCTTGAGCCGCGACAGCGTCGGCCGGAGCTCGATCGTCCGATCGGCGAACACGGTCACGTCGTACTTCCGGAACGGAAACCAGACCGCACCGACCTCCCGGCGGCGGTCGTTCGCTCTCGGCCGAAACAGGGTGTCGATCGCGTCGGTTCCGAGGAGGTCCGCGAATCGGTCTGTCACGGCGGCCGGTTCGAGTCCGGTCGTGCTCGCGACGGCTCTCAGGAGGCCCTTGGACAGCCGTTCGTCGTCGTCGGCTCGGTGGACGACGACCGAGTCCCCGACGGTGGGCTCGGGGCGGAGCCGCTCGCGGCGGGCGTCGCGCGCGACCGGGCTCGAAACGCCGATCCGACCCGCTCGGGTCACGGAGACGAGCCGGTCGTGAAACGGGAACGCGACCGTGACGTGGCCGGCGTGGTCGGACCCGTCGGTCGCGGACGCGACGAACTCGTTTAGCGCGTCCGGACTGACCTGCTCGTACAGCGGGGGTAACTCGAGCGAGTCAGCGTCGGCCGCCGCCGCGACGGTCTCGATGACTGTTGTGGTGACCGGGCGGTCGCTCCGGGGGTCGTGACACGTCCTGCGAGCCGCGTCGACGAGGGGAGCGGGGTCAGGCGGGGACCTCTCGTTCATTCTGGTTGGCTGTACTCGGGACTACAGCGGTGAATATCCATCGTTCGTTTGTTCGCGACGATCGGTCCGACGCGGGGCGGCTGTCCGGTTCCGGTGATTTATGATCGTCCGTCACGTCCCGACCAGTAATGGCTGACAACGGTCGCGGCCGCGACGAGGACACATTCGATCCGGAAACGCCGCTCGACCTCGCCGAACGGTTGGCGTCCGACGAGACGCGCTCGCGGCTCGACGCGACGCTGAACGCGCTGGCCCACCGGCGCCGTCGCGACGCGCTCTACTGTTTGGCCGAGCGCGATCCGGAGACGGTGTCGGGGCTCGCGAGGGAGCTGGCGGCCCGCCAGATGGGCGTGTCAGTCGACGAGGTGTCGAGCGAGGGCGCCGATCGCATCGAGACCGACCTGTACCACGTCCACCTCCCGAAACTCTCTGAGGCGGGCATCGTCGAGTACGACGACCGGACCGGCGCGATCAGCTACTCCTGGCCACCGGAAACGGTCGAGACGCTTCTGGACGTCTGTCGGACGATAGAACTGGACGACTGAGCGGACGTTCGCCGGCGCATCGCTCCGGACCGCCCCGTCTCCTCACCGGTCTCACTCGGACTGTAGAATCTTCCGGCCCTCGACCGCCATCACGAACGAGACGCTGAGCATCATGAACGCCACCGTGAGCAGGCCGTAGAGGTCCTCGGTCGCGAGGTGGGTCGCCGGCGTCGTCCCCAGCCAGTGGCCCGCGATCACCGCGCTGCCGACGACCGCGGTGAGGAAGAAATACCGGCTCCACCGGCGGGTGTCTCGGGGCCGGGCCGGCTCGGTCACGTCGAGGAACCGCCGGAGGTACGCGGCGTCGCCGGTCAGTTCGACAACGCGGTCGTCGGCGTCGTAGCGCGCCAGCCCGTGGTCGTCGAGCCGCGGGACGTGGGTCTGGTAGAGCGAGGAGTACACCTGCTTGCGCTGGCGTCCAGAGACCGCCTCGACGGTCGTGTCGTTTTCCCACGCGGCGATCCGGGCGCTGAGGTCGGTGATCGAGATGCGCGACTCGTCCAGCAGGTGGCGGAGCGTCCGCCGACGACGCGCGTTTCCGAGCAGGTCGAACATCGCGTCCCGCGAGGGTCGGGCCGTGCTCCGGTCGCCGTCGACGGTCCCGGAGTCGGTTCCACTTACCGCCCCAGACATCTGTCTATTGTCGTATATTTGTACAGAGAGTAATTAACGTTCGGGTTTCGACGGCCGACCGACTCAGTTCCCGGTCACTTCTTCGGCGAGCTCGTGAGCTTCGAGTCGGACGTAGCCGGCGTCACAGTTCTCGCCGCCGACCACCCGGTAGCCCTCGTCGAGCGGGAGAGCGCCGGCCGAAACCGGCGTGAAAAGCCTCGTCTCCGTGACGCTCCCGATCCCTCCGGTGAGCGCGTCCGGGAACTCCACGTCGCCTTCGAGCATCCGGCGTATCCGTTCGAGAGCATCGTCCCCGCCGAACAGTTGGAGCGAGTCGGTGGCGTCGACCACGACGCCGTCCCACACGTACGCCCCTTCGTCGAAGTTGTCCACGTCTCGCTCCTCGGTCCGTTCGAAACACCCCGCGAACGGGACCGACTCACGCTCGCGCCGGGAAGCCGTCACGAACAGGAACTTGTTGACGTAACTGGTCCCCGGCACCGAGTCTTCCGGGACGACGAAGTCGTAGGTCTGGATGCCCGACTCCTCGGGCGTCGACTCGTCTTGGGAGCCGAATCCGAGGCCGAGACCGACGCCCACCGACCCCGCGGCGCTCCGTTTCACGAACGTCCGGCGATCGAGCGATACCCCCCGCGTCCGTTCCGGATCAGATCCCCCCATTACGGGCCTGTCGTACAGCGACGACGAGGATAGGCGTTTTCGTACGCTGAGTGAGCTGTCAGCGCCGCCGATCGTGCCACGCCGGGAACTCCTCGCGGACCCGACCCACCCGGTCGAGGTCGACGTCCGTCACCACGAGGTCGGGCTCGTCGCCCGTGCTCGCGAGCGCGGTCCCCCACGGGTCGAACACCGTCGACCGTCCGAGCAACGTGGCGTCGTCGTCCGACCCCGAGCCGTTGACGGCCGCGACGAACAGTTGGTTCTCGACCGCGCGGGCCCGCGGGAGGAGCTTCCAGTGTTCGACCCGGGGGGTACGGCCACGCGCTCGGCACCACGATCAGGTCGGCGCCGCGCTCGGCGAGTTCGCGGTACAGCTCCGGAAACCGCAGATCGTAGCACGTAGTCATCCCGACGGTCGCGCCGTCGAGGCTCGCGACGCCGAGGGACTCGCCCGGGACCAGCAGTTCGGCCTCGGCGGACTCGTAGCCAAAGAGGTGGTGCTTGCGGTACACCGTCCGCCGGATCCCGTCCCGATCGAACAGCACCGAGGTGTTGGCCAGCCCCTCGTCGGCCGGCGTCTGGACGCCCTCCGTCTCGGCGAGGTCCTCGACGATGCTCCCGGCCAGCACCGCGACGTCGCGGTCGGCGGCGGCGTCGGCGATCGCCGAGAGGGTCGGCCCGTCGAGGGGTTCGGCGGCCCGGGCGTAGGCGTCGAACGCGAAGTAGCCGACGTTGAAGATCTCGGGCAACGCCACGAGATCAGCGCCCCGGTCGGCGGCCGCGCCGACGGCGTCGAGCGCCCGCCGTCGGTTGCGCTCGACCGCGCCCGACTCGACGTCGAGCTGGGCCAGCGCCAGCCTCACGCGGTCGCCTCCTCGCTGAGGGCGTCTTCGAGGTTGTCGAGTTCGTCGTCGAGGTTCTTCTTGAAGTAACCCTCGATGCCGGGGACCCTGCCCTCGACGACGAACTGGTTCACGAGCCGGCTCCCGGTCTCGGTCTCCTGTATCTCGTGTTCGCCGGTCACTCGGAGCGCCGAGGACTTGCCGACGAACTTGACGTGGGTCGGCGGGTCGCGTTCGACGTCCTCGGTCTCGACCTCCACGGTCGCGTCCAGAAAGGGAATCGGGACCGAGATGTGCCAGATCGAGGAGTGTTCGCCCGTCCGCTCGTAATCTTTGACGACGCTGATGACGCTTGCCCGTCGCTCCGGGTCGGAGATGAATTCCCACACGTCTTCCGGCGGTACGTCGAGCTCGAACGTCCGCTCCACCCGGACTGTCATATCGGGCCTTGGGGCCACGCCGCCAAAAAGCCGCCGGACTAACTCGGCGTTACCTTCCACGTCGTCGAGCGCGCACGCCCCCACTTCTCGATGTCGACCTCCTCGGTCTTCTCGGCGAGCCGCGGGAGTCGAACACCGACCTGTTTGGACGACAGACCAAGCTGCTCGGCGATGTTCTTCGCGCGGAAGTATCGCTCTCCGCGCGAGACGCTCTCGCTGAGGTACGCGATAATGCGCCGTTCCTCGTCGGTGTAGTCAGTCATCCTCACCGCCCTATAGGGCGCTCGCACCCTTAACGATTTCCCGCCCGGCGAGAAACGTGCCCGACCCGGTTACCGCCAGAAGAGGTGGACGGCCGCGACCGCGAGTACGCCGCCGATCATCGCACCCGCGAACCCCCACGCGGCGAGTTGGCTCCCCGGCGTGAGGAGCATCGCCCCGGCGGCGACGACGGCCAACAGCGTGAACAGCGTGGCGAGTCCGATACCTTTGTCGGTCGAAACCGTCTCGTGTTCGGCCATGCCGAGTGCTTTCGCCGGCCCCAACTTAGTTCATTCTACTCGCCGCCCAGACCTCGCGTCGCCGGCCTCGCCCGCGACGGCGTAGCCCCAACCCACCGTTACTCGACGGTATGCCCGGAGTACTCCGAGCCCCGCCCGTCGAAGTCTGCGCTCGCCACCACACGGGCTTGCGAGCCGTCGAACCCCGCGAGGACGGACGCGTCGGCGTAACCTTTGCGCTCGCCGGTAGAACTTTAATGCCCGAGGTAAGAGATACGAGTACATGACCCGGAGTGTTCAGGCTCCTGATCGAGTTCTTCTCGGTCGATGAGAACGACGTAACGGTACGACGAGACGGTGAATCGATAGTTCTGGCGGTCGACGGTGACGACTACGAACTGAGTAGAGACGAGGCCGCGGACCTGCAGGAGGCGGTCGGGTCCGCGCTGACCGAGCGCCGGGAGTTCTTCCGGACCGCGGGCGTCCACCGCGAGGACGGCACCTACGAGGTGTCCCGGCGGGGCGCCGACTCGGCGGGCAACTCCAAGGTGTTCGAGAGCTTCGGCGCGTTGCGCCGGATGTTCGACCGGCTCCCCGCGGAGTTCACCGCCGACCACGTCGGCCGGACCGGGATCACGGGCTCGCGGCGCCACATGCTGGTGCGTCACTTCGCCGAGCACCCCGCGTTCGACTGCGGGATCACCCGACGGAACCCGCTGACCGCAGAGAAGACCACCGAGGCGGCGGCGAGCGAGGACGGCGAGCTCGCGAGCGCGGACTGACCGACCGCGGCCCGACGACGGGCCGGACTTACTCTTCGAGGGAGTGAATCTGGTCGACCAGCGTCTTGAGCTTGTGGACCGTCTTGTCCTCGAACGCGTTCGGATCGAGGTGGAAGTGAGTGACGGCGTTCACCTCGGCGAGCCGCCCGGTGAACATGTGCAGGAACTTGTAGGTCGACTGGACGTCGTTGTACTCGAGCAACGGCGTGAGCGAGTCGAACCCCACGGTGAGCGGCCGGTCGTCCGACAGCCCCTCTTTGACGATGTCTCGCAGTCGCATCGCGAGCCCCGTCAGATCGTTGGGATGGGCGGTCACGACCGTCACGTTCTCCTCGACCGGCGACTCGTCGTTGAGCCCCCGACTGCTCTGGGTCGCGACGACGTAGAGGTTCGCCGGAAGGGTCCCGACGTGCTCTCGCCACTCGGCGACGATGTCCTCGGCCGACTTCGTGTACGAGACCTGAATCACGTTGATCTCGGAGGGGTCGACCGAAGGCGCCGTCAGCAGACGGTAGCACAACCGCACGCGCTCGGGGTTCATCCGATCGCTCAGAACGAGGTGATTCGTCCCCGGACCGACCGCCCCGTCGGAGGCGTCGGCCATCAGCGGCCACCCCCGTCGGCGGGACGGGGCGGCGACTGAACGGTCATGTACGGCTCGTCGTCGGTGTACTCGACGAGCCGCGTCGAGCCCATGTAGCCGCTCGGGGACTTTTCGAGCTTGACGTACTGGAGCCCGGTGGCGTCGATCCAGGTCCGCAGGACCTGCCACGCGCCGTTCTTGTAGAACATCGACAGCTCCTCGCCGACCGTCTTCGGATTGAAGAAGTACACCGAGGTGTCGCCGGGTCGGTAGAAGTTCTCCTCCTCCCAGAAGCGGACTCGACGGAGCTCGTCCTCGTCGAGGACCGGGAGCTGTGCCTCGATGTTGACGAGGCTCAACACCGGCCGGTCGGCCGACCGATCCTGGACCGTCCGGAAGACGCTCTCGGTGGTCTCGTCGTCGTGGGCGACCGGCTTGAACACGTTGCGTCTGGTGTTCTCCCAGATGTTAGTGTAGTCGAGCAGAAAGAGCCGGTCGTCGTTCAGCAGGTCGTCCATGTCCCCGACCCGTTCGTCGATGATCGACCGGAGCCGCTTGGGGGGGAGTTCGACCGGCGGGACGATCAGGATCGACATGTCCGCCTCGATCGCCCGGGCGATCAGGTTCGTCAGCACGGAGTGAGGGCTGGCCTGACCGTCGTGTTGCAACAGGAGACTCCCCCCGAGCGCGACGCCCCCGCCCATGAGCGCGTCGAGGCCCTCGATCCCCGTCTCGAAGTACTCGTCGGGCCGGAACTCGCCGGGGTGGGTCCGCATCCGCGGGTAGGTCCGGAGCCCCGCGTCGTCGAAGCCCAGTTCGAAGACCCGCGTGTCGTGATCGACCCCGCGCATCTTCATCACCTCCACGAACCGGTGGTAGTCGCCCTCGACGTTCTCGCGCCACAGTCGGATCACGCCGTGGGTGTTAAACTGGATCGCGTCGGACGCCGCGACCGACTGGGTGCCCTCGACCGAGCCGGTGGCCTCGCTCTGCTCTGCGGTCAGCATGGCGGTCGCGCCGAACTCGTCGTTGAACAGCCTGACGAGGTCGAACACCGCCCGGCGGTAGGTGTCGTAGTCCTCGCCCATCGCCGACAGCCCCGAGACGCTGTCGAGCACCACGCGGTCGACCGGTCCGTACGACGAGAGCTCTTCGACGATGTACTGGGGTTCGAACGGCGCCGCGTAGTTGTCGTCGAGCGTTGGCCCGCCGTCGAGCGTCTGGAGGGTCAACACCTCCTCGTCGTCTTCGAGCGTCTCGCCCGACCGGGCGTGGAGCGACGTGAGCGTGAGGTCGGGGTGGTCGAGATCGAACGCGAACGACTCGAACGACGCCCGCACCTCCTCGTCGGTCTGTTCGGTGCTGACGAACAGGCAGCGCTCGCCCGCCTCGAGGCCGGCCTGCAGGAACTGCATTCCCAGCGTCGATTTGCCCGTGCCCGGGCCGCCGGTGACCAGCACGGTCCGCCCCTCGGGAAGCCCGCCGTTCAGCGCTCTGTCTAACACGGTACTGCCCGTCGCGTCTGTCATTGACCAACGGTCGAACCAAGCGCGTAAAAATCTGCGGGAACGCAGAGAGCCGCGATCGGTGTCGGCGATCGCCCACCGGACCGGACGGCGGCTCAGTTGATCGTCGTGTGCTCGCTCTCCTCGTTCAGCGCGAGGTTCGCGGCGATCTCGGCGTTCCGAACGGCGTACTGGGCGGTCTGTTGGAGGCTGACCAGCACCTCCCGGACCGCCAGCAGCGAGTCGTTGTCCATCTCGGGCAGATCCGAGAGGATGTCGGACTCCCGGTCGCCGATCTCGTGGAACAGCGCGCCGACCTCACGGGTCTTGTCGTAGTCGCGCTCGACCGCGGCTTCGACCGCGAGCGCGGTGATCTCGTCGACCTGATCGGTGAACTCCCGGATGCGCCGCATCGTCTGGCCGTCGACGTCGAGGGTGTGACTGTCGGATTCGAGGACGATCTCCGCGATGTCCTCGGCGTTGTCCGCGGTGAGTTCGAGGTTCTTCGCGATCGAGCGATAGCCGATGAGCGGGAAGCCGGTGTCGAGGTCGACCGCCCGAGCCAACACCGGGTTCTGGTAGGCGGTGAAGATCAGCCGGAGCAACAGCACGAAGATCTTGTTCGCCTGACGCTCGCGGTTGAGCGCCCGCTGGGCCAGATCAGGGTTGCCGTGGGCGAGCGCCTTGACCGCCTCTCCGCGCATCGTCGAGCCCGTGTTCTCGAGGCGTTCGAGCAGGTTGTCGAGGTTGAAGTCCTCGGGGTCGACCGAACACCGGATGGCGATGCTGTCGGGAGTCTCTTCGACCACGCCCAGTCCCATGAGCTGGGTCTCGGCCTTGTACACCGCGTTGATGTGTGCACTCTCGAGGGTGTCCTCGCTCTCGACGTGGATCACCCGCCGTCCGAGTACGTACTGGGCGACGATGGCGCGCTCGACCGCGTCCGCGTCGAGGTTCTCCGCGTGAATGACCGCTTCGGACTCTTCGGTGTGGGCCGACTCCGGCAGGACCGTCAGGGTCCCCTTGCCGCCCATCCGGAGCGACACCTCGTCGCCTTTCTCCACGCTGTTCTCCGAGGCCCACTCCGCCGGGAGCGTCATCGCCAGCGTCGAGGGGCCGAGCCGTTGGACCTTCCGCGTCTCCATACGCCCCTAGTCAGAGAGCGAGCACCTTAAGCTTCCCTAGATGCCACTTATTGCCCCTTCGACGCTACTCCACCTTCATCATCCGGCGCTCGAACCGGCCGACCCGGACCTTCCGCCATCCACGGAGCGACTCGTCGACCGCCTCGTCGCCCGTATCGACTCGGAGGACGCCGATGTCGTCGAGCTTGCGCTTCGAGGCGACGACTTCGACGGTCGAGCGCCCGAGCACGTCCGGCGAGATCTGATCGTTGCCCCGGCCGAAGACGAACCCCTGCCCGCCGATCGGCGAGACCACGACCACGTTGCGCTCGCCGAGATGTGAGAGGATCTCGTCGGCGCTGGCGTCCCGGACGAGCACCTCGCCGTCCCGCCACACGTCGACGCCGAGCGGCGAGCCCTCGAAGCCGAGCGCCTCCTTGATCGCGCCGACCGTCCCGCCCGGCCCGAGGACGTAGGTCGCTCGCTCGCTCGCACCGTCGCCGGCCTGCCGTTCTGACTCGGCGCGGGCGTCGTCGGCGACCCCCTCGGCGAGGCTCTCGACCGTGCCGCCGCCGACCTGCTTGCTCGACTGGAGGTCCTCGGCGACCGGCACCGTCGCGAGCGCCTTCAGTTCGGCCCGGACCTCGCCCTCGCGGTAGGCCGACTCGTCGATGTCGTTCACCTCACGTCGCTCGGTCCGGTCGAAGTCGGCGGCGACCCGGCCCGCGGCCTCGGGCGTGACCGCGAACACCGCCGAGTACACTTTCACGCCGGCCGGGACGCCGAGCATCGGGACGTCGGCGTCGAGGTCCACGAGGGTCTGGGCCACGTCGACCGCGGTGCCGTCCCCGCCGACGAAGAGGACGAGGTCGACGCCGGCTTCGGCGAACGCCCGGACGGCGTCGCGGGTGTCGCCGGCGCTCGTCTCCGTGCTCGCGGGGTCGCCGACGATCTCGGGATCGAACCCCGCCGCCTCGGCCGCCCGCTCGCCCATCTCCCCGCCGTAGGTCACGATCTCGGCGTCGGGCGCCCGTTCGCCGAGCGCCGCCAGCGCCGCCCGCGCCCGGTCGGGAGCGCGCGGGTCGGCGCCGCGTTCGCGGGCCTCCTCGACCTTGCCGTCGGTGCCCTTCAGCCCTACGCGGCCGCCCATCCCCGCGATCGGATTGACGACTACGCCGATACGTCGCATGGGCGTGGCTACGGCCGTCGGTCGCAAAAGCCGTCCGGTCCCAGAAAAATGAGCGACGTCGGGGTCAGTACGACTGGCCGCCCTGGAACGACTGGGGCTGTGGCGTCTGGGTCTGCTGGCCCTGGGACTGGTGGCTCTCTGTCAGCTCCTGGAACCCCTGCTGGCCGGCCGCCTCCTGCGGACCGCCGATGGATTTCAGGAGCTTCTCGGTCGAGTCGATCGCGAAGTTGACCGCCTGAAACGTCTCCTGAACGTGCGGGGACTGCTGGTGTTGTTGGAGGATCGGCATCCCCTGGCGGGCGATTCGCAGGAAGGTCTCTGCGACCTCCGGGCCGTTGATCGAGTCGCGGGCGATCAGTTTCTCGTTTAGCTCAGCCAGCTCGGAGAGGTCATCACACAGCCGGGCGCACTCGGCCATCTGCGGTCCGCTCTCGATGCACTTGTCGGCGCACCACGACGCGATCTCGACGACGCGGTCGAACGATTCGAGCGCCTCGTTGAGCTCCGGGGTGATCTCGGCCTCGAACTGCTGGCCGACCTGCTGGTGTGTCGTCCGGTGTGCGCCGCCCATCTGTCCGCCGGTCTGGCCCTGCATCCTCTGGGACTGGCCCGTCGGCTGTTGGCTCGTCTGGCCCATCGATTGGTGGCCCATCTGTCCTGTCGACTGCTGGTGGCCGGACTGCTGGGTCGGTTGGGCGCCGTACGTCTGCTGGCCGCTGGTCGGTGATTGCTGATACTCTTGTGTCATTGGTCTACTCCCGCCCTTAGGCGGCTCTTACGGCCGCTTCGTCGGGCGACCCGAGCTTCACCCGACTTATAAATAAACGGCTCAGACCGTTGGCGTCAGTTCAGCCCGGAAAGGGGGCATTTCGGCCGCGTCCGATTCCGAAAATCGGCTTCGGGCGTCGACGTGTGAACGACGGTACGTCCCCGTTACGGCGGTAAGTGTCGATTCAAGCGTCCGTTTCGGACCGACCGAACGGCCCGTAGTCTCCCCGTCGCCGGACGCCGCGGTTGGCAAGGGTTAAGAGCGCGGGACCGGTAGCGTCGGACATGTTCACACTCGCAGGATCGGTTCCCGCCAACGCGTCGGGGATCGTCGCCTCGGTCGTCGGAATCGCCATCACGGTCGCGTGGCTCGCGTACCTCTATCGCTGAGGCGTCTCGACTCGCTCGCGGAGCCACGCCGCCGCGGCGTCGAGTTCGGCCTCGTCGGTGCTCTGGAGTTTGACCCGAACGTGGTCGCCGGGGTAGCTCCCCACGGTCACGTCGAAGCGGTCCCGTAGCGTCGCAAGGCGTTCGACCAGCGCGCTCTCGGGTTCGTCGGCCTCCACGACCGCGACGTGGCGATAGGCCCCGGCGAATTCGTCTTCGATCCGCTCGAACATCGCCTCCATCTCGTCGGGGACGCCCGGCAGGACGTAGACGTTCTCGACCGCACACCCCGGCGCGACCCCTGCCTCGTTGGGAAGCAGTCGCGATCCGGCCGGGAGGTGGGTCGTCCCCTCCACGAGGTCCGCACGCGAGTAGTCGGTGTTGTCGGCGATCCACTCGACCGCGTCGGGATGTTCCTCGACCGAGACGCCGACGGCGGCCGCGACCGCCTCCATCGTCATGTCGTCGTGGGTCGGCCCGAGACCGCCCGTGACGATCACGGCGTCGTACGCCGCCCGGAGTTCGTTGACTTCGCGTGCGATTTCGCCGACGCTGTCGGGAACCACGACCACGCGCTCGACGCTCGCGCCCCGGTCGGCCAGTCGCCGACCGAGCCACGCGGCGTTCGTGTTCACGGTGTCGCCCGCCAGCAGTTCGTCGCCGACGGTGACGAGAGCTACCTCCATAGCGAGACGTAGTGACCCGACGACCAAAAAGAGGCGGTTACCCCATCCCCGGCGGCGGCCCCTGATCGAACTCGTCGTCGTCGGTGTCGACGTTCAGCCCCATATCCTCTCGCTGGCGTTCGAGCTCCCGGATCTGGAGCCGGAAGTACGCGAGCCCGACGAGCGCGACCAGCACGGCCCCGCCGACGACCGCGGTGAAGATGGTGAGGTCGCGCGCGAGGTAGTACCGGACCGACACGGTGTCGGCGGTCACGTCGTTCCAGACGAGGTGGACCCGGCCATCGGACGTCTCGGTGTGGCTCTCGGTGGTGTAATCGCCCGGTCTGACGTTGCTCAGCAAGAAGTGGCCGACCCGCATCCCCTTCGGCAGGACGACCTCGTAGGACCCCTCGGCGGTGACCGGCATCGTGAACGTCTTGCCGCGCCGAGAGACGGTGTACGCCAGCTTCCCGGTGTCGCTCGGCGTCCGGATAACCGTCGCGGAGTCGCGACGCTCGACGTCGAGGCGCTCGGCGGTCACGACCGTCCCGTTGGGGTACCGAAACTGGACCGCGGCGACCTCCACCGGCGCCTCGCCGCCGAGCGCCTCGTACTGGTAGGCGGTCACCTCCGAGCCGTTCGAGAGGTCGTAGATCGCCTGATACTCGTCGCCGGTGACGTTGACGGTCACGTCGGTCGACGTGTCCCAGTCGTAGTCGGCCTCCTGCGAGAGCTGATCGTCGCTGAACTCCCCGGACCCGAACAGGCCGGTACAGCCGGCCGTGAGCGCGAGGGCCGCCACGGTGACGAAGCCGAGCAGGAGGCGCCGATTCATGGGATCAGACAGCGGATCTCCGCCGGCAGGTAGTCGCCGATGGCCGCGAGCAGGCCCGGCGGGTCGGTCTCGTCCTTGCAGACGATGCTCTGTTCGAGGAGCCCGAGGCGTTCGACGGTCACGATGTCTCTGGCGTGGCCCGCGCGGTTGACCGTCGCCCGAACCTCGCCGCGGGTCGCGCTGTTGACGTTGACCCGGCCCGATCCCCGGGTCCACTCGTAGAGGCGGTCGCGCTCGGCGTCGGCGAGCCGGCTGGGCTCGCCCGCCGCCTCGTCTCCGCCAGCGGAGCCGTCCGACGACGTGTTCGCACCGCCGTACACGAACTTCAGGGCCATGTGCTGGACCAGCCCGAACCGCTCGACGATCTGGATCGGCGTCCCCTGTCCGAGTTCGAGCTCGCTCGCGGGGATCCGCACGTCCTGGCCCGCGTCGAGGACGAACCCGTCTTCGTCCCACGATTCGAGCGTCCCGACGTACGTCTCGCCCGGTTCGAGGTCGGGCGTGATCTCGCCCCACTCCTCGCGGAGGAGGTTGCGCGCGACCACCGCGTCTTCGCCCTCGACGGTCACGACCGCGAAGTCGTCGTGGCGGACCCCGACGGTGTAGTCGGCGTCGAGGTCGCCGACGGCGTTGTCGACGAGCGACCGCAGTCCGTCGAGCGCGCGTTCGCGGGCGTCGCCCCGGACGTACAACTTGGTCGCGAGGACGACCATTATGCCTCGGCCTCTTCGAGGTGTTCGACGTTGAGCTCCTCGCGGAGCCGGTCGATCCGCTCGTTCATCGAGTCGATCAGCCGGGAGTTCTCCATCGACTCCAGCGGCGAGCCACACTCGGGACACTCGAAGCCAAAGTCCATCGCCTCGCCGAACTCGAACCGGATCGAACAGACCTCACACAGGTAGAACTCGTGTTGGCGCTCGTACTCCTGGCGGTGTTCGAGCGCATCGAGGAGTCGGTGCATCTCCTCTTCGAGGTTGCCCGGGATGTTGTCGTACTCGAACGTCCAGAGGTACGTCAGCCACCCGGAGTCCTCGTCGCGGAGTCGGCGGTACGTCGCGAGGTCGTTCTCGTAGAGGATGAACAGCGCGCGCCGAACGTCGTTGAGCTCCAGATCGAGCTCCTCGGCGAGCTCCTCGTCGGTCACTTCGCCGTCCGGCGGCGCGGCGGCGACCGGCATCCCCTTCGGCCCGACCAGTTCGTGAAGATATTTCTGGATTACCGGGTCCTCCAGCAGGTCCTCAAAAGCCATTATGGTATACCCGGGCGTTCAGCCGTTTAAAACCATCGGGAGCCGACCATTCGGCGCGGTCTCGGCGCCGAACTCGGGGCCTTCTCACCGGGTCCGCAGGTGGTGGAACACGTACGTCTGGGCGTACCCGGCGTGCTCGCCGCCGAACGCCTCCCGGATCGCCCGCGAGGTCTCGGCGTACGACCCGCGGTCACAGTCCGGGTAGTGGTCCTCGATGGCGGTCTGGATCCAGGTGTCGAGCGGGACCGCTTCGAGGAAGCCCAGCGAGAACAACAGGACGCAGTCGGCCACCTTGTCGCCGACGCCGACGAACGTCTGGAGCGCCTCGCGGGCGTCCTCGTAGTCCAAGTCCCGGACCTCGGCCGCCGAGAGCTCGTCCGCCGCGGCCAGTTCGGCCGACCGCTGGACGTACGGCGCGCGGTAGCCAAGCCCCAGCTCTCGGAGCTCAGTTTCGGTGGCGGCCGCGAGGCGCTCGGGGGTCGGGAACGCGTGGTAGGTCTCGCCGTCGAACCGGATCGACTCGCCGAACGTCCGGGCCAGCGCGGTCTGCATCGAGTGGATGCGCTCGACTCGCATCTGGGCCGAGCAGATGAACGAGATCAGACACGGGAAAAACGGGTCGTCGACGATCCTGAGTCCGGCGTGGGCCTCGCGGGCCTCGACCAGCAAGGGGTCGTCGGGCATCGACTCGAAGATGGCCGGGAGGTCGTCGTCCAGACGCAGGCGTTCGGCGAGCAGACCGTCGGCGTCGGTGGTCGCTTCCCACCGGAGTTCGCCCGCGTGCTGGCGCGTCCGGATCACCTCGCCGTCGGTCACCGTGTAGTACCACGGCGACGCTGTCTCGGCGGTCGTCGACTCGTACGCGCGGCCGTCCTCGCGCCGCCAGAGGAACGTCTGGCCGCTCTCGAGGGTCGTTCGTACGTCGAGGCCGCCCGGCACGTCCGAAAGCGGTATCGAGCCCGTTTCCATCGGGAGAACCGTGGGGCTGGGCCGTCGGAAACCTTTCGTTCCGTGGCTAAAGTTGATACTGTTGGCGCTACAACTTTCGACCCGAGCATGAACTGCAGAGTTGTCGTCGAAGCGGCGGTTCCGGTCTACGACGTCGAAACGCCCGACGAGGCGGTTCGGATCGCCATCTCGAAGACCGGCGAGTTGCTCAACCCGGACCTCAACTACGTCGAGATAAACATGGGCGAGCGGTCGTGTCCCCACTGCGGCGAGGGCCTTGACCCCGCGTTCATCGCGGCCGACGAGAGCCTCGTGGCGCTCGAACTCGAAATGACGGTGTACAACGTCGAGCGCGAGGAACACGCCTCTCGGATCGCCCGGAAGGAGATCGGCCAGCGCCTCGAGAACATCCCGCTGACGGTCCTCGAAGTCGAAGTCATCGAAGACGACGACGAGGGCGACGCCGACTCCGAGACCGAGACCGACTCCGGAGACGACGTGAGCGAGGCCGACGAGAGCGACGACGACGAAGTGCTCCCCGAGTTCGAGGACCTCATCGAGTAATCGGGGTCGCGAGCGACGACCGCCTCGCGCGCCGAGACCGGCGCGTACGGCGCTCTGCACTCGTTCTGTTCGATTTCGATTTCGACAGCCGTCGGTCCGTCTGCTGAGTCGGCGAGTTTCCGGCCGTCGGTGTCGGAGCTAACCGGGCTGTCGGGAGCCGCGGCTGGGCGGGTAGGTGTATCGTGAGGGTTAGGGTACGTCCGCGCGTTCAGTCGGCTTTGGCGGCGACTTTCTCGCCGCTCTCGACCTCGCTCATCTCCGATGTGATGGACTTTGCCATAGCAAACACCGCCGCCTTGTGGTCGGTTTTCGACTTGTGAATAGACGTCGGTCGTACGCCAAGAGATTCGTAGTCTTCGAGATCGACTTCCGTGCTGTGCTCTTCTTCGTAGTAGTTCCCGACCTCCGCAAGCAGGCCGTGAAGGTGGATGAGCTCCTGCTTCTTCATGAGCAACCGTGGCTAACAGTTGCAGGGTTATAGTATTATCTTGAGTCCCGTTAACACGACGTGTGAAATTCGCGGGAAACGACCGGTTTCGTCCCGCCAAACGTTCCGTTCGTCTTCGAGAATAGTTCACATCGTTTCGGTCCGTTTTCCGCGGAAAGACTACCTTACTGACCGAGAAACGGCGGTGAAATCACACGATCTGAAAGACTTTTATCCGGACCGGACCGTCTACTCACCTATGGAGGGTTACGACGATCAACTCGACCGGGCGCTCGAAGCGACGCCCGACATCGAGGGGAGTTCCGACCGCTTCGACGTGCCCGACGCCGAGGTCCGCCAAGAGGGCAACGTTACCGTCTACGAGAACTTTCAGGAGACGCTCGACCGACTCGACCGCGACGGCGAACACGTCCTGAAGTTCCTGCAGGACGAACTCGGAACGAGCGCCCACATCGACGAGAGCGGGCGCGCGCGCCTGACCGGCGAGTTTCGACAGGATCGCATCGAGGACGCGATCGCCGAGTACAGCGAGGAGTTCGTCCTCTGTTCGGAGTGTGGACTACCGGACACGCGGCTCGAACGCGAACAGGGAGCGGTGTTACTCCGGTGTGAGGCGTGTGGCGCCCGGTCGGCGACCGGGGAGTGACTACTGGAACTGTTTCAGCGTTTCGAGGTCGCGTTCGGTGCGAGTGAACTCCGACGTCCGGCGGGTCGCGTGGCAGTTCGGGCAGTGAAACATCTCCTCGGGCGCCGGGAGCTCGCCGGGGCCTTCTTGCCAATCTTTGGCACACTCTGGGCAGAGCAGCCGGACGTACGTTTCGTTCATACGTGGATACGTGTGCGAGGCTGATAGAAAAAACTTGCCGCGGTTACGACCCCGCGGGACCGACCGGGCCGGCACGCCTAAGGAAACGCTCGGGGAAGTCTGTCTGGAGGAGTACACCATGGCGAATCCGCACCACGACCAGCGGCGCGACGAGACCGACGACCGGTCCGACCGAGACCCATCCGATGCGCGCCACACCAACCGGTACGGCGACGCCGCCGACCGCGACCGGGCCAGACGGGCACGCCAGCGCGACGACGAGGACCGCACGAGCCGGTACGCCGGTGGGCGTGAAACCGACGCCGACGCGTCCCAAAGCCCGCATTCGGGCGAGTCAAGCCGGCGCCACAGCGGCGACGAGGGCCGACACGGCGACCCCGCTTCTGGAGGCCGAGAGTCGAACGCCGACCGCGAGGACCACCGCCCGCAGGGAGACGCCCGCTCGCGCGGCGGCGAGCCAAAACAGGGTCGGGGATCGTACGTCGAGGAGGGCGGCCACGGACCGAGCCAACGCGAGCGCGCACGCGACGACATCATCCCAACGAGTCGGGAGACCGGCGGGACCATCGACTACGGCCGGGAGAACGACGACCGGCAGTCCGACCGCCGGTACGGCCGCCGTCGACGCCAGCGGGGCGCGGGCGGCCCGGAGGGCGGCCAGCACGACGACGGCGACCGACGGAACCAAACCGACGGGGACAGCGACCGACGTTACGGCAGTCGCCGCTGACGCGCGAGCCCCGGCCCCGTCGCGCTTGACGAGGTTTCTTGTAGTCGCCGGGAACGGCGACCTCGGCGCTATGTCACACCGTGAATAGGTGGCCGTCCCGGGGGACGTCGAACAGTCCGACCCGAGCGCCCGCGTCCAGCCACGCGTGGCCGTACGAAAAAGACGCGAGGGCGTTTACGAGGTCGTCGTTCGTCCGGAAGTGACGACCGTCTTCGAGGTACGAACTCGCCATCTCCAGACACTCCGCCGCGGCCTCGCCCATCGGCGAGTCCGGCGGCGGAGCGATCTCGGCGGCGTCGAGCGCCTCGGCGAGCAGGCCCTCGTAGCGGTCGGTCTTCTCACCCAGATCGGCGGCCATGGCCGAACCCACGACCGGCCGAACCGTAAGCCCTTCGAGAGCGGTGGCGGCCGCGTTGGGGGCCGAGGCGGTCGCGACCCCCGTCTGAACTACCGGAAAGACGACGACACAACACAAGCTAAATACCCACCGCACGTCAATATTGCACCATGACCGAACACCCGCGGGTCGAAATCTACACGAAGGACGACTGCTCGTACTGCGAGAAAGCGATGGACCTCTTCGATCAGAAGGGAGTCGAGTACGAGACGTACAACGTGACCGGCGACGACGAACTGTTCGAGGAGATGGTCGAGCGCGCCGACGGCCGCAAGACCGCGCCGGAAGTGTTCATCGACGACGAACTGATCGGCGGCTGGGACGACACCAGTGCGCTCGACGAGACGGGCGAACTCGACGAGAAGCTCGGCGTCGAGACCGGCGTCGCCGACGGCGCGGTCGAACACCGCCGGCTGATCATCGCCGGGAGCGGGATCGCCGGGCTGAGCGCCGCCATCTACGCCGCGCGGTCGAACAACGACCCGCTGGTGCTCGAAGGCGACGAGCCGGGCGGCCAGCTCACCCTGACGACCGAAGTCGAGAACTACCCCGGATTCCCCGAGGGACTCAGCGGTCCCGACCTCATCAACCGGATGAAAGAGCAGGCCGAGCGGTTCGGCACCGAGATCCGCAACGGCGTCATCGAGTCGGTCGACGACTCCCGACGGCCGTTCCGCGTCGAACTGACCAACGGCGACGTCTACACCGCCGACGCGTTCATCGCGGCCTCGGGCGCCAGCGCCCGGACGCTGGGCATCCCGGGCGAAGACGAGCTGATGGGCTACGGCGTCTCGACCTGCGCGACCTGCGACGGCGCGTTCTTCCGCGACGAGGAGATGCTCGTGGTCGGCGGCGGCGACGCCGCGATGGAGGAGGCCAACTTCCTCACGAAGTTCGCCGAGAAGGTGTACATCGCCCACCGGCGCGAGGAGTTCCGCGCCGAGGACTACTGGATCGACCGCATCCAGGAGAAAGTCGAGGAGGGCGAGATCGAGATCATGAAAAACACCGAGGTCACCGAGATCCACGGCTCGGTCGAGGATGGCGTCGACTACGCGACGCTCGTCCGCAACCCCGAGGGCTACCCCTCCCAGAAGCTCGAGGACCCCGAGACCGAGGAGATCGAGTTCGACGTCGGCGCGGTGTTCCTCGCCATCGGCCACACCCCCAACACGGAGTACCTCGAAGGGACCGGCGTCGAGATGGACGACGCCGGCTACCTGCAGACCGAAGGCGGGACCGGCGGCGGCCAGACCGCGACCGGCGTGCCCGGCCTCTTCGGCGCCGGCGACGTGGTCGACTTCCACTACCAGCAGGCGGTGACCGCCGCGGGAATGGGCTCGAAAGCCGCGCTCGACGTCGACGACTACCTCGAAACCGCGGAGCTCGAAGCCGAGGAGCCCGCGGCCGAAGCCGCGGCGGGCGACGACTGAGCGGTCAGGCCGTCTCGTTCGTCGCGCCGTCGGTCACGTCGACCACGGCGATCCCGTTTACCGCCTCGTTCGAGTCGACTTTCGTGTACGGGCCGTCGGCCGTCCGGTTCGACGTGACGAAGTCGAACGTGCGGTTGTCGTTCGTGTCACGGTACACCACCGCGACGACCTCCTGAGACTGGTTCAGGGGTCGATCGAGCGGGACGGTGAGGTTCTCGGTCGTGCCGGCGTCCAGATACTCCGACGTGCCGAGGATGCTGTCTACCACGTCGCCTTCCACGACGCCGTTGTCGTGGATCACGACGAAGCCGCCCTCCGGAACGGCGACCGAACGGACGGTGACCGCGCTCCCGTTCGAGGTCTGGTCCTCGAAGTCGAGACTCGCCGTCTCGTCGGCCGTCGCTTGCGTGGTCGTCTGATCGGGTGGCGCCTCGGTCGTCTCGTTGGCCGATTCGGCGGTCGTCTCGTTGGTCGCCTCGTCGCCCGGCGTGGCGGTCTCGCCGGGGGCGGTGAGCGTCAGATTGGTCGTGACGTTCGCACCGTCGGTGAACACGCCCTGCGTGAACGTCCCCGTCGGGAAGCCGGACGTGTTGGCGTCCGTGACGTTGAACGTCACCGTTTCGGCGTCGCCCGGCGAGAGCTGGACGACCGTCGACTGGATGACGTTGCCCGCGATCCGGTATCTGACCCGCCTGACGTCCTCGGCGTCGCCGCGATTCACCAGATCGGCCCGGACGGTGAACGCCGAGCCGACTTCTACCTCGGCGGGCGCGCTCAGATTCCGGAGCATCACCGCCGTCTCGTTCTGCGCAGTCGTCGTCTCCTGAGCGTCCGCGACGTCCGGAGCGTCAGTCGCGTCTCCGGCGCCCGTCCGTGCCGATACGACGGCACCCATCGCAGTGACGACGAGCACGGCGACGGCGACCGCTCCGATCTGGCTCCTCACGGCCATCGCTGTCCCACCCCAGTGTGTTTTGGTTCCCTCTGATCCATGGGAGTGTGTATCAACTCGATTCCAGCGAATATAGGCCGCCGACCGTTCAACGGATAATTGTCATACTAGCGACGGGCATCGACACCGCCGAGGGAACCGGGAGCTTCGTCGCCAGTCGTGGCGTCGAAACCGTCGCAGAACTGAGTTCGGACGACTGATTTCGGAATCCCGACTCTCCGTTAGGTCGCTCCTAATCGACGGTGGAGTCGCTTGTAGGCAGTCATGGACCGACGGGATCTCGGTCGACTCAGAGCTCCGCCAGAGCGGGGTCGGTAAGGTGATTCCGCCGGTCGAAGGCTCGGACTATAAACGGCGACGTGTCGATAGGTAACGAATAATACAGTCTGGAAAGCCGATGTAATATCTTCGGCCGAACGCGCCAACAGGCGTTACGAGTCAGAACAGTCGTCGTTTTTTATGAACCTCACCGTGGCACGTACGAATCGCCCCAGACGGGGTGAGGGGAGAGAACTATGGCACGAGAGGATACGACAGAGGACGTCGACGATTCGCGGCGCTCGTTTATGAAAAAGGGTGCGCTCGCATCGAGCGCGGCCGCACTCGGACTCGCTAGTAGCGGGAGCGTGGCGGGCGACACGCTGAAACAGCAGGACGGAGTCCAGCAGGCGAGCACCGGACTGGTGTTCGTCGACGACTACAAACCCGGCGTCGAGTTCGAGGCCGTGAGCCGTGTTCAGCAGCCGACTGTCAATCAGATTCTCGGCTACGTCGACCCGTCTCAGCAGGGCGAGGACGGAAACCAACAGCAAAGCCAAGCGGTCGTCGACCCGACCGACTGGAACGGCTACATCTTCAATTACACCGGATGTGGCCCCGGAAACTACAATCTCGTCTTCCTGCGCGAGGGCGCGCTCGCCGAAGGTGAAACCTATTCGTTCACTACGAACGCCGTCTTCTTCGACAACGAGGTCCAGTTGCTCGAATCCCAGATCCAATCGGGTGGCGGCGGTGGCGGTGACGGCGGCGGTGACGGCGGCGGGGACGGCGGTGGCGGTGAGAACGGTGGCGACGGCGACAACGAGGAGGGTGGAGGCGGATAGACAAACCCCCTCTAACTCGCACAGTGACCACTCCGGTCACGAGCGACGAACCGGACGATCCGCGCTCGTCGCGCCAACGGGACCGCCGGGGTGAGACAGCCGACCCCGGACCGTTCCCTCCTGAGAGACGACGCGTCAGTGAACCCATGCAACAACAACAGACCACGGCGCTGGTGTTCGTGGACGACTACGTCCCGAACGTCGACTTCCAGACGGTGAGCAGAGTTCAACAGCCGACGGTCAATCAGATCCTCGGGTACGTGGATCCGTCCGATCCCGACGCGGGAGACGGCGCCGTCGTCGACCCGACCGACTGGAACGGCTACATCGTCAACTACACCGGGTGTAGCCCCGGCGAGTACAACCTCGTCTTCCTGCGCGAGGGCGTGCTCGAACAGGGCCAGACTTACTCGTTCACCACCAGCGCCATTTATTTCAGCGACACGCTCCAGCTCCTCGAAGCCCAGTTGGAGACGGGCGGCGGGGACCGAGCACAGGCCGAAGACCAAACCCAGCAGGCCGAGGAGACAGAGCAAACAGAGACCGAAACGGAGACGACCACAGAGGAAACGACGACGGAAACGACCACAGAGACGACGACCGAAGAAACGACGACGGAAACGACTACAGAGGAAACGACGACGGAAACGACGACCGAACAAACGACTACAGAGACGACGGCCGCCGACGGGACCACGACGACGGTCGACGGGAACGCCACGACCGAAGAGACCACGACGGTCCAGGACGTCATCGTGAACGCCACCGAGACCGGCGACTCCGGGTGAGTCGACCCGCCGGCGTCGTGTTCGAACGCGGCCGCGACCGCGCCGCCGGGCGCGTACCCGCACTTCTTTACGTCCGCCGGCGAAAGTGAGCGTATGACCGACCCAGACGACGTCGAGACCGCGACGTACACTATCGAAGCGCCCGACGGCGAAACCGACGAACTCACCGTCCCGAACGGCCTCGTCGACATGCTCCGCGAGGGCGAGGACACCCGCACCGAAGTGCTTGGGGACCTCGCGATGCTCTCGCTGGCCCAGCAGGGCCACGCGGTCGTCCACCACGCGCAGGGCGAGGTCGACGAGGAAGTAGAGGCCTACGAGGAAGCGACGATGGACCTCTTCGAGGAGCGGTTCGGGACCACGTTCGGCGAGATGACCGGCCACGACCACTGAACCGGACGCCGACAGTTTTTCGAACCCGTTAGTCGACGACGTACTCCAACAGGACGCCGTCGTCGAGGCGCTCGACGCCGGTCAGCGACAGCGCCGGGAACGACTCGACGAACCCCTCGCCGTCGGCCAGCGTCGGGGCTTCGCGGCCGCCGATGATCGTCGACCCGACGAACAGCCGGAGTTCGTCGACCAGTTCGGCCTCGAACAGCGAGAAGATGAGTTCGCCGCCGCCCTCGACCATCACGCGCTCGACGCCCGCCCGCTCCAGTTGGGTGAACGCCGCGGTCAGGTCGACTCGATCGTCGCCCGCCGTGACGATGTGCGCGCCCGCCTCCCGAAGCGCGGCGACCCGCTCGTCGGGGGCCGCAGTCGAGACGAGGAGGTAGGTACTCGCCCGCTCGTCGAGCACCCGCGCGTCGGTCGGCGTCCGGGCCCGCGAGTCGGCGACGACTCGCGCGGGCTGGTCGGACTCCCCCCGGTCGCTGTCGGGGTCGTCGACGGTGAGGTTCGGGTCGTCGGCGAGCACCGTGCCGACCCCGACCCCGACCGCGTCGCTGTCCGATCGGAGCGCGTCGACCCGGTCGAAGTCCTCGGGGCCGGAGATGGCGATCTGTTCGCGCCGGCGCGAGGAGAGCTTGCCGTCGGCGCTCGTCGCGGCGTTGACGACGACGTGCATGCGCGGGGCTACTCGCCCGCCGCGAAAACAGCTTTCGGTCGTTTTATGCTTCCAGTCGCGGACGTTGGGATAGATGCGACGCCTCCGAGCAACCGCGATCGCGGTCCTCCTCGTCTGTCTCGCCGTGCTCGGCCACGGGTACGCCACCGGGCCAGCCCACGCCGCCATCGAGACGTACGAGACCCAAGCCTCGCTCGCCCCGGCCGAGCGCACGCCGGTCGTCGAGCCCCGCGAGGACGTCACCGTGGTCGCCGGCCACGGTCAAGACGGCGGGTCGGCAGCTCTGACCGCGTTCGGCCCCGACGGGACGGTGGTCTACCGCAACGACACCCACGACGGCTACTTCGACGTGGACCCGGTCGACGCCGGCCGGGCGACCGTCGAGTACGTCGCCGAGCGATCGTACGACAGCCCGCACTGCAACGCCAAGTGCACCCAGTCGCTGGTCGAGCGGGTCAACCTCACGACCGGCGAGGTCACCCGGCGCTACTCGCGGGTCGTCCCGCAGGACCGGGGCGCAAACTGGCACGACGTCGACCGACTGAGCGACCACGAACTGCTGGTCGGGGACATCCACCGCGACGGGCTGTACGTCGTCGACACCGAGACCGGCCTGAAGACGTGGGAGTGGTCGGCCCAGACCGACTTCCCGCTGTCGGGCGGCGGCGAGTACCCCGCCGACTGGTCGCACCTGAACGACGTCGAACGCCTGCCCGACGGCCGGTACATGACGAGCCTCCGGAACCAGGATCTGGTGGCGTTCGTCGACCCCGAAACCGGGCTCCAGTCCAACTGGACGCTCGGCGCCGACGGCGAGTACGGCGTCCTCTACGAACAGCACAACCCCGACTACATCCCGGAGGCGCGGGGCGGTCCCGCCGTCGTCGTGGCCGACTCGCTCAACGACCGGGTGATCGAGTACCAGCGCGAGGACGGGGGTGAGCGAACGAACGGTTCGCGAGCCTCGTCGGACGAGTCCGACGGCGCGTGGGAGCAGTCGTGGGTCTGGTCGGACGAGGAGATGCTGTGGCCCCGCGACGCCGACCGGCTCCCAAACGGCAACACCCTGATCGCCGACACCAACAACCACCGCGTGGTCGAAGTCGACCCGGACGGGGAGATCGTCTGGGAGATCGAGACGTACTCGCCGTACGACGTCGAGCGGCTCGCCACCGGCGACGAGAGCGCGGGAGGCCCCGCGGCCTCGGCGGCCGAACTCACCAGCCGCGAGCGCGAGGAGATCGGCGACGACCCGCTCGAAGTCGCCGGGATCACCCCCCGAAAGGCGATAAACAGCGTCTCGTTCGTCCTCCCGGTGTGGATGGGGTTCGGCCACGCCGCGGCGGCGCTCGTCGGCGCGGTCACCGCGCTGGCGTGGCTGGTCGCCGAACTCCGGGCGTCGTCGGTGTCGGTGTCGCTCCGGTGGCCGGTTCGGTTCCGGTGACGAACACTTTTAGTCCGCCCCGAGCAAGGTGTGGACGATGAGTCTCGACGACCATGCCGAGGACCTCGCCTCCGACCTCGGCGTCGACAAGGAGGAGGTCAAAGCCGACTTGCAGAACCTCGTAGAGTACAGCGTCCCGGTCGATGAGGCCAAACAGAGCCTCCGCCGGAAGTACGGCGACGGCGGCGGGGGATCGAGCGAACCCGCCCGGGCCGACGTCGCCGACGTGACGACCGACGACGCCAACGTCACCGTCACCGCGAAAGTGTTGACCGTCGGGAAGCGCTCGATTCGGTATCAGGGCGACACCCAGGTCATCTTCGAGGGCGAACTCGCCGACGAGACCGGGACGATCTCCTACACCGCGTGGGAGGACTTCGGGCTTTCTGCGGGCGACACCATCACCGCGGGCAACGCCGGCGTCCGCGAGTGGGAGGGCCGCCCCGAACTCAACCTCGGCGAGAGCACGAGCGTCGCGATGGAAGACGACATCGAGGTGCCCTACGAGGTGGGCGGGGACGCCGACCTCGCCGACCTCGAACCCGGCGACCGCGGGATCAACCTCGACGTGTCGGCGGTCGACTCGGAGACCAAGACCATCGACGGCCGCGACGGCGAGACCGAGATCAAAAGCGGCGTGCTCGCCGACGAGAGCGCGCGGCTCCCGTTCACCGACTGGGAGGCCCGCCCCGAGGTCGCGGAGGGCGCACAGCTCCGGCTCGAAGACGTCTACGTCAGGGAGTTTCGCGGCGTCCCGTCGGTGAACCTCTCGGAGTTCACGACGGTCGCGGGGCTCGACCGCGAACTCGACGTGAGCGACACCGGCACCCGGATGACGGTCCGGGAGGCCGTCGACACCGGCGGCGCGTACGACGTCGAGATCCTCGGTAGCATCGTTGCGGTCCGTGACGGCTCGGGCCTCATCGAGCGGTGTCCCGAGTGTGGCCGGGTGACCCAGAACGGTCAGTGCCGGAGCCACGGCGACGTCGACGGGCAAGACGACCTCCGGGTGAAGGCCATCCTCGACGACGGCACGGGCACGGTCACCGCGGTGCTCGACGCCGAGCGCACCGAGGAGGTGTACGGCGGCGACGTCGAGGACGCCAAGGCCCAGGCCCGCGAGGCGATGGACAAGGAGGTCGTGGCCGACGACATCCGCGAGGAGATCGTGGGTCGGGAGTTCCGCGTTCGGGGGAACCTCTCGGTCGACGATTACGGCGCGAACCTCGAAGTGACCGAGTTCGAGGCCTGCGAGGACTCGCCGGTCGAGCGGGCCGAGCGCCTGCTCGCGGAGGTGGCAGAATGAGCGACCCAGAGAACGGGCAGGGCGGCGCGGGCCGCCGTGAGGTCGCGTGGCGACTCTTCGCCGCGGAGTTCGACGACGCCGACTTCGAACACTCCGAGAGCGACGAGGAGCGCGCGCCCAACTACGTCGTCACGCCCACTGGCGCGCGCGTGAACCGACTGTTCGCGGTCGGCGTGCTCACGCAGGTCGAGCAGGTCAGCGACGACGTGCTCCGGGCCCGCATCGTCGACCCGACCGGCGCGTTCGTCGTCTACGCCGGCCAGTACCAGCCCGACGAGATGGCGTTCCTCGAGGGCGCCGAGCCGCCGATGTTCGTCGCGGTGACGGGCAAGGCTCGGACCTTCCAGCCCGAGGACAGCGATCGGGTGTTCACCTCGGTCAGACCCGAATCCATCAACGCGGTCGACGCCGACACCCGCGACCGATGGGTGGTCCAGACCGCCGAGCAGACGCTCGGACGGGTCTCGACGGTCGCCGACGCGCTCGAATCGGGCGCGACCGGCGACGCGCTCGGCGAGTCGCTCGAATCGGCCGGCGTCGACGCCGGCCTCGCGGCGGGGATCCCGCTCGCGCTCGACCACTACGGGACGGCCGAGACGTACCTCGCGGCGGTCCGCGATCTCTCGCTCGACGCCGCCCGCGTGGTCGCCGGCGACATCGACGCCGACGACGTGGGGCCGCTCGACCTCGCGCCCGACGAGGGCGGCGACGCCGACCTCGATCTCGACTACTCGGTCGCCGAACTGGACCCGTCCGACGCGGACTCGATCGACGAGCCGAGCACGGCGGCAGAGGCGCCGTCGGCGGACGGCGAACCGAGCGAAGCCGCCGAAGGCGAACCCGCCGGCGACGGGGCGACGGCGCCGGAGGCGACCGAGACGACTCCGGCGTCCGAGCCCGCTCAGGCCGAGACGAGTGAGGCCGAAATGGCCGAGACCGAGACGAGCGAAACAGAGACGCCCGACCTCGGGGAAGCGCCGACCAGCACCGTCGGGGACGCCGGCTCGGACGGAGAGCAACCGAGCGTCGAGGACGCCGACGACGCCGCGGCCCTTCAGGACGAAATCGGGACCGACGAGCCGCCGACAGTCGAAGACGAGGTCGACGCCCCGACCGACGAGGTCGACGAACCCGACCCGGACGACGAGGGGCCGGACATCGGCACCGCGGGCGCGGGCGACGAGATGTACGAGTTCGACGACGAGGAGCGCGAGGAGGTCGAAGCGGAGTACGGTCTCGAGTTCTCCTCGGGGACGGAGGTCGACGACCCCGGCGAGGCCGACATCGAGACCCCCGACGCCGAGCAGGAGGCCCCACCGGACGCCGACGAAAGCGAGCCCGCCCAGCCGACCGGCGAGGACGTCGCCGCCGAAACGCCCCGAGACGGTGAGCCCGCACCGGACGACGCCGAGGGCGCCGCGGAGCCCGACGAACTGAGCCCGGCGGCGGAGAGCGACGAGGGCGACGCCGAAGACGCGGCCGGCGCGAGCGACGCCGAAGACGAGGACGACGCCGAGCCCGAGAACCTCGAAGAGGTCGTGATGGAGACGATGCGCGAGCGCAACGAGGGCGACGGCGTCGCCCGCGAGACCCTGCTGGCGGCGGTCGTCCAGGAGTACGACGTGACCCCCGCCGACGTGGAGGACGCCCTCGAATCCGCGCTGATGGGCGGACGGTGCTACGAGTCGGGCGAGGACACGCTCAAGCCGATCTGATGGCGCTCGTGGAGCCGGTCCCCGACAGCCCGGCGGCGGTCGCCGACCTCGGGACCGAGCGCGCGCTGGTCGTGGCCGACTTCCACGCCGGCATCGAGCAGGCGCTCCGCGCGGAGGGCGTCTCGCTCGACAGCCGGGCCGGCGAGCGCCGCGACCGACTCCTCTCGCTGGTCGAGCGCACCGACCCCGACAGCGTGGTCTTTCTGGGCGATCTGATGCACGCCATCGGCGCTCCGGGCGGCGCCGAGCGCGGCGAGGTCGAAATCTTACTCGAACGACTCGACGACCGCGGGGTCGCGGCCACGCTCGTGAAGGGAAACCACGACGGCGACATCGAGTCGTGGATCGACTGCGAGGTGACCGACGGCGGCGGGCTCAGACGCGGCGACGTCGGGTTCGCGCACGGCCACACATGGCCCGCGCCTGCGGTGCTCGGCGGCGGCGCCGTCTGCGTCGGCCACGAACACCCCGCGGTCAGATTAGCGGACGCGGTGGGCGGGAGCCGGGTCGAACGGGCGTGGCTCCGGGGCGGACTCGATCCGGCGGCGTTCGCCGACCGCGAGGGCGGGGCCACGGGAGACGCCGAACTGATCGTGTTCCCGGCGTTCAACGACCTCGCGGGCGGGACGTGGGTCAACGTCGAGGGCCAGGAGTTCCTCTCGCCGTTTCTCCCGGCGGCCGCGCCCGGCGCGGAGGCGTACCTGCTCGACGGGACGCGACTCGGCCCGTACCGGACGGTGTGATCAGACCTCCCGGTCGGTGGCGGTCTGGATCGCCGCGAGGAGTTCGTCGGGGCGATCCGAGCCGACGAACACCGACCCGCCGGACGACCGCTCCAGTCGGACGCCGCTGGCGTTGCTGGCGGTGTAAGCCAACGCGCGCGGACGCCACCGAATACCCCAGCCGCCGTACCGGAGCGGACTGTACCCCGTCGCCTGCACGTCTTCGATATCCGCGAGCGGGATTCGGCGGAACGTCCGGTGGAGCGGCGCGAACTTGACGTACACGCCGTCGGGCCGTACCTCGGTGTAGAGCCGAACCGATCGGAGTACCAGCGCGACCGCCCCGAGGCCGACCAGCCGTTTCAGGGCGGCCCGCCCCGACCGCCGACCCCGGACGACTCCCGCGAGCGCGAGGATCGCCTGTGCGAGTAGGGTCGCCCGGGCCCACGGTCGGCGGAATCGCTGGACCTCTCGGAATCGGACTTCGGTGCCCATGCGGGGGGTTCGTCCGGCGTCCCAAAGACAGTTGTCGCCGCCGATCGTGGTACGTCCACCCGTGACTAGCGTTGGGCTTAATCCCCTCGCGTCCCAACTCCGAAGCGATGACTGAGACGTCGGCCGCGGGTTTTGGGGCCTTCGCGCACCTCGGCGATCAGGTCCGGGCGGCGCTCTCCGAGCGGGGGTTCTCGACGCCGACCGAGCCACAGCGCCGGGCGATCCCGCCGCTGGCCCGGGGCGAGAACGGCCTCGTCGTCGCGCCGACCGGCACCGGCAAGACCGAGACCGCGATGTTGCCGGTGCTGGACGCCATCGCGGAGAATCAGGCCGAGAAGGGCCCCCGGTTCGGCATCTCGGCGCTCTACGTCACGCCGCTCCGCGCGCTCAACCGCGACATGCGCGAGCGCCTGGAGTGGTGGGGCGAGGAGTTGGACCTCGACGTCGACGTGCGCCACGGCGACACCACCGACTACCAGCGCCAAAAGCAGGCGAACGACCCGCCGGACGTGCTAGTGACGACCCCCGAGACCCTGCAGGCGATGCTCACCGGCTCGAAGCTCCGAGCCGCCCTCGAAGACGTCCACCACGTCGTCGTCGACGAGGTCCACGAGCTCGCGAGCGCGAAGCGAGGCGCCCAGCTCACCGTCGGGCTGGAGCGGCTGGTCGAGCTCGCCGGGGAGTTCCAGCGGATCGGCCTGTCGGCGACCGTCGGCGACCCCGAGGAGGTCGGTCGGTTTCTGACCGGCGACCGGGGGTGTGAGATCGTCGAGGTCGACGTGGGGAGCAAAGTCGAGTTCGAGGTCCGCGAGCCCGAGGTCACCGACGCCGACGAGACGCTCGCGGGCGAACTGGCGACCGAGGTCGAGTACGCCAGCCACGTCCGGGCGATCCTCGACATCGTCGACGACCACGACTCGACGCTGATCTTCGTCAACACCCGCCAGACCGCCGAGGCGCTCGGTTCGCGGTTCAAGGCCCTCGACGCCAACGTGGGCGTCCATCACGGCTCGCTGTCGAAAGAAGTCCGGATCGACGTCGAAGACCGGTTCAAGGCGGGCGAGCTCGACGGCCTGCTCTGTACGTCCTCGATGGAACTCGGCATCGACGTGGGTCGGATCGACCACGTCGTCCAGTATACCAGCCCGCGGGAGGTCGCCCGACTGCTCCAGCGCGTCGGGCGCGCGGGCCACCGGAGCGACGAGGTCTCGCGGGGCACCATCGTCACGAAGCGCCCCGACGACACCCTCGAAGCGCTCGCCATCGCCCGCCGGGCGAAAGACGGCGACGTGGAGCCGGCCCGGATCCACGACGGGAGCCTCGACACCGTCGCCAATCAGGTCGTCGGGCTCGTGATGGACTTCGGGGACCTGTCGGCGATGAAAGCCTACGACATCGTGACGCGGGCCTACCCGTTCCGGGACCTCCCGGAGTCTCGATTCAAGGAGGTGTTGCGGGAGCTCAAGGGCAACCGACTCGTCTGGGTCGACGAGGACGAGGACACGATCGAGAAGTCCTCCCAGACGTGGCAGTACTTCTACGCCAACCTCTCGATGATCCCCGACGAGCAGACCTACGCGGTCGAGGACATCGCCAGCGGCTCGCAGGTCGGGACCCTCGACGAGCGGTTCGTCGTCAACTTCGCGGCGCCCGGCGAGGTGTTCATCCAGCGCGGGGAGATGTGGCGCATCTCCGAGATCGACGACGAGGAGGAGACGGTGCAGGTCTCGCCGATCGAGGACCCCGGCGGCGAGATCCCCTCGTGGGTCGGCGAGGAGATCCCCGTCCCCTACGAAGTCGCCCGGGAGGTGGGCGAGATGCGGGCGGTCGCCGGCCCGCAGTTCGAGCGCGGGGCACCCCGCGAGGGGGTCGCCCGGGAGTTCACGAACCGCTACCCGACCGACGAGCACACCGCACGCGAGGCGCTCGACCAGCTCGACAGACAGGCCGAGGCCGACGCACCGTTGCCGACTGCCGACCGCATCGTGGTCGAACACGCCGCCGGAAGCGTCGTGGTGAACGCCTGCTTGGGCCACAAGACCAACGAGACGCTCGGGCGGGTGCTGTCGTCGCTGGTCGGACAGCGGACCGGCTCGTCGGTCGGCCTGGAGGTCGACCCCTACCGGATCGAGCTGGACGTGCCGTCGAAGGTGTCGGGCCGGGAGGTCGCGGCGGTGCTCGAGGACACCGATCCCGACCACGTCGAGGCGATCATCGAGCTCAGCCTCAAACACTCCGACTCGCTGAAGTTCAAGCTCTCGCAGGTCGCCGCGAAGTTCGGCGCGCTCCGGAGCTGGCAGGGGTCGACCCCGAACGTCTCCCGACTGCTCGGGGCGCTCGAAGACACGCCGATGTACGACGAGGCGGTCCGAGAGGTGTTTCACGACGATCTGGCGGTCGAGCGCGCGAGCGAGGTGCTCGCCCGGATTCGGACGGGCGAGATCGAGGTCGTGACGACCGGCGGCCACACCCCGATCGGGACCGGCGGCCGGTCGTCGGGCCGGGAACTGCTCGCGCCAGAGAACGCCGATGCGAGCGTCATCCAGACCGTCAAAGAGCGCATCCGGGACGACGAGGTCATCCTGGTGTGTCTCCACTGCACCGACTGGAAGCGCAAGAAGCCGGTCCGGCGGGTCCGCGACCAGCCCGAGTGTCCCAAGTGCGGGTCGACCCGCATCGCGGCGCTGAACCCGTGGGCCGACGAGGTCGTGAAAGCCGTCCGGGCCAGAGAGAAAGACGACGAACAGGAGAAGATGACCGAGCGTGCGTACAAGGCCGCGAATTTGGTCCAGAGCCACGGTAAACGAGCCGTCATCGCGCTGGCGGCCCGGGGCGTCGGCCCGCGCAACGCCGCCCGCATCATCGCCAAGCTCCGCGAGGACGAAGACGACTTCTACCGGGACATCCTCGCACAGGAGCGTCAGTACGCCCGGACCCAGTCGTTCTGGGACTGAGGCCGAAACGGCCCCTTTCGCGGGTGTAACGTCGGTTGCGCGGTCGCAGTTGGTGTGAACAGTGTGAACAGCCCCGCCGGTATAACTCCCTACCCGCGGGAGAAGACCGCATGCCAGACGGCGAACCACCGCGACGGCGCGATATCCTCCGGGCGGGGGCGGCCGCGGGACTGGCGGGACTCGGGTTGGCGGCGAGCGGCGTCTCCGCGCTGGACGGGACGGTCACGCAGAACGACGGCGGGGAGTCGAGCTACGCTTTCAGCTACGGGCTCCAGACCGGCGACCGGTTTCAGGTCCAGTCGCCCCTACGTACCCCGGAGGGCGACCCCGCGACCGAGTCCGTCCCCGCGAGCTGTCGCGACGCCGGCGATCCCTCGGAGTTGCGGGTGCTCATCGTCAGAGCGTACAGAGGCGACATCGACCTCGGGTACGAGGGGCTGTTGGTCCCCCCGGAAGCGATCGCCGCCACTGGCGAGACGACGACTACACCGGAGACGACCGCGGTGAACGACACCGCTGAGACGACGACTACGCCGGAGACCGCCGTCGGAGAGACGACCGCCGGGCCGGAGACTGCAACTGAAGCCGCGTTACAGGACGCGACGACGACCGAGAAGACGAGCGAGACCACGACCGCAGGTGATACCGAGTCGGCCACCGACACCGAACCGACGCCACTGCCCGAGATACGCCTCGGCGAGTGGTACCGCGTCGACTCGGTGACCAAGTGCGACAGCGTCTCGAAGATGACGGTCGCGGTCGCCGAACCACCGGAAACAGCGACCGCAGATCCGTAGGGGACTGCGCCCGGTCAGTCGTCGGGAGTTACGAGCCTCGCCCCCGACGTGGCTCCGAAAGCCGCGAGAGATCGCCGGCACAATCAGCCGTCGGTCTGGTGAACTCCGAACGCGCACTCTAACCCGAACATGACCAGCGCCATAGTGAGGGCCCGAAGCACCGGAAGCCCACCGCCCGATACGAGACCGACTCCGAGAACGCCGACGCCCGCCGCCGACCCCAAGACGACCGCGTACGGCACCCGAGAGAGCCCCGTTAGCCACCCGTCGACGCGGTCGTAGAGCCGCCTCCCACCAATCATACTGACGGGACGATCACCGCGCCGATATACGTTACGGAGTAGACACGAATTCAGCGCCCCGGCGCGATCAGTCGAGCATTCGGAGCCGATCCGGCGCGTCCGGTCGGTCGAGCGCGGTCCGATGGGCGGCGATGACCGAGACCCTCGCTCCCGGGACGCGACTTCGCGGGGCGGAGCCGTCGCTCTCACTCCCGATCCGGCTCGACCGCGGAGGCTCGCCGGACGAGCGCCGCGGCCCCGGTCGCCAGCGCGAACACCCACCCGCCGGTGAGCGCGAGCGATCCCGCGACGACGGCGTACCGGAACGCCAACGGCGGCGTCGCCGAGACCGCGCTCCCGACGAGCACGAGCGCGGCCGCCGTCGCGGCGAACGGGAGTCCGACGAGGAGGCCGACCGGGGCAAGCGCGGCGTCGACCGCCGTCGGAACCGCCCCGGCGAGCGACGCGACCGCGTAGGCCCCGAGCCCCGCGACGATCGCCCCGAGGACTCCGAGCGTCAGGTCCGACGGGAACAGCGCAAGGCGCGCGAGCGGCGAGTCAGCCGCGAGCGACTCGGCGTCGACGACGGCGACGGCGAGCACGGCAAAGAGGTAGCTCCCGGCCAGTCCGGCGAGCGCGTAGCCGACGTGGGTCGCGCCGAGACAGTCGGCGTCCGCCGGACACGCCCCGTTCGCATCCCTGTAGACGACGTACAGCGCCGGGAACAGCGCCGTCACGAGCGCGAGCGCGTGCGGTCGGCGCGGTCGGACCGCTTCGGGGAGGCTCACGACCGGAGATGGGCGCCGATCGACATAAACGGTCGCGACCGCGTCACTCGTCGGTCAGCGTCGGCCGGACTTTCTCGATCGCGGCCTCGAAGTGCTTGTGTTGAATCTCGATCTCGTGGGCGTTCGCGTCGGCCTGCTCGACGCCCCACGCGTCGGCGGCCTCCCGAATCGCCCGCATCGAGGCGTCTCTGACCACCGCTTCGAGGTCCGCGCCGGTGTACCCCGCGAGGTCGGCCGCGAGTTCGTCCAGATCCACGTCGTCGCCGATCGGCTTGTCGCCGGCGTGAACGTCGAGGATCTGGCGCCGGCCGGTCTCGTCGGGCGCCGGGACCTCGACGTGTTCTTCGAGGCGACCGGGCCGCAACAGCGCCGAGTCGAGCGCGTCCCGGCGGTTCGTCGCCGCGAGCACGATCAGGTTGGGGTTCTCCGCGAGGCCGTCCATCTCGGTGAGCAACTGGGAGACCACCCGCTCGCTGACCTCCGCGCCGCCGCCCATCCCGGCGCCGCGCTGGCCAGCGATCGAGTCGATCTCGTCGAAGAAGACGATGGCGGGGGAGGCCTGCCGGGCGCGGTCGAATATCTCCCGGACCGTCTTCTCGCTCTCGCCGACGTAGCGGTCGAGCAGTTCCGGGCCGTCGACGTGGATGAAGTTCACGTCGGTCTCGCCCGCCAGCGCCCGGGCCAGAAGCGTCTTGCCGGTCCCCGGCGGGCCGTGGAGGAGGATCCCGGTCGGCGGCTCGGTCCGGGTCGCCTCGAAGAGATTGCGGTACGCCAGGGGCCACTCGACGGCCTCGGTGAGCGTCTGTTTGGCCGTTTCGAGGTTGCCGACGTCGTCGTAGGTGGTGTCGGGCGACTCGGCGACGAACTCCCGCATCGCCGAGGGGTCGACCGACGCCATCGCGGTCTCGAAGTCCCGTCGGGTCACCTCGACGTCCATCAGCTCCTCGTCGTCGGCCCCGGCGTCCCGGGCCCGCCGGAGCGCGGCCATCGCGGCCTCGGTCGCCAGCGCGTGGAGGTCCGCGCCGACGAAGCCGTGGGTGCCGGCCGCGAGCCGGTCGACGTCGACGTCGTCGGCGAGGGGCATCCCGCGGGTGTGAACGTCGAGAATCTCGCGACGCCCCGCCTCGCCGGGGACCCCGATCTCGATCTCCCGATCGAACCGTCCGCCCCGCCGGAGCGCGGGGTCGATTGCGTCGACGCGGTTGGTCGCGCCGATCACGATGACCTGCCCGCGGGATTCGAGCCCGTCCATCAGCGACAGGAGCTGGGCGACCACGCGGTTCTCGACGTCGCTCTCCTCGTCGCGCTCGCTCGCGATGGCGTCGAGTTCGTCGAAGAAGACGATCGTGGGCGCCTCCTCGCGGGCCTCCTGGAAGATGTCGCGGATCCGCTCTTCGCTCTCGCCTTTGTACTTGCGCATGACCTCCGGCCCCGAGACGGTGATGAAGTGGGCGTTGACCTCGTTGGCGACCGCCTTCGCGATCATGGTCTTGCCGGTCCCCGGCGGGCCGTACAGCAAGACGCCCTTCGGGGCGTCGATGCCGAGCCGCCGGAACAGCGCGGGGTTCGACAGCGGGAGCTCGACCATCTCGCGGACCCGCCGGAGCTCCTCTTCGAGGCCCCCGATGTCCTCGTAGGTCGCGCCCGTCGGCTCGTTGGGCGCGTCGTCGTCGCCGCTCAGAACCGGGATCGAGGTCGGCGTCGAATCGTCGCCAAGCGACACCGACACGTCCGTCTCGGCCGAGACCCGGACGACGCCGTCCGGATCGGTCGCGGCGACGTGGAAGGTGCCGGCGTCGCCGAGGCGTTCGAGTCGGACGCGCTCGCCCTCCTTGACGGGGCGGTCCCGAAGCGCGCGCTTGAGTGCGGTCTCTAAGGTCTCCCGATCGTCGGCCGAGAACTGCGCGGTCGGCGACAGCCTGACGGCGTCGGCGTCCTCGACCGAGATCTTCCGGACGGTGACGCCGTCGCCGATGCTGACCCCCGCGTTCGTCCGGGTCTCGCCGTCGATCTGGACGACGCCGGACCTGACGCCGGTGCCCGCGGGCCACACCTTGACGACGGTGTCGCGCTCGCCTTCGATGACCACGGTGTCGCCGCTCAGGACCCCCAGCGTCGCGCGGGCCGACTCGGGGATGCGGGCGATCCCCCGGCCGGCGTCCCGCTTTTCGGCGCCCTGCACGGTGAGTTCGACCGCGGCCGATCCCTTCGCGTTCATGTCAACCTCTGATAGCTCTACCGCCTTGAGGATTCCCCTGTCGGGCGGGACGTGAATCTCCGGACCGACACCGCGACCGGCCCGCGTCTCGGGGCAAACGATTTACTTTCGTGTGCTGTACCATCGAACATGGTGGTCGAAACCGAGCGCGACGACATGACGTGGTACAAGTGCGAGGGTTGCGGCATGATGTTCGACGACGAGGGCGACGCCGAGCAGCACGAAGAAAACTGCGACCACGAGGACCCCTCGTACATCCAGTGACGGCCGCGCCGACCCGCCACACTCGATCCGGGTCGGCTCGACTCTCCGAACGGCTCAACTCTCCGAACGGCTCAGAGGCCGGCGCGTTCGCGGTGTTCGGCCGCCAGTTCCTGCGCGTGGCGCTCGGATTCACACGCCTCCCACCGGACCCGTTCGGCGTCGGCGTACGCCAGCGCGTCCTTGAGTTCGTCCCGCAGGACGCCCCACTCGACGGACAGAACCTCGCCGTCGGCGTCGCCGAGTTCGTACACGCCGTACCGTTCGGGGACCGACCCGACCGTCGTACGCGAGAGTTCGCGCCAGCGTTTCGGGAGGCTCATTCGTCGACGAACTCGTAGGAGGACTCGCCGAGCTGGTCCTCCTCGAAGACGAACACCCGACCCCGGGCGACTTCCGGGTCGGCCTCGATCTCGATGGCGTAGCCGTCCATCCGCACGTCGACGCCGGGGAACAGCGACTCCGCCTCGCCGGGGTCGAGCATCACGCGCCCGACGCCGGTCTCTTCGAGGATCTCGTCGTGGGTGTTGCGGTCGTTGACGTACATCAGCACGCCCTCGGTCTCGGTCGGATCGGTGACCAGCACCTGCACGAGCTTGCCCGGTTGGGTCCGGAGCGTGCCGTCGACCTTCGTCGGCACCCCGTGGTAGAACGTCTCCCGGCCGTCGGTGTACTCGACGACGATACCGTCCTCGGTCAGCTCGACGCCGAGCGTGTCGGGCGCCACGTCGTTGCGCGCGCTCATGGCCGGGAATTGGCGAGGTATCGGGAAAAGGGACGCGCTTCGGACGGCGGCGCTCGTCGGCTCCGGAGTCGGTCTTGCGCCAACCACCAGCGTCAATACCCCCCGCGAGAGACGGACACACATGGACGGTCGAGCCTCGGCGCCCGCGGCGGGAACAGTGCTGAACGCCCTCGCCTGCGGCAAGGGGTCGGCGTTCGCCATCGACGCCGAGACGACCGCGACGGTCGAACTCGACGACTCGGGGACGGTCGCCGGCGAGATCGCGGACGCGCCCGACGCCGACACGGAGCTGATCGAACGGTGCGTCGAGCGCGCGCTCGCGGAATACGGCGACGGCGATCTCTCGGGCGGGTCGGTTCGGACCGACAGCGAGGTGCCGATGGCCGCCGGGCTCAAGAGTTCGAGCGCGGCGGCGAACGCGACGGTGCTGGCGACTCTCGACGCGCTCGGGATCGCCGAGGAGGTGCCACGGGAGGCGGCCTGTCGGCTCGGGGTCGAGGCGGCCCGCGACGCCGGCGTGACGGTGACCGGCGCGTTCGACGACGCGAGCGCGAGCATGCTCGGTGGCGTCACGGTCACCGACAACCGGACCGACGAACTGCTCGCCCACGAGGACGTTTCGTGGGACGTGCTCGTGTGGACGCCGCCCGAGACCGCCTACAGCGCCGACGCCGACGTCTCGCGGTGCGAACGCATCGCGCCGGTCGCGGAGTTAGTCGCGGACCTCGCGCTCGAGGGCCGGTACGCCGAGGCGATGACGGTCAACGGCTTCGCGTTCTGCGCGGCGCTGGAGTTCCCCGCCGACCCGATGCTGTCGGCGCTCCCCGACGCGGCCGGCGTCTCGCTGTCGGGGACCGGACCGAGCTTCGTCGCGGTCGGCGAACGCGAGGCGCTCGCCGGGGTCCGCGACCGATGGAACGAACTGGAGGGTACGACATGGTTGACGACAACACGCAACGACGGCGGCCGGACGAGATGAGCCTCGCGGAGCTCCGCGAAGAGATAGAGACGATCGATCGGGAAATCGTGGAACTGATCGCGCGCCGGACCTACGTGGCCGAGACGGTCGCGGAGGTCAAAGACCAGCGGGACATGCCGACGACCGACGAGGACCAAGAACAGCGCGTGATGGACCGGGCGGGCGCGAACGCCCAGAAGTTCGACGTCGACGACAACCTCGTGAAGGCGATCTTTCGGCTGTTGATCGAGCTGAACAAGGTCGAGCAACGCGAGAGCAGGTAACACCGAGCGCGGCGCCGTCGACTCGTGCTGTTCGTGCGTAGTCTCACTCGACCACCCGGAGGGCTCCCCAGAGGGCGGTGGCGAAAATCACGCCGGCGACGGACAGCGGCACTCGCATCCACACGCCAGCGGCGCCGGTCAGAAGTTCACGCTCGGGTGAAATGCGACGTACACGACCGGTGGGACGACGAGCAGTGCGAGCAGAACTGCACCGACCAGTTGCGCGAGGTCGACGAGACGCATACCGCCTTCCATAAGCCAGATTGCATAATCGGGCCTCAAGCCGGAACACCGGAAGCGTCGCTAACGGGACCCAGGATAGTCAGAGCGGCCGTCTACGAGTCGACGTCGGGCGGCGTCTTGACGAGGTTCCGTCCCCGCTTCCAGATGTCGGCACGAATCCGTCTTCCCGAACTGGTGAAGACGAGCGCGGCCGCGAGTGTTATCGAGAGGCTCCGAACCGAAACTTCGCTCCACGGTGAGAGCGTCCCTTCGGAGACGACGAACAGGCTCCCGCCAAGAGTCAGTAGAGCGTGCGAAGCCAGTTCGGCGATGAAGTAGCCGCCACCGGCCGAAAGCGAGGGGCGGAACCCCGCGATCCAGAGTACGGCGACGACGACAGTTCCGAAGACCAAGCCGGCTCCCATCGAAGAGAGCGGACCCGAGACCGGGACTGCATCGGCTACGTCCCATCCGAGATCGAAAAACGAGGGCCCGACGAGCAACCAGACGAAAACGAGATGAAACAGCGACGACTCCCCGTTCGAAGGATCGGACGAGGGTCGGTGCATTACACCGTCCTCGGGGAGGGTGTTTCAAAAACGTTCGGATGAGGCGCGTCGCGGTCGTCCCCGACTTCTCTCGCGTCGTCCGAGTCAGTACTCCCAGCGGCGTTCGATCCGGTCTGCCACCTCGGGGTGTGCGTCCCGGAGCGTCTCGACGTCTCGCTCGCCGTCGACGTTGACGACGTGGACCTCCCCGCGCCGCCCGGAGTAGACGTCCTGAAAGTCGTAGACGACGCCGAACACGTCGGTCCCGTCGGGGACCTCGTCGCTCTCGCGGAGGAACGCCACCTGCCGGTCGACGTTGTACTCGACGAGCCGGTTGATCGCCGCCGCCCTGTCGAGGTCCGCCGGGAGCGCCTCGACGCCGGGTTCGAGGTGGGGCGCGAGCAGATCGAGGCAGTGGTCGATCCCCGGGGGTTCGGAGACGCCGTCGGTCAGCGCGTCGTACGTCGCCGTCACCGCGCCGCATCCGGTGTGACCCATCACGACGACGGTGTCGGTGCCCGTGTGCTCGATCGGATAGAGGACGTCGCCCGAGACGACCTCGCCGTCGGCGGTCTGCTGGACGACCCGGTTGCCGATGTTACCGCAGGTGAACAGCCGGCCGGGCTCGTCGTTGCCCCAGACGTGGTCCTGGAGGACTCGCGAATCGGAACAACAGACCGTGACCGCCTCGGGGTGCTGGGCGTCCTGAACCGCGTCGAATCTGGTCTCGAAGTCGGCGGCGTGGGCCGCGTTCCCGTCGAGCAGTTCGCGGAGCGTTCGCGACATGGTTCTGCAGACGCGCTCGGGCACCTATATGTTTGTTCTCTCGGTCGACCGCTCCTCGCGTGATCAGTAGCGTTCGGCGAGGTCGTCGAGCGCCTCGTGGCGCTCGGTGGTGTGGGGCGCGGTCAGCGGCGAGACGCTGATCTTGCCCTCGTAGACCGCTCGCCGGTCGGTCCCCTCGGGGTCCGGGAGCGTGTCCGACTCCATCTGCGACCAGGTGTTGTCGTGGAGCGAGACCACGCCGTCGCCGTCTCGGGTCGCGTCCATGTCGTAGACGTGGGAGGGCCGGGTCACCACCATCGGCGTGTGCTCCTCGGTCGGGAGAGGCGCGTTGACGTTGAGGTACTCGGCGTGCTCGAACACGCCCGCGTCGGGAGCTTCCTCGACGAGATACCGCACCGACTCGGCCACCTCGGCGTACTCGTCGACCGCGGTCTCGCGGGGCCACTCGTCGTTGGGGACGTGGAGCGAGGCGGCGATCGCGGGCACGCCGAAGAACGCGGCTTCGACCGCGGCGCTGACGGTGCCCGACCGGCCGAGGATGTGGGCTCCGAGGTTCGCGCCCTTGTTACAGCCCGAGACCACCACGTCCGGGTACGGCCCGATCTCGGCGAGGCCGGCCACGACGCAGTCCGAGGGCGTGCCGTGGACCGCGTGGCCGAGTTCGTGGTCCTCGACGGCCACCTCGTAGGACATCGCCCGGCCGACCGCGCTCTGGTCGTCGGCGGGCGCGACGGTGGTGACGTTCCCGACCGCCGCGAGTTCGTCGTAGAGGGCGCGGATGCCGGGGCTGTCGATCCCGTCGTCGTTGGTCAGCAGGATCTCGAGGGAGTCGGTCATGTGCGTGGTGTCGGAGCGCCGGGTCAAAAGCGCTCGGTTCCCGAACCCGGCGGTCGTGCCACCGGAAGGCATATGTCCCGAAGCGATAGTTCCCCGAGGACGCATGTCGACTCGACGGAAACAGCACTCGCTGGTGGTCCGGGCGCTCTGGTACCTATTCGTCGGCTGGTGGGCCACCGGGCTGTGGCTCACGGCCGCGTGGGTGCTCACGGTGACGATCGTCGGGCTCCCGGTCGGCATCAAGATGATAAACGCCGTCCCGAAAGTGCTGACGCTCAAAGAGCGGTCGGGGTCGCTGGTCGCGGGCTCGGGGGCGCGCGAACAACCGAATCTGGCGGTTCGGGCCGTCTACTTTCTGCTGGTCGGATGGTGGGCCAGCCTCGCCTGGATGGGGCTGGCGTACGTGGTCTCGCTGACCGTGGTCGGGCTCCCGGTCGCCGTCTGGCTGTACAACCGCCTGCCGTACGTGACGACCCTCTATCGGTACTGAGTCGACCGGGACGTTCCGACCGCGGCGTCGGACGCCGTCTCACGGGGGTGTGGGCTCGGGTCGCCCCGTCAGCGACGGGACGCTGACGTTGATCGGCGGGACCGCGTCCTCGAACGCCCGCCGCGATTCCCAGTAGCGCTCGGACAGCGAGTAGTCGAGCGAGCCGCGTCGCCACCAGCTGTCCCGGTCGGTCATCGTCCACGGGTTCTCGGTGGCCGCCCTCGACGCCCGCCAGCCGTCGGCGTGCCAGTCCTCGACCGCCTCGCAGTAGTTCCGCAACCGGACCCGGGTCCCGGGCTCGTCGGCGGGCGCGTACTGGTGCCAGGGTTCGACGACCCGAAGCCGGACGTGCGAGCCGTTCATCGGCAGGTCCGACGGCGTCTCGGTGCCCTTGACGTAGTGGTACGCCGAGTAGATGATCCGCCGTACCTCCCCGGTGTCGTCGTCGACCAGCACGTAGACGGGTTCGCGGTCCTCGGCGTGGCTGTCGACGGTCAGCGTCCCCTTCTGTCTGGGGTACCGCAGGAAGTAGACGTACGCCGTCGTCTCGCGGTCGGGCGAGGAGTAGACGCCGCCGTAGCTCGCGGTCGGCTCGACGTCGAGGTGTCCGATCGCGGTCGTCGGCTGGTAGGCCTTCAGCGCCGACTCGTCGTACGTACACTCGGGGGGTCGGTCCCGTCGGCGCCGACGCCCGACGCGGCCCCGACGACCGAGATCAGCGCCACCGCGAGCACGACCGCGACCGAACGCGTCCTCACGCTCGGATCTACCCGCCTCAGAGACTTAAGCGAGGTGGCGGATCGCCCGACGGGTCCCCGGTCTCACCGCCGCGCGGGGTGGTCCTCGGCCAGCGCCGTCCGGCCCGCCTCCTCGAAGAGGTTCTCGCGCAGGGTCTGGCCCTCGTAGGCCTCGCGGACGAGTCCGCGGTCCCGAAGCTCGGGCACCACCATGTCGACGAAGTCCTCTAAGGTCCCCGGTCGGACGATCTCCTTGAGGTTGAAGCCGTCGACCCCCACCTCCTCGTGCCAGTACTCGAGCCGGTCGGCGACCTGTTCGGGGTCGCCGACAACGACCGGCGAGGTGGTCCCGAGCCCCGCGAACTCCGCGACCTCGCCGACCGTCCAGTCGCGGTCGGGATCGTTCTTGGTGAAGGCGTTGATCGCGCCCTGGATCGCCTCTGTCTCGATGTGCTCGACCTTCTGGTCGGGGTCGAGCTCCGAGAAGTCGAGGTCGATGAACCCCGCCAACAGCGCGAGCGTCGCTTCGGTGTCGACGTTCTCGGCGTAGGTCTCGTACTTCTTGCGTGCGATCTCCTCGGTCTCGCCGACCACGGGGACGATGCCCGGGAAAAACCGGAGGTCGTCGGGGTCCCGGCCGCGCTCGGCCGCCCGCTCGCGCATGTCCTCGATGTAGTCGCGGACGCCTCGTTCGGTGGGCTGGCTCACGAAGACCGCCTCGGCGTTGTCGGCGGCGAACGCCCGGCCCCGCTCCGAGGAGCCGGCCTGATAGAGCACGGGCGTGCGCTGAGAGGATGGCTCACAGCCGTGGGGGCCGGGAACGTCGAAGTACTCGCCCTCGAAGTCGATGGCCTCGACCCCGTCGGGGGCCGTGTACACCCCGGTCTCGCGATCCCGGACCACGGCGTCGTCGTCCCAGCTGTCCTCCCAGAGGGCGTAACAGACGTCCATGAACTCGTCGGCCCGGTCGTAGCGTTCGTCGTGGTCCATCCGGTCGTCGACCCCGAGGTTGGCCGCGGCGCTCTCCAGATACGAGGTGACGATGTTGAACGCCACCCGACCGTCGGTGACGTGGTCGAGCGTCGACAGCTCGCGGGCGAGCTGGTAGGGGTGGTTGTACGAGGTCGACTTCGTGACCGCGAACCCGAGGTGGTCGGTCACAGACGCCATCGCGGGCACCAGATACGCGGGGTCGTTCGAGGGCGTCTGGATCGCGTTCTCGATGGCGGTCTCCCGATCGCCGCCGTACACGTCGTAGATGCCGCGGACGTCCGCGAAGAAGACGCCGTCGAAGCCGCCCCGTTCGGCGGTTCGGGCCACGTCGAGCCAGTAGTCGAGGTCGGTGTAACGGTGGGACTGATCGCCCGGAGTCCGCCAGTTGCCCGTCGTGACGTGCTCGACGGAGTTCATCGTGAACAGGTTCAGATGGATGTAGTCGGCGGCCATTACCGGATCACTCGGCCGGATCGTCCAAAAGGCGGCTGATACCGGCGAGATACGGGGCCGATCTCTGACGGCCCGCGGGTCAGTCGCCGGCGGTCCCGCCGGCCCGTCGCGCGCCGTCGATGAGGTCGGCGATGGCCCGGCGCTTGAGCACCACGAACCCGGCGAACACGACGCCGAACCCGACGACGGTCAGCGGCGTGATCGACTCGCCGAGCACGACGACGCCCGCGATGGTCGCCACGACCGGAACGAGATACGAGACCAGTGAGGTTTCGAGCGCGCCCCGGACCTCAAGCAGCGTGAAGTAAATGAGGAACGCGATCGCGGTCGCGAACACGCCGAGGTACCCGACCGCGGCGCCCGCCGCCGGGGTCGACGGGAGCGCGAACGGTTCGCCCACGCCGGCGCTGACCGCGTGGAGCAAGACGCCCCCGACGAACATCGACCACCCCGACAGGGCGGCGTTGTCGAGCGTCGGGCTGGCGCGCTGAACGAGCACGCCGCCGAGCGCCACGCCCGCGACCTGGAGGAGGATGAAGAGCCGACCGACGAGCCCGCCGGTCAGGTTCGCGGGGTCCGGGCGCACGATGAGCGCGACGCCGGCGAACCCGAGCAGGATGCCGACCGCGCCCCTCGCCGAAACTCGCTCTTCGGGGAGGAGGCCCAGTGCCCACAGCGACGTCACGATCGGGACGAGACTCTGCATGATGGCGGCGACCCCGCTGGGGACCGTCTGCTGGCCGACGAACAGGAACGCGTTCGCGCCGACCAGAAACACGCCGCCGGCGAGGACGGCGCCGAGGTTCGCCCGGTCGGTGGGCCGCCACGTCGCGCCGCCGAAGACGGCGTACCCGAGCAACAACACGGCGGCGATGTCGTACCGGAACGCCGCGAACAGGATCGGCTCAAGCGTCTCTAACCCGACCGAGATCGCCAGAAACGAGAACCCCCACAGGGTCGCGAGGAGGACGAAGAGACCGGCGGTGGCAAAGCGGTGGTTCACGCCGTGTCGAAGTGTCGCCGGACAATTATTCCTCCCGGTTCCGGCACGCTGGACGCCGCCGCCTGCGGTTCCGAGAGCAGGGTCACCCCCGGACGAGCGTCCCGGGGTCCTCGCCGGCGAGGAACGCCTCGAGGGCCTCGGGGCCGAAGATCGCGGCCGGCGCGTCCAGTTCCAACAACGCCCGGACCTTCCCGGCCATCCCGCCGGTCACGTCCGTGGCGTCGCTCCCGCCCAGCGACGACGCCACCGCCTCGTACGACCGGATCTCCGGGACGACGTCCCCGGCGTCGTCGAGCACGCCCGGCACCGTCGAGCAAAATCCCACCCGGTCGGCGCCGACGCCCTCGGCGACGGCGCCGACAGCCTCGTCGCCGCTCAGGATCGTCACGCCCTCGCCCGCGTGGGCGACCACGTCGCCGTGGAGCACCGGCACGAACCCCTCGCCGAGCATGGTCTCGACCTGTCGGGTCGGGAGGTCGAGCGCCGCCGTCTCGTCGCGGCTCGCCGCCGAGAAGGGGTGGACCGGCACCGCGGGCACGCCCCGGTCGTGGAGTCGCGAGAGGACGAACTCGTTGAGCGTCTTCATGGCGGCGTGGATCTCGACCGCGGCGGTCGCGTCGGCCGACCCGTCGGTCTTCGAGACGCCGTGTTCGCTGGCGTGGTGGTGGCCGAAGCTCCCGCCGCCGTGGACTACCACGAGGTCGGCGACGTCGCCCGCGGCCAGCGCGTCGGCGACGGCGTCGGCCGCCGCGTCGAGCGCAGGGCCGTCGAGGGCCTCCGGGCGGTCCTTGTCGGTGATGACGCTCCCGCCGAGCTTGAGGACCGTCGTCATCGGTCCTCCACGCGCACGCCCTCGGTGTCGAGTTCGGCCCGAAAGGCGTCCTCGCACCCGGGCGTGAACTTGAGCGCGGTCTCGGTGCCGTCGCTCGGGTCGAGCGCCACGATACAGCCGCCCCCGCCCGCGCCGGTGAGCTTCGCGCCGAGGGCGTCGGCGTCGCGGGCGGCCCACACCATGTTGTCGAGCGACCGCGAGGAGACTCCGAGCGCTTCGAGCAGGCCGTGGTTGAAGTCCATGAGCCGGCCCAGCTCCTCGAGGTCGCCGTCGGCCAGCGCCCGCTCGCCCCGACGGACCAGATCGCCGATGCCCGAGACGGTGTCGGCCGCGAAGTCGTACTCCTCGCGGAGCGCCCGTACGCCCGCCACGAGCTCGCCGGTGTCGCCCGCGCCGCCGTCGAACCCGATCACCAGCGGGAGCGCCGGCGCCTCGATGGCCCGGCAGTCGTCGCCCTCCACCCGGACCGCGCCGCCGGTCGCCGAGCAGAAGGTGTCGGCCCGCGAGGCCTCGCCGTCCTGGACGGCGAGTTCGGCGCGATAGGCGCGCTCGGCGATCTCCTCGGTCGAGAGCTCGACGCCCAGTTCGCGCGCGCCGGCGTCGATGCCCGCGACCGCGACCGCGGCCGACGAGCCCAGCCCCCCGCCGAGCGGGATCTCGCTCTCGACGGTGATGTCGAAGCCGGCCTCCGGCGCGTCGGCCGCGTCGCGTGCCTGCTCGACCGCGGCGTCGACGTAGCCCATCCCGGCCTCGACCAGCGATTCCGCGACGTCTACGTCCGGGGCGGCGTCGCTCGCCGAGCCGTACTCCACGGTGAACCCGTCGAGGCTCAGATCCTCCGCCCGGACCCGGATGCGATCGTCGTCGCGCTCCTCGGCGGTGACCTGCGCGCGGCGCTCGATGGCGCAGGGCACCGCGGGCTCGCCGTAGACGACCGCGTGTTCTCCGAACAGATACACTTTGCCCGGAGCACTCGAAACGACCATGCGCGTGGGTTTCGGGCCGGGGATTAACACGTTTGCGGACCGCGTCGGCCGATTCGACCGATTTATGGTCGCCACGCGGTACGGTCCGCGTGTGACAACCCCACCCGAAACCGAGCGCCGGGACGTCGTCGAGACCGTCCACGGCGAGGAGGTCCGCGATCCGTACCGATGGCTGGAGGGCGACGACGAGGCGGTACACGAGTGGGTCGATCGGCAGAACGACCACACCGACCGCCACCTCGACGGCGACGCCCGCGAGGACCTCGCGCCCCGGATGGAGGCCCGCGCCGAGGTCGCCGACTACGGCGTGGTGGTCGCCCGCGAGCGGGGGTACTTCCAGCGGGTCGAAGCCCCTGACGAGGACCGCGCCCGGCTCCTCTTTCGGCCGCGTCTCGACGCCGAGCCCGACGTGCTCGCCGACCCCAACGAGTGGGCCGGCGAGGAGTCGCTCGACTGGTTCGCCCCCTCGCCGGACGGGTCGCTGGTCGCGTACGGCGTCGCGGAGGGCGGCGACGAGCAGTACGACGTGACGGTCCTCGACGTCTCGTCGGGCGAGGTCCGCGACGTGCTCCCCGACCGGGGTCGGACCGGCCCCGACGGGCTGGCGTGGACCGACGAGGGCTTTTACTACGTCGCGACCGGGTCGGCCGCCGACGGCGAGCAACTCGACAAGGAGCTACGATACCACGAACTCGGCACCGACGCCGACGACCCGGTGTTGACCGACGAGGTCGGCGAGCACGTCTGGCCCCAACTGGAGACCGAGGACGGGCGGCTCGTCGTCGCCTTCCACCAGGGGTGGACGACCTCGACCGTCCACCGCTGGGAGGGGTCGCCGACCGACGGCGAACTCGTCGACGTCGTCGCGGACGCCGACGCCTCGTTCCGACCGCTGGTCCGGGACGGCGTGGTCTATCTCCGGACCGACTACGAGGCGCCGAACGCCCGGATCCTCGCGTGTGACGTCGACGCCGTCGAGGTCGACCCCGACGACCTCCGGGAAGTGGTGCCCGAACGGGAGGCCATCCTGACCGACGCGGTGCTGGCCGGCGACTCGCTCGTCGTCCACGACCAGCGCGACGCCCACTCGTCGCTGTCGGTGTACGACCTCGACGGCGGCGGTCGCCGGGAGGTCGACCTGCCGGGGTACGCCGCAATCGGCCGGGGGGCTCTCCGGGGCCATCCCGACGCCCCCGAAGCGTTCTTCCGCGCCCAGTGGTTCGACCGCGCGCCGCGAGTCTCGCGACTCGACGCCGAGACCGGCGAGACCGAGGTGGTCAGCGAGCGCGAGACGACCGACGAGGAAATCGACCTCGCGGTCGACCAGCGGTTCTTCGAGTCGGCCGACGGGACCGAGATCCCGGCGTTCGTAGTCCACCGCGAGGGGCTCGACCGCGACGGCGACAACCCGACCGTCCTCTACGGCTACGGCGGCTTCCGGGTCTCGCTCACGCCGAGCTACGACCGGTTCCGGACCCCGTTCTTCGAGGACGGCGGCGTCTACGTTCAGGCGAACCTCCGCGGCGGCGCCGAGTACGGCGAGGACTGGCACCGCGCGGGGATGTACGAGAACAAGCAGAACGTCTTCGACGACTTCCACGCCGTCGCGGAGGGGCTGATCGAGGCCGACTACACCAGCCCGGACCGGCTCGCCGCGATGGGCGGTTCGAACGGCGGACTCCTCGTCGGCGCGGCGATCACCCAGCGTCCCGACCTGTTCGGCGCGGCGGTGTGTGCGGTCCCGTTGCTCGACATGCTCCGGTTCCACGAGTTCCTGCTCGGCGCGTCGTGGACCACCGAGTACGGCGATCCCGACGATCCGGAGGCGTTCGCGTACCTCCGGGAGTACTCGCCGTACCACAACGTCGAGGAGCGAGCCTACCCGTCGGTGCTGTTCAAGACCGCCGAGGGCGACAGCCGGGTCCACCCGGGCCACGCCCGGAAGATGACCGCCCGGATGCAACACGCGACCACCGGCGACGACCCGATCCTGCTCCGGACCGAGACCGAGACCGGCCACGGCGCCGGCAAGCCAACCTCGATGGTCGTCCGCGAGAACCTCGACCGCTGGACGTTCCTCTACGACCAGTTGGGCGTCCAGCGGTAGTCGCCCGGACGCGAGCCGCGACCGCCGTCGCGGCGCAACGGCTAACTTTCCTCGCAGTGACGTATCCGATATGAAGCTCACGAGAACCGCCGCCGCCCTCGCGGGCGGACTCGGCTCCGCCGCGCTCGCAAACAGACTGCTCGCCTGGAAGGCCGGCGACCTCGACCCCGCGCTGGAGGGCCGTCAGGAGACCTACCGCTGGCGGGGGTTCGACGTCGCGTACACCGAGGCCGGCGACCCCGACGACCCGGACGTGCTGTTGTTGCACGGTGTCCACGCCGCCGCGTCGAACAAGGAGTTCGACCAGATCTGGAGCCAGCTCGCACAGACCCACCACGTCATCGCGCCCGACCTCCCCGGGTTCGGCCGCTCGGACCGACCGCCCCTGACCTACTCGGCGGCGCTCTACACCGCGTTCGTCGCCGACTTCGCCGAGGACGTGACCGACGATGCCGCCTGCGTGGCGTCGTCGCTGACCGGGGCCTACGCCACGCTCGCACAGCGACAGGCCGCGCCGTTCAACCGGCTGTTGCTGGTGTGTCCGACCGGTGAGACCGGCCCGCGCCGGACGTGGGTCCGGTCGCTGTTCCGGTCGCCGCTCGTCGGACAGGCGCTTTTCAACGCGCTGGTGAGCAAGGGCTCGCTCGACTGGTTCGACAACCGCGACGCCTACTCGACCGAGGCGAGCTACACCGAACAGGACGTCGAGTACCAGTGGGAGACCGCCCACCAGCCCGGCGCCCGCTTCGCGCCCGCCTCGTTCGTCTCGGGCTTTCTCGACCCCGACGCCGACCTCGGGGCCGAGCTGGCGGCGGTCGACGTGCCGGTCACGCTCGTCTGGGGCCGGAACGCGACCGTGACGCCCCTCGAAGAGGGCGAGGCGCTGGCCGAGCGCGCGGACGCAAAGCTCGTCGTCTTCGACGACGCCCGACTCCTCCCCCACGCCGAGCACCCGGGTCCGTTCCTCGACGTGCTGTTGGACGAGCTCACCGAGGAGTCGATCGAAGAACGCGACGAGCCCGTCGAGGAGGGCGTCGAGACGTAGCTACCGGAAGACGAGGATTCGCTCGCCGGTCGTCTCCGTCCGGGCGACGTCCGGAGTCACCTCGGCGCCGACCGCCACGTCCTCGGGCGCGGCGTCCCGGAGCTGACCGGTCAGCCGGACGCCGCCGAAGTCGACCACCGCGGTCACGTACGGGGTGTCGTCGTCGAACTCCGGGGCGGCGACGTGGACCGTCGTGTAGGTCTCGATCTCGCCGGTCTCGGCGAGCGGCGTCTCTCCGAGGTCGCCCGCCCCGCAGTGGGGACAGACCCGCCGGGGCGGCAACGAACCGTGGCCCTCCGGACACTCGAGGTAGAAGCCCTCGCCGGCCTCGACCGCGTCGAGGAAGTCGTCGAACCCCTCGTCGCGGACGCGCGTATCGTCGGTCATTCTGTCACCTCCAGAACGTGGACGGTGGTGCTCGCGACCGTCCCGCCGGCGTTGTGCGTGACCCCGACGTCGCCGTCCACGGCGTCGCTGTTGGGGTGGTCGCCCCGTAGCAGTCGGGTCATCTCGACCACCTGACTCGTGCCGGTGGCCCCGACCGGGTGGCCCTTGGCCTTCAGGCCGCCCGAGAGGTTCACCGGTCGGTCGCCGTCCCGGGTGGTCTCGCCGCGGGCCGCCGCGCCGATCGCCTCGCCGGGCGCGTAGAAGTCGAGGGCTTCGAGCGCGAGCACCTCCGCGATGGTGAAACAGTCGTGGACCTCCGCGGCCGCCACGTCCGCCGGCCCGACGTCGGCGTCGTCGTAGGCCTCCGCGGCCGCGCGTTCGGCCGCGGGCGTCCGAGCGAGGTACTGGCGGTCCTGGAGCGCCATCTTGTCGCCGCCCTGTCCCGTCCCGGTGACCGCGACCGGCGCCTCTAGCCCGTGGTCGCCGGCGTACTCGTCGCTGACGAGCACGACCGCGCTCGCGCCGTCGGTGATCGGGCAGGCGTCGTACAGCCCGAGGGGGTCGGCGACCATCGGGGCGTCGAGGGCCTCCTCGACCGAGATGGCGCGCTGGAACTGCGCATACTCGTTTTCGAGGGCGTTGTCGTGGTTCTTGACCGCGATCTCCGCGAGGTCCTCCCGGGAGCCGCCGTACGCCTCGAAGTACGCGCGGGCCATCAGCGCGTACGCCGCGGGGAACGTCATCCCGGCTCGGACCTCGTAGAGGTCGTCGGCCGCGATCGCGAGCGCCTCGGTCGTGCCCGCGGTTCCGAGGTTGTTCATCCGCTCGGCCCCGCCGACGAGCACCACGTCGGCCTCGCCGTTGCGCACGTCCTTGACCGCCTCCCGGAGCGCGGTGCCGCTGGAGGCGCAGGCGCTCTCGTAGCGGGTCGCGGGCGCGGTCACGCCCGCGGCCTCGGCCATCAGCGGGCCCTGATGGCCCTGGTGTTCGGCAAGTTCGCCCATGAAGTTGCCGTAGTTCAGTCCCTCGACCGCCGACCGGTCGACGCCCGCGTCGGCGAACGCGCGATCGGCCGCCTCCCCGAAGAGGTCCCGACCCGTCCGCTCGGGGTGTTTCCCGAAGTGGGTGAGGCCGACCCCAGCGACTCGTACGCCTGTCATACCGTCACGTACGACGCCGACGGTTAAGAAAACCGTTGGTCTCGGCGCGCGGTCGGGTCGGTTCGCCCGGACGGCCGGTCGGCGCCGACCGCGAGACCGAGGAGGTAGCTTTTCGTACCGCGAGTGAGTACCTTCGACCATGGGAATGAGGCCACCACCGTCGAACTCCGACGACGGCCCGGACGTCATCGAGTTCGGCATCGCCGAAGTGGCGGCCGCGCTCGACGACGGAGACGTGACGTTTCCGGCCACCGGCGAGGAGGTCGTCAGGGCGCTGTCGGATCCGGAGATCGACTACAACGCGAAGGGCCACGAGGTGCCCCTCTCGGAGGCTGTCGGCGACGTCGACCGCGACCGCTTCGAGAACAAACAGGAGTTTCTGAACGCGCTCCACCCGGTGTTCGAACGCTACCGAAACTCCCGGACGCCGGGCGTCTTCGAGCGATTTCGGGCCGCGCTCCCGCTCTGAGCCGGCGCCGCGGGCGGCTCACTCTCGCTGGACGTCGGCCTCCCGCTGGGCGTCGTCCTGGAGCTCGGTCCGTCTGATCTTCCCGGTCACGGTCTTGGGAAGCTCGTCGACGAACTCGATCTCGCGGGGGTACTCGTGGGCCGACAGCTCCTCGCGGACGTGGGTCCGTACGTCGTCTTTCAGCTCGTCGTCGGGGTCGGCGTCGTCGCTCGCCACGACGTAGGCTTTCACGATGTTGCCGCGCTCGCGGTCGGGTTTGGGCACGACCGCGGCCTCCGCGACCGCCGGATGCTCGCCCAGCGAGCTCTCGACCTCGAATGGACCGATCCGGTAGCCCGACGAGATGATGACGTCGTCGGCCCGCCCCTCGAACCAGAAGTAGCCGTCTTCGTCCAGTCTGGCGAGGTCACCCGAGAGGTACCATTCGCCGTCCGGCCCGTCGACGAAGCAGTCGGCGGTCTTCTCGGGCTTCTCCCAGTAGCCCGCGAAGAAACACGGGTACTCGCCCCGCTGGGCGATCTCGCCCGTCTCGCCGGGCGGGAGCACCTCGCCGGTGTCGGGGTCGACGACCGCGGCCTCGACGCCGGGCAAGGGCTTGCCCATGCTCCCGGGCTTGAGCGCCATCGTCGGGTAGTTGTTGATGATCATGTTCCCAGTCTCGGTCTGGCCGTAGGTGTCGTGGACCGTCACGCCCAGCGTCTCCTCGGCCCAGTCGACCACGCCCGCAGAGAGGGGCTCGCCGATCGAGAGGGCGTGGCGCAGATCGAGGTCCGCGCCGTCGAGGAGTTCCTCGTTCTCCCGGAGCATCCGGTAGGCGGTCGGGACGCTGAACAGCACGTCGATGGCGTACTCGTCGAGCAGGTCGGCCCACGTCGCCGCGTCGAACTCGCCCTCGTAGGTGAAAAGCGACGTGCCCCAGAACCACGCCCCGAGGGTGTTGATCGGGCCGGTGAGCCACCCGAGGTCGGCGGTCGACCAGTAGACGTCGTCGGGCTGGAGGTCGACCGCGTACCGCTGGGTGGCCCCGACGCCCGCGACCCACCGGTGTTTGTGGAGGACGCCCTTCGCCGGCCCGGTCGTCCCGCTGGTGTAGTACAGGAGCGCGTCGTCCTCGCCGCCCGTCCGGGCGGGTTCGTACTCGGGACTCGCCTCCTCGAGCGCGTCGCCGAACCGGACGTCGCCGTCGGGGACGACCCCACCGCGGTCGACCGTCAGGACGTGCTCGACCGACGGCGCGTCGTCGAGGGCGTCCGCGACCGTGTCGCGGTTGTCAGAGGTCGTCACGACGACCGAGGCGTCACAGTCGTCGAGCCGGTAGGCGATGCCGTCGGGGCCGAACCGCTCGTTGACGCCGCCGAACACCGCGCCGCGCTTGAGCGTGCCCACCAGCGCGACGTAATGCTCGGGGATACGGGGCATGTAGGAGAACACCCGATCGCCGCGCTCGACGCCCAGTTCTTCGAGGACGGTCGCGAACCGCCCCGACCGGTCGGCGAGTTCGGCGAACGTCGTCTCGGTCATCTCGCCGTCCTCGCTCACCTGATAGAGCGCGACCGACTCCCCGCCGTCGGCGTGTTGGTCGCAGACCTCGTGGCCGATGTTGAGCTCGCCGGGAGCGTCCCAGTCGGCCTCGGCGTACAGTTGGTCCCACGAGAACGACTCGCGTGCGTCGTCGTAATCGGGTAGGTTGTGACCGTCCACCATGCGCTCGGAAGCTACTCACGTCAGTGAAATAACTGTACCGGCGAGTCCGGGACGGCGAGCGACAGGCCCGCGACCTCACTTGAGCCGGCGCATCTGCTCGCGGTGGAGCGTCACGATGAGGTCCGACAGCACCCCGAACATCAGCAGTTGGACCCCGAACAGGATGGCGAACGCCGCGACCACCGCCAGCACCTCGTGGGAGACCCGCGGGCCGACGAACCACTCGTAGCCGACGTAGCCGGCGACCGCGACGCCGAACAGCCCGCTCAGCACGCCCACGCTCCCGAAGTAGAACAGGGGGTTGTTGGTCTTCGCGAGCTGGTAGAGGGTCAGCAAGATCACCCCGCCGTCCTGCACGGGATGGAGGTTGGTCTCGGACTCGTCGGGGCGGGCCTCGTACCGGATGGGGACGACCGTCGTCGGCACGTCGTGTTTCACGCACTCGACGGCCATCTCGGTCTCGACGCCGAAGCCGTCGGCGTCGAGGTGGAAGCGTTCGACCGACTCGCGGGTGAACGCCCGGTAGCCGCTCAGGATGTCCTCGAAGTCCTCCCCGTGGATCGTCCGGAACACCCAGTTGAACATCCCGTTGCCGGCCTTGTTCAGCCGAGTCATCGCACCCTCCTCCATGTCGGCGAACCGGTCGCCGATGACGTGCTCGTAGCGGCCCTCCAGCAGGGGTTCGAGCATCGCGTCGGCGTCCTCGGGCCGGTAGGTGCCGTCGCCGTCGAGCATCAGGACGTACTCGGCCTCGATGTGGCGGATCGCCTCCTGGATCGCCTGACCCTTCCCCGACCCGGACTGTTGGAGCACGCGCGCACCGTGCTCGCGAGCGATCTCTTGTGTCCGGTCGGTCGAGTCGCCGTCCACGACGAGGACGTTCTCGAACCCGCGGTCGGTGAAGCCGTCGACGACCTCGCCGATCGTCTCGGCCTCGTTCAGCGTGGGGATGAGCACGCACACGTCCTCGCGTTCGGCCATTGACAGGGAGTGGTCACCACTCCCGCAAAAGGCTTACTTCTCGCGCGCTCGCGGCGGTCGACCCTCGAACCCCAGCCGACGGCGGAACCCGCCGACCCGCCCGAGCGACGACCGTCAGCCTGTTATAATCCGATTTCGTAGTCGGGCGCATGAACGCTCTCGTCGCCGTCGCCGGCGCGCTGGTCGCGGTGACGGCCCTCCCGTATCTCGCCTTCCTCGCGCTGTACGCGTGGGTCCGCCCCGAGGGCTCGCCCGCCGACAAGCGCGAGGCCGAACCCGCCGTCAGCGTCGTCCTGCCGACGTACAACGAGTCGGGCATCGTCGAGACGAAACTCGACGACCTGCTCGAACTCGACTACCCGATGGAGAAGGTCGAACTGGTGGTCGTCGACTCCAGCGACGACGACACCCCAGAGCGCATCGAGTCGTATCTCGCCGACCGCGAGTACCCGGAACTCACCCTCATCCGCGAGGACGAGCGCCGCGGACTCGCGCCCGCGCTCAACGACGCGTACGCCGCCGCGGAAAACGAGATGGTCGTCAAGACCGACTGCGACTCCTACGTCGCCGACGACGCGCTCAGGGTGGCCGCGGCGAACCTCGCCGACCCCGAGGTGGCGGCGGTCACCGGGCGCAACGCCGAGGTGCTCGGCGGGAGCGAGGTCGAAGCGGGCTACCGGGGCGTACAGGCCCACGTCCAGACGCTCGAATCCCACCTCGACTCGACGCTCATCTTCCACGGCCCCTTCTCGGCGTTCGAGAACGACGCGGTCGTCCCGATCGACCCGAACTCGCTGGCCGACGACACCGAACTCGCGCTGAAGATCCGACGGGGCGGCGACCGGGTCGTCTTCGACCCCGCGGTCCGCTACGAGGAGGCCTCCCACTCGGACTTCGGCAAGCGCCGCCTCCAGAAGGACCGCCGCGGGATGGGCCTGATCCGACTGCTCGTCCAGCACCGGGACGCGCTGGGCAAGTACGGCAACTACGGCCGACTCGTCCTCCCGTTCAACTGGTGGTTCATGGTCGTCTCGCCGTGGCTGGTCGCGCTCGGCGCGCTCGCGGTGACCGCGGCCGCGGTGTCGGTCGTCGGCCCCGCGGGGCTCGCAGTCCCGGTCGCTCTCGCGGGGTTCGTCTGGCTCGGACAGAAGGACCTGCTCGGGCCACTGCAGGCGATCTACGCCGTCTTCGACTCGCAGGTGTCGTTACTCCACGCCGCGGTCGAGTTGCTTCGGGGCAAGGGCGACGGGACGTGGGAGGTCGACGAGGAACTGCGCGAGGCGTTCGACTGAGATGGAGATCCTGCAGGTCGCGCCGCGATACCCGCCCCACACCGGCGGCGTCGAGACTCACGTCGCCGAGATCAGCGAGCGGCTCGCGGCTCGGGGCCACGACGTGACCGTGTTCGCCGCCGACGCCGGCGCCGACGTTCCGGATCGGGAGACGCGAAACGGCGTGTCGGTCCGGCGCTTCCGGGGGTTCGCGCCCGGCGGCGCCTTCCACGTCGCGCCGGGGATCGCCCGCGCGGTCCGGCGGGTCGATCCCGACGTGATCCACGCGCACAACTATCACTCGCTACCGGTGCTGTTCGCGGCGCTCGGCGCCGGCGACGCGCGGTTCGTCGTGACGACCCACTATCACGGCGCGAGCGCCGACGACCTTCGGGACCGACTGCTCTCGCTGTACCGACCGGTCGGCGGGTGGGCGCTCGGCCGAGCCGACGCCGTGATCGCCGTCAGCGACTGGGAACGCGGCCGGCTCCGCGCGGACTTCGGAGCCGAGGCGACCGTGATCCCGAACGGCCTCGACGTCGCGCGGTTCGCCGACGCATCGCCCGAACGCCGCGACCGCCCATACTTGCTCTGTGTCGGCCGGCTGGAGGCGTACAAGGGCGTCCAGCACGCGATTCGGGCGCTCGCCGACCTCCCGGAGTACGACCTGCTGGTCGCCGGGTCGGGCGACTACCGCCCGGAACTCGAAGCGATCGCCCGAGAGGCCGGCGTCGCCGACCGCGTGACGTTTCTGGGTTACGTCGCCGACGAGCGCCTGCCCAGCCTGTACGCCGGCGCCGAGACCTACCTCGCGCTCTCGTCGTTCGAGTCGTACGGCATGACCGTCGCGGAAGCGCTGGCGGCCGGGACGCCGTGCGTCGTCCGGGAGGCCGGAGCGCTGGTCGACTGGACCGACCGCGATGACTGCGTCGGCGTCGCGGACGTCGACTCTACGGCCGTCTCCGAAGCCGTTCGTGAGGCCGCCGAGCGCGACGCCCCCACCGCCGTACTGCCGTCGTGGGACGACGTGAGCGAGCGCGTGGCCGCGGTCTACCAATCGTAGGGCGGGCGGCGATCGGCCCCTCGCGGCCCGCCGGCCCGTACGAGTAGCGTTTTAACGGTCGCCCGACTTCGGGCAGGTATGAACGTCCTCCTCGTCACGGTCGACTCCCTGCGCGCCGACCGGGTGAGTCCGGATGTGATGCCCGCGACGCGGTCGTTCGCGGACGAGGCGCTGGAGTTCGCCGAGTGCGTCGCGAACGGCCCCTCGACGCCGGCGTCGTTCCCGGCCATCCTCGCGAGCCGATACTTCGCCAGCATCGAGGGACTGGGCCTCCCGGAACCGGGCTCGGACGACGGCATCAGGACGCTGGCCGAGTCGCTCCGGGACGCCGGGTACGCCACCGCGGGCTACACCGACAATCACTTCGCGAGCGGTTCGTACCGCTACGACCGGGGGTTCGAGTCGATGTACGACGCCAGCGGCACGACCGAGGCGGGGCGGCTCAAGCAGTTCGTCCAGTCGAACCTCGACAAGGACGGCGCGGTGTTCAAGACGATAGAGACGGTGTACAACCGCGCCGACGCGCTGTTCGCGACCGCGACGGGCAACGACAGCGAGTACGAGCGCGCCGAATCGCTCAACGACCGCGCCATCGAGTGGATCGGCGACCAGACGGGCGAGTGGTTCACCTGGCTCCACTACATGGACGCCCACCACCCCTACGAGGCGCCCGAGGAGTACCAGCGTCAGTTTCTGGACGAACCGCTCGACCTCGCGACCTGTCGCGGGCTCTCGCGGAAGGGGACCCACCATCCCGAGGCAGTCACCGACCGCGAGTGGGAGCTGATCCGGAAACTCTACGACGCCGAGTGCGCCTACGTCGACGACCAGTTCGACGCCTTACTGGACGCCCTGCGCGAACGTAACGAGCTCGACGAGACGCTCGTCGTCTTCACCGCCGACCACGGCGAACTCGTCGGCGAGCACGGTCACGCGGGCCACCCGCCGGAGTTCTGGGAAGGCGTCCTCCGGGTCCCGCTGATCGTCTCTCACCCGGCGCGAAACGACGCCGAGCGCGCCGAGCCGGTCGAGGGGCAGGTCAGACTCCTCGACGTCGCGCCGACGATCGCGGACGCGCTCGGTCTCGATCCCCACGCCGGCTGGGAGGGCGAGTCCGCGCTCGCGGTCGCCGACGGCGAGGCCGACCCCCGCGAGTACGGGTTCGCCGACGTCGGTCGCCAGATCGAGTACGCGCGGTGTTGCGCCCGGCGAGCCGACGGCTGGAAGCTCCTTCGCCACGCCGACGACGGCGAACTCTGCTTCGACGTGAGCGCGACCCCCGAGGAGCGCCCGGAGGACGACCGTGGAGACGACGCCCCCGAGTACGGCGACCTCGCGCGCGCGCTCGACGATCATCAGGCGCGGATGAAGCGGTTGCGCGAGGGCGGCTCCGACGCCGTCGCCGAGGACGACGAGATGGTCGAACAGCACCTCAAAGACCTCGGCTACATGGAGTGATCAGAGGTATCCGAGCGCGCCGAGTTTCTCCTCGATATCGCCTCGTTCCGCATCGGGTTCTAGCTTCGGATCGTAGGTCTCGGTGTCGGTCGCGTTCGTCTCGTACCACGGCACCTCGCGTATCGCACGAATCGGTACCTTCGGATGACCGTAGACGCCCGCCTCTCCAGCCGCGTTGGCGTGATCGGCGCTGATGGCGACGCGTTCGGCTTCGAGGTTCTCCAGAAGAATTCCTACCTCTTCGAGAACGTAGTCGAGATTCGAGCGATACGACGACCAGACCGTCTCTTCGTCTAGTTCGCCGCGTCGGAGTCGGTGCCACGGCGAGTCCCAGCCCTCCCCGTCACCGAGAGTCTGCGCGTTCATACCATCAGTCAGAGGCTCCGGTATCGACGGGAAATGAGGCTGCATGTAATGAACGATGAGCCGTTCGTAGTCCTGTTCTCGACCGGCAGCGATAGCCCGATCGGTGACATGACGACCCGGGATCGTCCCCGTCTCGTCGTCCCACCCGTAGCGCCAAACTTCGTCGAGCGCCAGTAGGTCTTCATCGGACAGTACGCGCTTGCTGAACGGATTACCAGTGACGTAAACCGTATCGCGAAGCTCAGCATCGTGGTGTTCGGTAAACGTTCGCTCCATCCATTGGATCGAAGAACTGCCGACCGAAACGAGCGTATCCGGTTCGTCGAGAAAAGGATACTCGCCGGCGACTTCAGACATGAGATCCACCCGACAGGCATCGAGAACAACGAGCACGTCCCAGTCGCGTTCGAAAACGTGCTCGCCGCGAGAGTACAGGGGGTTCGTCCGACGGAGCCCGCCGATGTACAGTTCGTGAATGCTCTCTTTTATCCCTCGCGTTCCGTCCTCTGCGATCCGTTCGCGCGTCTCGGAAAGCCAGTCCGCCAGCGTCATCGTCTTACCACCTGAGAACGTGTTCGTCGGCTCATTCCAGATACCCAAGCTCTCGCAGTGTGTCTTCGACCTCCTCGCCCGCGCGCTCGCCGGCCGCGTCGGCCGCTGTCGGCGCCCCCGTCTCGATCGATCGATCGGCTGGCTCGCCGGCTAACACGTCGAATCGAACGTCGCCGTCGACGTCTTCGGGGACGGGCGCGCCGAGATAGTGGAGCAGAGTCGGCGCGAGGTCGTACAGTTCGAGGTCGGCGCTCCCGGTCGCGACGTCCTCGCCCCACGCCGCAAACACCCCCGTGCGGCGGTGGGTCGCCAGCCACTCGGTGGTCTCGCCGAAGACACCGCCGCCGATCGCTTCGGGGGCGTCGACGCCGGTCGCGTACTCCACCACCAGATCCGGAGCGCGCGGTCGCTCGCCGGTGTAAACGTCCGCCGGATCGCGGACCGCGGCCGCGACCGGATCGCCCGACGGCGTTTCGAGCGCTTCGAGGTCGGCCGCCAGCGCCTCGGCGTAGGCGTCGGCCGCCTCCTCGTCCGGGAACGCGTCGCGGTTGACGTAGATCGGTCCGCGGCCGAGCGAGACGGCCTTCGTCTCGGTCCAGTCGATTCCGGCGTCCTGAATCGCCACGCGACCGCTCTCGCTCGGGAAGAACCGCTGGAGGGACTCGGGCACGAGCGACTGGGCGAGATTGACGAGTCCGAGCCGATCGACCAACCGCTTGAGCCGTTCTTCGGTGAGCCCGACCGACGCCAGCAGGTCGCGGGCCTCCGAGTCCTCGACGACGAGGTCGCCCCGCTCGGCCAACCACTGATTCACGAGGAAGATCTCGTCGATCTCGGCGAAGCCGTGGTCGCTCATGAGCACGACGGCCTCGGCGTCCTCGCGTGCGAGCAGGTCCGCGAGCAGGTCGTCGACGCGCTCGTAGGCCGCCCGGAGCTTCTCGGGGCGATCCCAGAGCCGGTGTTGGAGCGTGTCGGTCGCAAAGAGCGTGGTGTGGACCAGCTCGCAGTCTTTCTCGTCGGCGAGCCACGTCGCGGCGTCGAAGCGCTGTTCGAACAGATCGCGGGCCTCGGCGACCAACTCGTCGGGCGACGCCTCGTCGAGGACGAGGTCGGGCTTGACCCGGTAGTCGGGGATCTCCTCGAGCAGTTCCGTCCTCAGCGACGCGGGGCTGGTGAACGCCTTGCGCTCGCTTGCGGGGCTCCCCGCGACGACGAAGGGCCCGTCGTCCGTCGCGTTCACGCCCTCGTCCGCGCCGGCAGGGTGGGTCGTCGGCATGTTGATCACGCCCGCGCGCCGGTCGCGGTCGGCCAACACGTCCCAGTACTCGCGCGACCGGAAGTCGCTGGCGTCGTTCGCCGAGATGTCGTGGGTCGTTCTGTCGTACGCGAACCACTCGTAGACGCCGAGCTTCCCGGGAGTCTTGCCCGTCGAGTAACACTTCCACGCCGGGAACGTGACCGGCGGGAGCGTGCTCTGGAGGTCGCCCGCGACGCCCTCGTCGAGAATCCGGGCGACCGTCGGGAGGTGGCCCGCCTCGGCCCACGGTCGGAGCAGCGACCAGTCGGCCCCGTCGAGTCCGACGACGTAGACGGTCATGGGCGAACAATCGCCGGTCCGGCGTTAAAGTTCTTCGAGAACGTCGCGGTAGGCCGCCCGGAACGCGGCGGTTCGCGAGTCCCGATCGAACCGGCCGCCCCGGTCGCGGGCGGTCTCCGAGAGCGAGCGTCGGTCGGCGAGGTCGCGTTCGAAGTACCTGCGGACGCCGCGAGCGAGCGCGTCCTCGTTCGGTTCGACCACGAGCGACTCGTCGATCCGTCGGGCCTCCGATCGCGTGCCGGTCGTCCGTGTCACCAGCGGCGGGAGGCCGGCACGCATCGCTTCGAGCGTGCTCACCGGGAAGGTGTCCATCCGCGACGGCTGGACGAACAGCGAACCGGGCGCGAACGCGTCGGCGAGGTCCTCGACGTACCCCCGAACCCGGACGCCCGGAGTCTCGGCGTACGACTCCGGGTGTCCCCCGCCGACGACGTGGAGTTCCGCGTCGGGGAACGACTCGCGGACCCGGGGCCACGCGTCGACGAGCAGGTCGACGCCCTTGTACTCCCAGGGCCGCGCGACGGTCACGGCGACCTCCGAGCCGAGGCTCGGTTCGACGTCACCGAGCGCGTCGTAGGTCGACGGCTGGACGAACGGATGGGCGACCTCGATCGGGGTCTTCGGGCCGACCACGGGCCGGGTGAACTCCGCGGCGAACGCCGAGACCGCGATCACGCCGTCGATCCCGCGCCGTCCGGCCGCCCGGACCGCCGGCGTACCGAACGTCCCGATCAGCGACTTGAGCGCCGAGTCGCCCTCGAAGTCGGCGCTACCGAGCCGATAGAGCCCGTGGTCCGCACAGAGATAGACCAGTTTGCCGCCGCGGGCGAACCGGCAGAGGAGTCCGGCGTACAGGGGTCGCGATCCCTCCACGAGGTAGACGTCGTAATCGGGGTACGTGAGTCCGTTCAGCGCGTCCTCGGCGAGGGTACCGTCGAGGGGGCCGGCCGACCGCCGGTGGTAGTCGACGAGGTCCGCGCCGATCGCCTCCGCGAAGCCGCGGTGGGCGGGATGGGGGTCCTGGTGGAGCATCGCCACGCGGGCGGCGTCGGGGTCCATGTTCGGGACGGGGTCTCCGTCGGACTTAAACGCTCCCCAACACGATGAGGAAGGGATTTTAACGCGGCCGATTCGTGTTCGTAGTATGCAGACGTTGCTGGTCGGACTCGACGCCGCCTGCTTCCCCGTACTCCGACCGCTGTTCGAGGACGGTGCCCTCCCGCACCTCGAATCGCTGTTCGACGACGGGGCGACCGGGCGACTGGAGTCTCAGATTCCGCCGTGGACCGCGAGCGCGTGGCCGTCGCTGTACACCGGAACGAACCCCGGCAAGCACGGCGTGTTCGACTTCCTGCGGTTCGACGGCTACGACTGGGACATCGTGAACGCGACCGACGTTCGACAGCGAACGCTCTGGGAGTACGCCGACGCGGCGGGCCTGACGAGCGTGGTCGTCAACGCCCCCGTCACGAGCCCGCCGCCTGACATCGACGGCGCGGTCGTCCCGGGCTACCTCGCCGCCGAGGATCCGGACTGTCACCCCGACGGGATTCTGGACGACGTGCGCGAGGCGGTCGGCGACTACCGCGTGTACGCCCGCCGCGAGACCGACGAGACGGCTGGCGACGACCGGTTCGAGGACTACCTCGAACTCGCTCGGATGCGCGGGGCCGCGTTCCGGTATCTCGCCGACCGGTTCGGTCCCGAGTTCGGCTTCGTCCAGTTCCAGAAGACCGACGCGGTGTTCCACGATTACCCCGGCGACCACGGGAAGGTCCGGCGCATCTACCGGGCCGTCGACGAGCAGATCGGCGCGATCCTCGACGAGTGCGACCCCGACACCGTCGTGGTCGCCAGCGACCACGGCATGGGCGAGTACGACGGCTACGAGTTCCGCGTCAACGAGTTCCTCCGGGAAGCGGGCGTGGTCGAGACCACCACCGGCGGTCAGGGCGTCCCCTCGTGGTTCCAGATCAAAGACGAGCGCTTGACGGGGGGCGCCGAGCAGGGGGCGTCGGGCCATCCCGTGCTCGAACGGCTCGCGGCGACGGCGGCGACCGTCGGGCTGACCTACCAGCGCGGGAAAGCGGTGCTCGAACGGCTCGGGCTCGCGGAGTTCGTCGGTCGCCACGTCCCGGTCGGAGCGGTGTTCGCCGCGAGCGACGCGGTCGACTTCTCGGCGTCGCGAGCGTACCTCCGGTCGCCGTCGGAACTGGGCGTCAGGCTGAACGTCGAGGGGCGAGACCCCGACGGCGTCGTGGCGCGAGACGAGTACGATCGGGTCCGCGAGGAGGTGATCTCGCTCCTGTCGAGCGCGACCACGCCGACGGGGACGCCGGTGTTCGAGGAAGTCGTGCCCCGGGAGAAGTACATCGACGGCCCGTACGCCCAAGAAGCGGTCGACGTGCTGGCGGTGCCGACCGACTTCCAGCACGGCCTCTCGGCGCTCGTCGGCGAGCAGTTCGGCGAGCCCGAGCCGTGGAACCACAAGCGACACGGCGTGATCGCGCTGGCGGGCGAGGGCGTCGACTCCGGAGCGGACCTCTCGGGCGCACACCTGTTCGACGTCGCGTCGACGGTGCTGGCGACTCTCGACGTCGCGCCGGCCGCGGTGATGGACGGGGACCCGCTCGCCGCCGTCGACGCCCCCGACGAGCGATCCTACCCCGACTACGAAGCGGCCGCGCAGGCGGCCACCGAGGACGCCGACGTCGCCGAGCGCCTCTCCGATCTGGGGTATCTGGAGTAGGACCAAACTCCTTTTGGCCGGGCCCCGCGTTCGCCCCCACATGATAGTCCTCGGACTCGACGGCGCGACCCTCTCGGTCATCGAGCCGTGGGTGGAGTCCGGCCGCCTCCCGAACTTCGAGCGTCTGCTCGACGAGAGCGTCAGCGGGGAGTTAGAGAGCACGGTCCCCGAGATCACCGTCCCGGCGTGGCCGGCGTTCGCGACCGGTCGGGAGCCGACCGACCTCGACATGTACGGGTTCACCCACTTCAACCGGGAGACCCGCGAAAACGACCTGAGCCACGACGAGTTCGTCCCCGGTAAGATGTGGGACGCCGTCGACGATCAGGACGGGTCGGTCGTCGTGTTCAACATCCCGGGGTCGTACCCCTGGCAGGCGATCGACGGCACCATCATTGCGGCCGCCCCCGAGTACAAAGACGAGTACGCCCACCCGCCAGCGCGGTGGGACGAACTCGTTGACCTCGTCGACGGCTACAAGCTCCGGAACGACCAGCCGCCGGGGTCTCGCGAGTACGTCGACGAGAGCCTCGACCTGGTCGACAAGCGGTTCGAGGCGTTCGAACACTTCATCGACCGCGAGGACCCGGAGCTCGCGGTCGGGCTGATCCGAGCGACCGATCGGGTGGCCCACCACTACTGGGGCGCCGAAAGCACGCCGCCGGCCGCCTCGGACAACGAACTCTTCGAGGTCTATCGGCGGGTCGACGAGCGCCTCGGGGAGTTTCTCGACGCCCACGCCGACGAGGACCTCATCGTGATGAGCGACCACGGCTTCGAGAAGGTCCGCTCGAAGTTCGCGCCCAACGTGGTGCTCGAACGAGCGGGGCTCGTCTCGCTGACCGAGTCCGGCGACGCGACCAAGGCGGCGATGGGGACCGCCCGAGACGCCGCCAGCGACCTGCTCGGGAAGGCCGGCCTGCTCACGCTCGCCCGTAAGCTGGTCCCCGAGAGCGCACTGACCGGCGTCCCGACCGGCGACGCGCTCGGCCTCGACAACGCGCTGAGCACGGGTCGAATCGACTGGGCGGAGACGACCGCGTTAGCCGACGTCGGACAGAAGACGACGCTAATCTACGCGCTCGCGGACGATCCGGACGAGATCGACGCAATCTGCGAGCGCGCCGAGTCCGCGCTCCGGGACGGGGCCGAAAGCGAGGGCCTCTCGGTCCGGTTCGACCGCCTCGACCGCGGCGGCCCCCACACCCCGGATCTCGCGATGGTCATCGAGACGCCCGAAGTCCACGCGTCTTCGCGGTTCGACGTCGACGACCTCCGCTTCGAGGTCGACACCTCCGGACACGCCCGCGAGGGGATCTTCCTCGCCCGGGGGCCGTCGTTCCGCGACGGGACGATCGAGGGCGCGCGCATCACCGACATCGCGCCGACAGTGCTCCACGCGCTCGGCTACCGTCTCCCCGAATCGATGGCCGGCGACGTACTCGACGTGTTCGCGTCGGGGAGCGACCCCGCGACCCGCGACCCCGAAAGCTACGACTTCGTCGGCGACGCGGCCGTGACGGGCGACGGCGTCGCCGGCGACGAGGAGAAAGAAGGCGAGGTCAAAGACCGACTCCGAGAGCTCGGGTATCTGGAATGAATCGATAGTAGGTGCGAGACCGACACCTTGATACCTGTGTCAGTGACTCAGTTCGTAGCATGGAACTACTCGTTATCGGGCTCGACGGTCTCTCGATGAATATGCTCGAGCGGTTCGATATCGAGCCAGAATATATCTCTAGCGTATTCGATTCCGGCATCTCCGGCGACTTGATGAGCGTCGACACCCCAACGACCCTTCCAGCATGGACTTCGTTCGCCACCGGAAAGGACCCAGGGTCGCACGGGTTGACAAATATGATCATGCAAGCGCCGAGCTACGATACAAGCCCGCTAAAGACTAATACAAGTGATGCAGCGGGCTACGATCTCGTGGAAGACGCGGTATTTGTGAACCTCCCCGCATCGGTGAGCCGAGAGCCTACAGCGGACGATACCCATCTCGTCTCCGCGATGCTCGCAGAAGACAAGTACGATGCCGTTCCCGAATACATGCAGCAGTTCGAGTCATTCGACGATTACATTCTCGATCACGATAAGGCGAAAAAGGCGCGTCCCGACGCATACTTTGATCACGTCTGTGAGATCACGCGATCGCGCAAGGCCTTCGCTGTAGAAGCGTTTGAAACGTACGAACCGAGATTCGGCTTCGTGCTTTTTTCGACTCCCGATTGGGCAGGTCATCTTCTCTCGAACTTCTCGGACGACGAGACGCGTGCTGGCTACTACCGTCAACTCCTCGAGGTGGTCGACGACTGTACGGCCGAACTCTCGGAGATGGCCGACAACATCGTCTTAATGAGCGATCACGGATTCGAGCGAAAGCACACCAACGTTCATATCAACGATTATCTCCGCGACGCCGGATATCTTCGAGAAAAAGGCTCAGAGGACCTCTCCGCCGCGAACGTCGCTGTCGAAACTGCCAAGTCGATCGGAAAAAGATCAGAGTACCTCTACGAGCGAATGCGACAGGTCTACAACTATATCATCGCGACCGATGTCGGACAAACCCTACAGGAGGCCGCAGAACCCGATGTTGACTACGCGAACTCTCTGGCTTGGCAGATTCGGTACGGCTGTCTGTTCGTCAATGACGACCGCTTCGACGATCCGACCGTCGACGACCCCGAGAAGCTTAAACGAGAGCTTCGCGATGGGCTTTCAGAATTGACCGACGACCAAGGAAGACGTTTGTTCCGCAACGTCCTGCTCGCCGAAGAGGCGTACGCCGACCCAGCCGAGAGGTCGCCCGACGTAATCGCCCGACCCGCTCCCGGATGTTATCCGACGATGCTCGAATCGCCGACCGGTGGTTACGCGAGTACTACGAACAACTATAACCATCGGTATCGGGGGCTGTTCGCCGCGACAGGGCCATTGTTTGCCGAAGGGACCGTCGACGGGATGAGCATAGTCGACATATTACCGACGATAATGGCCGGCCTCTCGGTTCCGCTCTCACCGGAGTTCAACGGTGAAGTTCGTGAAGACGTGTTCGATGGTGATATTTCGGTAGTCTATCTGGCCCCCGAAGACGTTCCCCAACCCAGAATCCGCGACGAATCGAGAACCGAACAAGCGGCCCGCGACGATGCGGTAGAGGATCGGCTTGAAGATCTCGGATATCTCGAATGAGCGACGACGACAACACTGCAGATCTCAGTCTCGGTCGGGAGACTGCGGTCGCCATGTTCGCGAAGTTCGCTCTCTCGGCTACTGGATTCATCGGCATCGTCATCTTCGCAAACGTCCTTGACAACGAGGGGTTGGGAAAGTACTACTTTTTGCTCGCATTGGCGAAAGTCAGCGTTCAAATTCCGGGCGGTTTCGCGAACGCTATAAGAAAGCGAGTAAGCGAGGTCGGCGTCGACCCGTCCGAGTATTTCGGCTTCGGACTTCTCGTTCACAGCGTCTTCACCGGCGTTACGCTAGCTCTCGTCGTCGTAAGTTATCCATTTATCCAAGATCGGGTCGGCCCGTTCGCGTTCGCCGTGGCGACAGTCGCGATCGTCGGGACACTCGGACTCTTCTCGTTAGTTAATAGAGTCTATTCTGGCATTGGCCACCCCGGTGCGTCTTTCTGGACAGATACGGTCCGGAGCGTCATTACACTCGGATTGCAGGTAGTCTTTCTGATCGTTGGATTCCGAGTCCTCGGGATGATGGGCGGACTCATCATCGCGAACGTGTTGACCGCCGTACTCGTGCTCATGTTAATGCGAGTCCGTCCGCGCATTCCGGCGACCGAAACCGTCAGACGTGTCACGACATTTGCCAAGTGGAGCGTCCCCAACTCACTGTTCCAGAACCTCTATATGCGACTTGACGTGCTCATCCTTGGTTTCGTCGTCGGGAACGCCGCGGTCGGTCTCTACGAGCCCGCGCTCAGGCTGACCGTTCCCGCCGCGATAATTGCAGGAAGCATTGGTGACTCACTCACCGTGAAAGCAAGCGGTTTGAACTCGATCGATCACAGCGTGTCCGAAGACCTCAGAAACGCGCTCTCGTACACTTGTTTGTTCGCTATCCCGATACTCTTCGGCGCGGCCGCGATACCGACGGAGCTAATGACCGTTATCTTCGGTACAGAGGCTCGCCCGGGCTGGACCGCTCTAGTCGGTCTCGCGGTGTTCCAAGTGTTCAACACCTACCGACTTCCGTTCGATAACGTCATCAGCGGTATGAATCGTCCAGATCTGCGATTTAGAGTCAGCCTGTTCACGCTTGCAGTGAACGCCCCGCTGGCCATCGTGCTCGGCTTCGAATACGGCTTGATCGGAGTTGTGATCGCGACCATTATCGCCGAAGTGATTCGAGTATTGACGTATCTCGGGATCGCATACCGACTCTTCGGCCAACTGATGTTGCCGTGGCAACTGGTCGAGCAGACGAGTGCCGGACTCGTTATGTTCGGCGTGGTAGTGGCACTATCAGAAGCAGTGGCTATCACCGGGTGGGTATCGTTGGTAGCCGTCGTCGGAGCCGGAGCCGTCACGTACTTTGCGGTGCTTGTCGTTGTCAGCTCTCACTTCCGAGTCACGGTACGCAACGTTCTCGCTGATCTCGGCATTACTCGTGCGGTCGGGCTGTAATACGGTATCTGATCGGGCTTACGTCATCGACCGGTCCCAAGTCACAAGGCTTATGCGCGTTTTGCCAGTTCTTTCGAATCAATGAGCCAGCAGACTGAGCAGGTCGACGACTCGGCCGACTCGGCCGAGTCGATCCTCGACGCGTTCGAGGACTGGTATCACGTCCCCGTGCTCGCCGCGGCGATCGCCTTCATGCTCTGGGTGCGTGTCCAGTCGTACGAGAACTTCTTCCGCGACGGCGAGGTCTTTTTCACCGGCGCGGACGCGTGGTATCACCTCCGACAAGTCACCTACACGGTTGCCAACTGGCCGAGTACGATGCCGTTCGACCCCTGGACGTACTTTCCGTTCGGCACCAGCGTCGGCCAGTTCGGGACGCTTTACGACCAGTTGGTCGCGACCGCCGCCCTGATCGTCGGGCTCGGTAGCCCCACCGAGCAGACGGTGGCGACGACCCTCCTCGTCGCTCCGGCGGTGCTCGGGACGCTCGTCGCGATTCCGACCTACCTGCTCGGCAAGCGCATCGCCGGCCGCCCCGGCGCGCTGTTCGGCGTCGTCGTGCTCGCGCTCCTTCCGGGCACGTTCCTCCGGCGGAGTCTGGTCGGGTTCTCGGATCACAACATCGCCGAACCCCTGTTCCAGGCGTTCGCAGTGCTTGCGATGATGGTCGCGCTGAGCGTCGCCGAGCGCGAGAGGCCGGTGTACGAACTCGTCGCGGACCGCGACTTCGCGGTGCTTCGCCGGCCGCTCGGCTACAGCGTGCTCGCGGGGATCGCGACGGCGCTCTACCTCTGGACGTGGCCGCCCGGCGTCCTGCTGATCGGTATCTTCGGCGCGTTCTTCGTGCTCAAGCTCGCGGCCGACTACCTCCGGGGGGTCAGCCCCGACCACCTCGCGTTCGTCGGCGCAGTCAGCATGAGCGTCGCCGGGCTCCTGTTGCTCGTTCCGCTCGGCACGTTCGATTTCAGTCCGACGAAGTTCTCGCCCCTCCAGCCGCTGCTCGCGTTCGCGGTCGCCGGCGGCTGTGTCTTCATGGCGTGGCTCGCCCGAGTGTGGGACGCCCGCGACCTCAACGCCACGCTGTACCCGCCCGCGATCGGCGGGATCATCGTCGCCGTCGTCGGTGCAGTCGCGGTCGGCGCGCCCGGCCTGTTCAACCTCGTTCGGAACAACGTCCTCCGCGTGATCGGACTGGGAACGAACGCCCGGACCCGAACTATCGGCGAGGCCCAGCCGTTCCTCTCGCGGGCCCAGCCCCAGTACGGCATCGGTGAGTTCGACGTCATCATGCAGGAGTACGGCCTGATGCTGTTCACGGCCGCCGCGGCCGCGATCTGGCTGGTGTGGCGGACCTACCGCACCGACGACCACAGCGCCGAGAAACTGCTCGTGCTCGTCTGGGCCGCGTTCATCGTCGCGGCGGCGTTCACGCAGGTCCGGTTCAACTACTACCTCGCCCTGCCGGTCGCCGTGCTGAACGCCTACCTCGCCGGTCGCGTGCTTGCGCTCGCAGACTTCACCGACCGCGAGTCGCTCACCGACGTCGACGGCTATCAGGTGTTGTCGGTCGTGATGGTCGTCCTGCTGGTGTTGCCGGTGCTCGTCTTCCCGGCGACCGTCGGCAGTACGGGCGTCGCCAACATCGACCAGACCAACACCGCCATGCAGGCGGGCGCGAACACCGGTCCCGGCGAGATCGCCGACTGGGACGGCTCGCTCGACTGGCTCGCCAACGAGACGCCCGAGGAGGGGACGTTCGGCGGCGCCGACAACGAGATGGACTACTACGGCACCTACGACCAGAACGACGGTGACTTCGACTACCCGGCCGGCGCGTACGGCGTGATGTCGTGGTGGGACTACGGCCACATCATCACCGTCCAGGGCGAGCGCATCCCGAACGCCAACCCGTTCCAGGAGGGCGCGACTACCGCCGCGAACTACCTGCTCGCGCCCAGCGAACAGGAGGCCAACGAGGTCATCGAGACGCTCGGCGAAGACGGCGAGGAGACCCGCTACGTGATGGCCGACTGGAAGATGGCCGAGCCGACCTCGAAGTTCTCGGCGCCCACCGTGTTCAACGAGAACGTGAGTCGGTTCGACTTCTACACGCGGGTGTACTCCGGGCTGAACGACGAGCAGACCCGGCCCCGGATCGCCTTCCGGATGAAAGACCAGCGCTACTATCAGAGTCAGGTCGCGCGACTCTACCTCTATCAGGGTAGCGCGGTCGAACCCAGCCCGGTGGTCGTCGACTACGACGCGGTCTCGGGGGTCTCCTCCGACCAGATCGTCGGTACGCCCTCGGGCGAGAACGCGACGGTCGTTCGCAACTTCGACACGATGCAGGAGGCCCGCGAGTTCGTCGAGGAGGACGGCACCGCCCAGATCGGCGGGATCGGGCCGTTCCCGAGCGAGCGCGTCCCCGCGCTCGAACACTACCGGCTGGTCAAACAGAGCGAGTCCTCGGCCACCAGCTCCCAGCAGTACGTCCAGACGCTACGCGGCGAGATGCGCCTGCTCCAGCAGGCCGGCGTGAACCCGAACCGCATCCTCCGGACTTCGCCGTCGTGGGTCAAGACGTTCGAGCGCGTCCCCGGCGCGACCGTCGAGGGCACCGGCCCCGAGAACGCCACCGTGACCGCGCGAGTCCAGCTGTCGCCGACCGAGGCCAACTCGACGTTCACCTACCGCCAGCAGGCCCAGACCGGTGCTGACGGCGAGTTCACGATGACCCTGCCGTACTCCTCGACCGGGTACGACGAGTGGGGCCCCGAGCAGGGCTACACCAACACGAGCGTGCGGGCGACCGGTCCGTACGAGTTCGTGACCGGCCAGTCGTTCGAGGACGGCAACATCACCTTCTCGAACGCCACTGCCGACGTGACCGAAGCGCAGGTCATCGGCGAGAACGACTCGGCGACCGAGGTCGCGCTGACCGAGGAGTCGATCCAGCTCCGCCAGGACCAAAACGAGACGGCGACCAACGAGACCGCCACGAACGAAACTGTGACGAACGAGACCGTCACGAACGAGACGGCGACCAACGAGACCGTCGAGAACGACACGGTCGCGAACGAGTCGAACGCCTCCGCGCTCGCGTCGCCGGGCGCGGCCGCCGCCGAATCCCGGCCCGCGCCGGCCGACGCGCTCCCCGATCGCGAGGAGACCGCGCCCGCCCGCGCCGGCCTCGTCGGAGCGTTCGCGGCGACGCTCCTCTTCGGCAAGCGCGACTGAGCGGTTCGTTCCGTCGAAAGCCGAACTGTTTTCCCCGCGGTCGACGTATCCGGGCCCAATGCGAGCGTGGCTCTCCGTCTATCTGAAGGGCGTGTTCATGGGCGCCGCAGACGCCGTCCCCGGCGTCTCGGGCGGCACCATCGCGCTGATAACCGGAATCTACGAGCGGCTGGTCGGCGCGATCGCGGCGTTCGATCCGGCGGTGCTGGCCGACCTCCCGCGCGCGTACGACGCCCGGGCTCGCGCCCGGATCGCCGAGACCGTCCGGGCGATGGACGTCGCCTTCCTCGCGGTGCTCGGTGCGGGGGTCCTGACCGCCATCGTCGGCGTCACCGGCGTCGTCGCCGGCGTCGAGGAGTCTTCGCCCGCCGTGCTGTTCGCGTTCTTCTTCGGCCTCATCGCCGCCTCGGCGGTCGTCCTCTGGGGAGAGGTCAGACTCGACACCCGCGACGAGCGGGCGGCCGCGATCGCGGGGCTGGTCGGCGCGTTCTTGCTGGCCGGCGAATCCGCGGGGGCCGCGGTTCCCCACGCGCCGCCGGTGCTGTTCGTCGCGGGCGGGATCGCGATCTCCGCGATGATCCTGCCCGGCGTCTCGGGGTCGCTGTTGCTCATCCTGATGGGCCAGTACGTGTACATGAGCAACGCGCTCCACGAGTTCATTGCCGAACTCGTCGCGATCGCGCGGGGCGGCGCGCTCGAGGCCGCGCTCGGGCCGGCGATCGCCGTCGCCTCGTTCGTCGCTGGCGCGGCGGTGGGAATCCTCACGTTCGCCCGCGTCGTGAAGTGGGCGCTCGCGACCCGCCGCCAGGTGACGCTGACCTTCCTCGTCGCGCTGATGGTCGGCGCGCTCCGACTTCCGGCCGCACGCATCCTCACCGCCGAGGGCGCGTGGCCGGTCGAGCGCGTGGCCGCGACCGTCCTCGCCGGGCTCGCGGGCGCGGTCGCGGTGTTGCTCATCGATCGCTACACCGACGATCTGGAGTACGTCGACGAGGACCCGGCGGAGCCGACGCCGGCGCCCGGCACCGATTAACCGAACAGCTCGCCGAACGGGGCGTCGTCACCGAGCGACCGACTACGCCGCGTCGGCACCGACCACCGCCTCCTCGATCACCTGGAGCGGGTGGCGGATCTCGTAGCCCGTCCCGTGTTCCATCTGCATCGCGCAGGTCGGACACTCGGTCAGGCCCGTCTCGGCGTCGGCCGCCTCCATGTGGTCGAACATCTCGGCGCCGATCTCCATCGAGACGTCGTACTTCTCCTCTTTCCAGCCGTAGGTGCCCGAGATGCCCGAGCAGGAGTCCCCGACGTCCTCGGCGTTCGCGCCCTCGAGGGCGTCGAGCAACTCGACCGCCTGCCCGTCGAGGCCCTGATTGCGGGCGTGGCAGGGCGCGTGGTAGGCGAAGGCCGCGTCGTCGACTTCGGCGTCGGCGAGCGCCCCCTCGAGGTCCTCGTGGACGCGGAGGTATTCGAGCGCCTCGTAAGTGTTGGCGGCGACGCTCGCGGTCCCCTCGAAGTCGAACAGTTCGGGGTACTCCTGGCGGAGCGACAGCGAACACGACGTACAGGAGGCGATCACGTCCGCGCCCCCCTCGATCGCGGCCGCGAGTTCGGCGACGTTGGTCTCGGCGGCGCGCTCGGCGTCGTCGAGCATCCCGTTCGCGAACATCGGGGTGCCCGAGCACTTCTGGGGCGGGACCAGCACCTCGTAGCCGAACGCCTCGAACACCCGGACCATCGCCTTGCCGACCTCCGGGGTGTTGTAGTTCGAGTAACAGCCGTGGAAGTACGCCACGCGCTTGTCGTCGCGTTCGACGTCCGGGCCGCCTCGTTTCTCCCACCACTCCCGGAACGTCTCGGTGGCGAACTCGGGGAACTCTCGCTCGCTGGTGATGCCCAGGACCTTCTCGTTGAACAGCTTCGTCACGCCCAGCCCCATCACGAAGTTGGTGAGCCTCGGGACCTTGCTCCCGAGCGCCGCCAGCGTCCGATAGTTCGACAGGATGCGATTCCGGACGTACTCCCGGGAGAGCTTGTCCATCTGCTCGTCGACGAACGATCCCCGCGCGGTGTTGTGCATCTGCGAGAGGGGCACGTCGGAGGGACACGCCGAGTCACACCGCATGCAGTTCGAACAGCTCATCACCGACTCGTCGATGTCGCGGTCGTCTTTCCGCTTGAGCCGCCACTGCTCGGGCCCCTGAAACTTCGGGCCGGGGAACTCGTCGTCGACCGCGGCGACCGGACACGACGTGTCGCACGTCGAGCACTTGTAACAGTCGTCGCTGCCCGGCCGCAGATCCATCGACTCGCTCTCGGGGAACACCTCGATGGGTTCGAACTCCTCGGCGGAGTCGGTCGGTTCGTCCTCGCGGAACTCGCTCGCGCCGTCTGGGTTCTCTGCGTCGCTCATGAATCACTCACCTGTCGGGCCGCCGCGCGTCCGGCCGCTCGACCGGTCGCCAGCGAGACGCCCGCGCCGGACTTCTCGGCCGCGAAGTCGTAGCCTCCGAGCACGCCGCCCGCGGCCCGGAGATTCGCGTGTTCGGGGTCGCCCCGCGCGTCGAGCGGGCGGAGGTCGCCGTCGGTCGCCACCCCGAACCGGGCGAACGCGTGGTCGCCGAACGCGTCGTCGTCGAACCACTCGTAGCGGTCGGCCGGGTGGGGGACGTGGCAGTCGAACACCGGCTCGCGGACCGACTCGCGGTCCGAGTCGACGCCTTTCCCCACCAGACCGCCGGTCGCCAGCACGACGCTCTCGGCGTGAAACGGGATCGCCGCGCCGTTTCGCTCGACCCGGAGCGCCGCGATCTCGCCGTCGGCGCCCGTCTCGTAGCCCGCCACCGGGTCGCCGGTCGTGAACCGGACCCCCGCGTCCCGGCAGGCCCCCCGGAGCGCGCCTTCGAGGCGCATCCCGGGCAGGCTCGGCGGCCCCGTCGGCACCTCGAAGACCGCCGCGCCGAGTTCGGCTTCGAGGTCGGCCCGGATCGAGGGCGTCTCGTGGCGGCCGAGCACCGCCGGGAACCCGACGCGCTCGGCGTCGCCGAGTCGGGGTTTCACGACCGCGGCGAGCGCGCCGCGGGCCGGGAGCGAGGTCGAGACCCCCGACGGACCGTCGCCGGCCTCGAGTCGCTCGTCGGCGTCGAGGGCGTCCGCGAGCCGGGTGACTCGGGCGTCGGCGCGGAACGCCCCGGGGAACCGGACGGTGACGCCCCGAACCTCGAACGGGACGCCGGCCGCCCGGAGGTGGTCGGCGGCGAGCGGGGCGTCGAAGTCCGTGACCGTCTCGAAGCCGACCAACAGCGTCTCGCGGGGGTCGCTTGCGAGTCCGGGCGCGACGCTCGCCGGGTATCTGGCGGTCGGCTTGACCGTACCGCCGTGGGTCGGGACGAGGGCGTTGCGGTCGGTGTGGCCCCCGCGGTAGCCGTCGACGGCCTCGTCGAACAGCGAGAGCGCCGCTCGGACGCCCTCGAGGCCGACCGCGGTGTACGGGTGGTCCTCGGGGAGATCCGGAATCGCCTCGAAGGGATCGGCGAGCGGTCCGGCGTCGCCGGCCGGGGACTCGCTCGCGTCACTGTCCCCCGAGGACCCGCCGGACCGCGGTGGGTACCCGAGCACGTCCACGAGCCCGCTCGCGCTCCGGAGCGTCGAGTCCTTGTGGGAGATGACCCGGACGGTCGCGCCCTCGCGTGCGGCCGCGAGCGCCGCAGTCATCCCGGCGATGCCGCCGCCGACGACCGCCACGTCGTCTTCAATCGCCATCGGCGCCCCCCGCGTCGAAGGCCGCGTACTCGACCGGCGCGCCGTCGGCGGGGTCGCGGTCGCGGTTCATCGTCGTCGCGTGGAGCGCGTAGGTGAGCGCGGCCTGCGAGAGCTGTTCGCCCCACAGGGCGTGGCGCTCGCCCTTCCAGCGCTCCTCGAAGAGCTCGTCGAGGGCCGCCCGGGCCTGTGGCTCGCCGTACTCGGGGTGGAGTTCGGCCGCCATCCGGTGACAGCACAACCCGCCCTGACAGTTGCCCATCGAGGCCCGAGTCCGGATGCGGACCGCGTTGAGGTCGGTGCCCGACTGGTCGATGGCGTCCCGGACCTCCGCTCGCGTGACCGCCTCGCAGTCACAGAGTACGGGATTGGGGCCGTCGGTCGAGAGCACCTCGTCGGCCCGCGAGCCGAGCCGCTGGACGCTCCGGCGGCCGACCGGCGAGCGCAGGCCGAACTCGTCCATGTACTCTCTGAGGACGGTGAAGTCCTCGCTGCCGGGCAGGGGCTCGTCGGCGGTCCGACACGACGCCGACACCCCGAGCTCGGCACAGACGTGGTCGGCTATCTCCTCGGCCATCAGCCGGTAGGTCGTGAACTTCCCGCCGACGATCGACGCGAACCCCGAGAGGCCGTCGCGCTCGGCGTGGTCGAGTAGGAAGTAGTCGCGAGTGATGTCGGTCGGGTCCCGGGTCCCGGTCCCGGGCGGCTCGTAGAGGGGCCGGACGCCCCAGAACGACCGCACCGTCCGGGCCTCCCGGAGAATCGGGACGAGCGCGCTCAGCTCGTCGATCATCAGGTCGACCTCCCACCGCTCCTCGGGGTAGTCCTCGGGGTCTTCGACCTCCACGTCGGTCGTGCCGAGGATCGCGGTCGTCTCGTGGGGCACCACGATGTCGGCGTCGCCTTTGGGTCGACACCGGTTGACCACGGTGTCGACCTGCCGGCAGTTCATCACCACCATCGCGCCCTTCGAGGGCCGGACCGCGACGTCGACGCCCGCGAGCTCGCCGATCTGTCCGGCCCACGCGCCGGTCGCGTTGACGACGTACTCGGCGGTGATCCGCTCGCGCTCGCCGGTTCTGGCGTGCTCGCGCTTGCCCGGCCCCGAGTCGTGGCGCACTTGGACGCCGAACACGTCGTCGCCGTCCGCGAGCACGTCGACGACCTCGGCGTGGGTCTCGATTCGGGCGCCGTGGCGCTCGGCGCTGGCGGCGTTCCCCACGCAGAGCCGGAAGGGGTCGACCGCGCCGTCGGGCACCCGGATCGACCGCTTGACGTCGTCGGTGAGGTACGGCTCCTCGGCGCGGGCTTGCTGGCCGGTCAGCACCTCGGCGGGGATTCCACACTCCCGACAGCCCGCGAGCTTCTCCTCGAAGTACTCGTCGGGGTCGCCCTCGAGCTGGACGAACTGGCCGCCGGTCATCTCGACGCAGTGGCCCGCGATCTCCCGGAGCACGCGGTTCTCGGCGATGCACTCCCGGGCGCTCGACTGGTCGGAGACGGCGTACCGCCCGCCGCTGTGGAGCAGTCCGTGCATCCGGCCGGTGGTTCCGTGGGTGAGGTTGCCCTTCTCGACGAGGGTCACGTCGAGCCCGCGCATGGCGAGGTCGCGCGCGACCCCACACCCCGTCGACCCCCCGCCGACGACGACCACCTCGGTATCGGTCATTCGGTCAGAGGTTGGTTGGAAGCCACTTGAGCCCATCGCTCGTTGCACCCCTCCGGCGGTCGGCCGACGACGGATCCCGATCGTCGTCAACACTTATGCTATCGAGGTCCGTGCCCTACACAGACGCGGTCGTCCGAGCGACGTATCGAGGCGGCGAGCTCGACTCCGACGACCGTCCACGGGACCAGAATGTCATCCAACACATACGTCGGCGCCATCGACCAGGGAACCACCGGCACCCGGTTCATGGTGTTCGACCACGACGGCACCGTCGTCGGCGAGGCCTACGAGACCCACGAGCAGATCTACCCCGAACCCGGGTGGGTCGAACACGACCCGCTCGAAATCTGGGCGAACACCGAGGCCGTCGTCGAGGCGGCCCTCGCCGACGCCGCCATCGAGGCCGACCGGCTCGCGGCCATCGGCGTGACCAACCAGCGCGAGACGACGCTGTTGTGGGACCGGGACACCGGCAAGCCGGTCCACAACGCCATCGTCTGGCAGGACCGGCGCACGACCGACCGCGTGGAGCGACTCGAAGCCGAGGGGAAAGTCGAGGAGATCCGGGCGAAGACGGGGCTCGAAGCCGACGCGTACTTCTCGGCGACCAAAGCCGAGTGGCTACTGGAGAACGCCGACCCGATCAAGACCCAGCGCGCCCGGCCGGCCGACCTACGCGAGCGGGCGGGCGACGGCGAGATCCTGTTCGGGACGATGGACTCGTGGCTCGTCTACAACCTCACCGGCGCGCACGTCACCGACGTGACGAACGCCTCCCGGACGATGCTTTTCGACATCCACGAGATGGCGTGGGACGACAAACTCCTCGCGGAGTTCGACGTTCCCCGGGCCTGCCTGCCGGAGGTCCGCCCGTCGAGCGACGAGGACTACTACGGTACGACCGACCCCGAGGGCTTTCTCGGGGCGGAAGTCCCGGTGGCGGGCGCGCTCGGCGACCAGCAGGCCGCCCTGTTCGGCCAGACCTGCTTCGACGCCGGCGACGCCAAAAACACCTACGGGACGGGGAGCTTCTTCCTGATGAACACCGGCGAGGAGGCCGTCGACAGCGACCGGGGCCTGCTCACGACGGTGGGGTTCCAGCGGTCGGGCGCGCCCGTCCAGTACGCCCTCGAAGGGTCGATCTTCGTCACCGGGGCGGCGATCGAGTGGCTCGAAGACATGGAGATCATCGACAACCCCTCCCAGACCGAGACGCTGGCCCGGAGCGTCGACTCGACCGACGGCGTCTACGTCGTCCCGGCGTTCACCGGGCTCGGAGCGCCCCACTGGGACCAGCGCGCCCGGGGCACCATCGTGGGGATGACCCGCGGGACCCGCCGCGAACACGTCATCCGGGCGACCCTCGAAGCCATCGCTTACCAGACTCGGGACGTGGCCGAGGCGATGATCGAGGACAGCGGGATCGAGATCGCCGACCTCAAAGTCGACGGCGGGGCGGTCAAGAACAACTTCCTCTGTCAGCTTCAGGCCGACATCATCGGCACCGACATCGTCCGGCCGGAGGTCGACGAGACCACCGCGCTCGGGTCGGCGTACGCCGCGGGGCTCGCGGTCGGCTACTGGTCGGACCTCGACGCGCTCCGGGCCAACTGGCGGGTCGACCGGTCGTTCGCCCCCCGCCTCGACGCCGAGGAGGCAGACGCGAAGTACGAACGGTGGGGCGAGGCGGTCGAGCGCTCGCGCGACTGGGCTCGCGACGGCGGTGACGTCTGAATGGCGTGGGCGGAGCTGTGGACGGTCGAGATACTGCTCGCGGCGTTCGCGGGCGGCGCGTTCGGCGCCGCCCTCGGAGCGCTCCCCGCGTTCGTGTTCACCGGCTTCCTCGTGATCGCCGGCGAGACGGCCAACCTCGCCGGAAAGGCGGTCGCGAGCGCCGTCGACCCCGCCGCGGCGGGCGAACTCGGAGCGATCGGTCTCACCGGGTCGGTCGCGTTCGGCCCCGCGTTCTCGCCGGCGGTCAGCTTCGCGGGCGGGGCGGCCGCGGCCGCCTACGCCGCCGATCGAGGGTACGTCGACGCGCCGTTCGACTACCACGACGCCAAGAACATCGCCATCGCACACGGGAGCCGCCCGGACGTGCTGGCGGTCGGGGGCGCGTTCGGCGTGCTCGGCCACTGGCTGACCGTCGGCTCGTCGACGCTCGGACTCCCGTACGACCCCATCGCGATGGGCGTGGTGCTGTCGGCGGTCGCCCACCGGCTCGCGTTCGGGTACGACCTCGTCGGCGACGTCAGGGGCGGGCTCCTCGACATGGCGCCGTTCGAGGACGGCGACCGGCGCGCGGCCGGTGACGCCCCGGCGGCCGACGGCGGCACGGACGCGGCCCCCGGCGCCGAGGCCCCCGCCGGCCGGTTCGTCGTCGAGCCGTGGCTCCCTCACCAGTACCGGTGGGTCGAGGTCGCGACCCTCGGGCTGGTGGTCGGCGTCCTCGCGGCGTACGTCGCGTATTCGACCGGGAGCCCGTTTCTGGCGTTCGGGATCAGCGCCGCGAGCCTGCTGTTTCTGAATCTCGGCGTCGAGCAGACCCCGGTCACCCACCACATCAGCCTGTCGGCGAGCACGGCGGCGCTGGCGCTCGCGCCCGCCGGAATGGCGGTCTCGCAGGCGCCGCCGTCGGCGGTCGCGAGCGCGATTCCGCTCCTGTCGGCGCTCGCGGTCGGGGCGGCGTTCGGGGTGGTGAGCGCGCTCGCCGGCGAAGTCGTCCAGCGAGTCTTCTACGCCCACGCCGACACCCACTTCGACCCGCCGGCCGCCGCCATCGTGGTCGCGACCCTGCTCGTCTCGGTGCTGGCGGCCCTCGGGGTCTTCCCCCAGAGCGTCTGGGTCCCGGCGCTCGGCTGAACCCGGACCGAACGACCGTTTTTAGTGGACAACTCGCCTTCGATGGGACATGGCGCGCCCGCTCGTCCTCGACATCGACGGCACGATGACCCGCCCCGACGACTCGGTCGATCCGCGCTTTTTCGACGTCCTCCCCGAGTGGGACGCTCCGGTCGTCCTCGCGACCGGGAAGGCGTTCCCCTACCCCGTCGCGCTCTGTCACTTCATGTACCTCGAACAGAACGTCATCGCCGAGAACGGCGGGGTCGTGCTCGCCCGCGGGGAGGTGACGCTGAACGGCGACGGCGAGGCCCCGCGCCGGGTCGCCGAGGCGTACGTCGAGGCGGGCCACGACCTCGGGTGGGGGCCGGCCGACCTCACGAACCGGTGGCGCGAGACCGAGATCGCGGTCGCGCGCGACCAGCCGCTGGGCCCCCTCGAAGAACTCGCGGCCGAGCACGGCCTCGAAGTGGTCGACACCGGCTTCGCGTACCACGTCAAGTCCGCGGGGATCGAGAAGGGCCGCGGGCTCAAGTCGGTCGCGCGACTGCTCGATCGCGACCCCGCGGAGTTCGTCGCGATCGGCGACTCGGAGAACGACGTCTCGACGTTCGGCGTCGCGGGCGACTCCTACGCGGTCGCGAACGCCGACGCGAAAGCCAAGCGCGCGGCCGACGTGGTGGTCGAGGAGTCGTACTCCGAGGCGACGCTGGGCGTGCTCGACGAACTCCGGGGCCGGGAGTAAGCGGCCGGTGATCGGTGCGACGACGGTCGAGCGTCCCACGCTTGACGAGCCGATCGAACGGGGAAGTCTAAGTGTTGGAAATCCAACATACTTTTGTCGATATAATAAACTTATATGGACATGAGCGAAACACCGAGTCAATGAGCGACGAGCGGACGATCGACGAGGGGGTTGGCGGCCGCGACCTCGAACTGTACCGCGAACTCATCGAGAACTCGAACGACGTGGCCGCGGTCCTCGATCGGGACGGGACGGTGACGTTCGTGAGCGCTACGGTAGAGCGCGTGCTGGGTTACGAGCCCGACGAGCTTGTCGGTGAAAACGCGATCGAGTACCTCCATCGAGACGACCGCGAGGCGGTCACAGAGAAGACCGAATCGCTTCGGGCCGACCCCGACGAGGCCCGGACCGTCGAAGTCCGATTCGAGCGGGCCGACGGCTCGTGGTGTTGGCTCGAGTCGACGATGCGAAACCGGCTCGACCACGACGCCATCGAGGGCATCCTCGTGAACAGCCGCGACATCACCGAGCGCAAAGAGCGCGAGCGCAACCAACGGAAGCTCGCCGAGGAGTATCGCGCGCTGCTCGACACCTCCGGCGACGCCATCTTCCTCCTCGACGTCGAATCGGTCGACGGGGACACCGAGTTCCGGTTCGTGCAACTCAGTTCCGGATACGAGACCCAGACGGGACTGACCACCGAAGAGGTGAAGGGGAAAACGCCCCGGGAGGTGTTCGGCGAGGAACGGGGCGCGGAGCTCGAGGCGAACTATCAGAACTGCGTCGACCGGCGCAAGCCGATCTCCTACCAAGAGGAGCTGTCGATCGCCGAGGACGCGCGGTTCTGGCAGACCAACCTCGCGCCGGTCGTCGTCGAGGGCGAGATCGTTCGGATCGTCGGGATCGCCCGGAACGTCACCGATCGGGTCGAGCGCGAGCGCGAACTCCGCCGAAAGAACGACCGGCTCGACGAGTTCGCGAGCGTGGTCTCTCACGACGTCCGGAACCCGCTCAACGTGGCCCAAGGCCGGGCGGCGCTACTCCGGGCGGAGTTCGAGAGCGACCACCTCGAACCGCTCGCGAGGTCGCTCGACCGGATCGAGTCGATCATCGAGGACACGCTGGTCCTCGCCAGAGAGGGCGCCGCGGTCGGCGACACCGAGCCCGTCTCGCTGACCGACCTGCTCGGGTGTTGTTGGGGCGTGGTGGACTTCGAGGACGGGAGCCTCGAAATAGAAGACGACCTCACGGTCCGGGGCGACCCGGATCGACTGCGTCACGTCTTCGAGAACCTGTTTCACAACGCCGCCGAACACGCCGGCGAGGACGTGACCGTCCGGGTCGGTCGCGACGGACCCCGAACGATCTACGTCGAGGACGACGGTCGGGGGCTTCCGGCCGACAGGCGGAGCGTGATCTTCGAACCCGGCGAGTCGTCGTCGGCCGACGGAACGGGGTTCGGTCTCAGCATCGTCAAACGGATCGCGGAGGCCCACGGGTGGACGGTCACGGCGACCGAGGAGCGGACGGGCGGCGCCAGATTCGAGTTTCGCAACGTCGAGATCCGCTGAATCCCGACGCCGTCGGCGCGATTCTCGCCCACCGGGCGGGCGCGAGATCGGCCCGCGTCGGCCACGAGACCACTCCGGGAGATTCAAGAACGCCGCCGCGCATTCCACTACCGATGCGGCACGACCACCTCACATCCGCGAAACAGCTCTCACGGGCCGACATCGAGTCGGTACTCGACCGCGCGGCCGAGATCGACGCCGACCCGGCGGCGTTCGGGGACCGCCACCGCGACGCGGTGCTGGGGCTGTGTTTCTACGAGCCGAGCACTCGCACCAAGATGAGCTTCGAGACGGCGATCAAGCGCCTCGGCGGCGACGCCGTCGACATGGGCACCGTCGAGTCGTCGTCGGTCACGAAAGGCGAGAGCCTCGCCGACACCGCCCGCGTCGTCGAGGGGTACGCCGACGCGCTGGTGTTGCGCCACCCCAGCGAGGGCGCCGCGAAGATGGTCAGCGAGTTCGTCGACGTCCCGCTGCTCAACGCCGGCGACGGCGCGGGCCACCATCCGACCCAGACCCTGCTCGACCTCTACACCATCCGGGAGAACGCGGGGCTCGACGACCTGACGATCGGGATCATGGGCGATCTGAAGTACGGTCGGACCGTCCACTCGCTCGCGTACGCGCTCACCAACTTCGACGCCGACCAGCACTTCGTCAGCCCCGAGAGCCTCAAACTGCCCCGAAGCGTCCGGTACGACCTCCACGACTCGGGGGCGAACGTCCGGGAGCACACCGACCTCGACGCGGTGCTGTCGAGCCTCGACGTGCTGTACGTCACCCGGATCCAGCGCGAGCGGTTCCCCGACGAAAACGAGTACCGCGCGGTGGCGGGCGAGTACGGCATCGACCTCGAAACGCTGGAGTCGGCCCGCGACGACCTCACCGTGATGCACCCGCTGCCGCGCGTCGACGAGATCGCGCCCGAGGTGGACGGGACCGACTACGCGACCTACTTCGAGCAGGCCCACAACGGCGTGCCGGTCAGGATGGCACTGCTCGACCAACTGCTGGAGGCAGACCGATGAGCGACCACGAACTCCGCGTCAGCAAGATCAGAGACGGTACAGTCATCGACCACATCCGCGCCGGACAGGCGCTGAACGTCCTCGCGATCCTCGGCATCCGCGGGGCGTCGGGCGAGACGGTCAGCGTCGGGATGAACGTCCCGAGCGACCGGATGGCGAGCAAAGACATCGTCAAAGTCGAGGGCCGCGAACTCAGTCAGGACGAGGTGGACGTGCTGTCGCTCATCGCGCCCGAGGCGACGATCAACATCGTCCGCGAGTACGAGGTGGTCGAGAAACAGCAACTCGAATCGCCCGACCGGGTCGTCGGAGTCCTGTCGTGTCCGAACCGCAACTGCATCACGAACGCCGACGAGCCTGTCGAGACCGCCTTCGACGTGCTCGCAGACGGGGTTCGGTGCGAGTACTGCGAGACCATCGTCCGCGACGATCTGGCGTCCCACATCGCGGTCGAATAAGTCCCAATTATTCGCGGCTCAACGCGGGGTTACCCGCGAAAACGGTCGGAACGGTCGCTTTCGTTTATCCGTCGTCTCCGAGTAGGAACGTCGAATGAAGACGAGAGTCACGACTGCGGTCGCGCTGGCGGTACTCGTCGCGATCGCCGGGGCGGGGGTCGCGGTGGGCGCGGGTCCGGTCCCGAACGACGACACGCCCGACGATCCCGCGAACGCGAGCGCTCCCGACGGAACCGACCGCGCCGCCCAGTACAAGGTGTCGCTCCAGAACCTCACCGTCGAGACGTGGCTGATCCGGAACTCGACGGTGCGAAACGCGTCGATCGACGAGGTGGTCGTCCGCAACGCGACGACCGTCGACGGGGCGACCCAGAACGTCACGCTCACGAACGCCTCGGTGGGGCGGTTCGTCATCGACCGCGGCCGGCTCACGAACGTGACCGCCCGGACGCTCGTCGTGCGCAACCGGTCGGTGCTCGACGTGCCCGGCGGCGACCTCTTCGACCCGAACGTCCAGAACCGGGTCATCGAACGCCACTGGACGCAAAATCAGACGGTATCGGGCGTCGTCATCGACCGCATCGTCGTGGACGCCGCCGTCCTCTGTGGGGACGCGACGCTCGGCCAGCGCTCCGGGGCGAGCCGTCGGACGACCGACGACGACCGAGACCTGCCGGCGATCACGGTCCAGAACGGGACCGTCGAGGAGGCGCTCGTCATCCGGGGCGAGGCGACCGACTGGTCGGTCGGCTCGATCGAACGTCCCGAGGCGGCGAACGCGAGCCTGCCCGACGGCTGCGATCGAGGGTGACTCGCCCGAGAGCGAACCACTTACCCCGTCTCGGGCGCAATCGGAGGTATGTTCGGCGTCGTGACGCGCAACGAGGACGAGCTCGAGTGGTCGGAGTTCGACGCGGCCTTCTACGAGGTCAAGGACGTGACCGGCCGGGCCGCCGAGCCCGTGGCGGGCGGGACGAACATGATCTCGTGTTTCGGCGACAACGCCGCGGTCGAGGCCGACCCCGAGCTCGCGCCGGTGTCGGCGGACGGCGAGCGCGCGACCCGCGAGCGCCCCTACTTCGACTGGGCGTACGTCTGTCCGACTCGCGCTGACTACCGCGAGGGGATCTTGGAGATCGTCTCGGACGCCGCCGCCCAGAACCCCGACGTGCGGCTCGACGACGTCGGGTTCCCGCGCGCCGAGTACTGTCACTGCGAGCGCTGTACCGCCCAGTTCGAGGCCAGCGACTTCGACGATCGCTTCGCGTGGCGCGCCGACGTTATCACCGAGTTCGTCGCCGAGGCCGCCGACCGGATCCCCGGCCGGACGTACCTCACGCTCTATCCCGACCCGTACCCGGGCCACCTCTACGAGCGGGCGGGCCTCGACCTCGATGCGCTCGCCGAGTACGTCGACGAGTTCGTGGTTCCGCTGTACGACATGGCCTACACCACCACCTACTGGCTCGAAACCATCGCCAGCGGGTTCGAAGACGCGCTCGACGCCCCCTTCAGCGTCGAGCTCTACGCGGTCGACGTCGACGTCGACAACCTGATCCACGCCGCGGAGGTCGCCGACGCGTACGCCGAGACGGTGCTGTTCGGCTACGACGCCTCGAACGCGCGGGCCGCGCTCCGTCGGCTCAAGGCCGAGTCCCGCGACGGCGTCTCGCACGGCTGACGGCGAACGCGGTTGGCCGGACGGGTGGAGAAGGGTTTTTCCCGAGGGGGTGAGAGTCGGCGGATATGACCAGTGGTTTCGACCTCGACCTGAACGCGGTCGAGCAGGAACTGGAGCGCGACGACGCCGACGCCGAGGGCGACCGCCGGATCGTACTGGGCGTCCTCGACGGGACGACCGACGACGACGAGTGGTTCCGGGCCGTCGAGCGCGGCGACGTGGTCGTGCTGGCCGTCGAGGGCGAGCTCTCGGAGCTGGCGGCCGACCTCGCCGAGAAGGTCAAAGGCCGGGGCGGGAACCTCGTCCACTTCCGGGAGTTCCTGCTCGTGACCCCCGGAGACGTGACCATCGACTCCGACCGGCTGTGAGCCGTCGGACGAGCCCGATCACCGCTCGGACAGGAACCGCTTGAGTAGCGGGGCGGTCTCCGACCGGAACGCGCTCGGATCGACCCCGGCGTCCCCGTCGAACAGCCGGGTCTCGCGCGCGATCGTCTCGATCGTCCGCTCGTACATCGCGTCGAAAGTGATCGCGATCCCGCGGTCGGCCAGCTCCCGGGCGAGCCGCTCGAACCGGGCGTCGGTCGCGTGCCGTCGGGCCAGCTCCGCGACCGGCGCCTCGACGGGCGTCGGCTCCGTCAGTTCCCGAACGTCGGGGTCGACGAGCGCGGCGCGGTCGCCGGTCTTGTTCCGGACGACGACGCCGGCGGCGGGCCCGTCGTACCAGTCCGAGTCCGGGATCTCGTAGGTCGAGGGGTCGAAGTCGGCGGCCCTAAGCTCCTTTTCGAACGCGTTCACCGCCGCGAGTCCGAGCCGGTCGTAGATCCGCTCGACGGCGTCCGGCGGGAGGAACCGGTCGTCGGCCGCCGACCACACGTCGACGCCGAGGAACGGCGGGGTGCGCTCCCAGTCGTAGGCCACGGCGCGGTACGTCGTCGCCACCCCGAAGAAGACGGCGTCGCCGGCGCTTTCGAGCGCCCCGCGGAGCGACTCCCGGTCAAGTCGCTCGCGGACGTGCCGGACGGCGTGGCGGACCGCCAACGGGATCGCGTCCGAATCGTAGGTGCGGTCGCGACCGCCGAATGCGATCTCGCCCGACTCCCGGAGCCGAAATCGGAGGTGAGCGCCGTCGATCAGCTCCTGGAGCCAGAGGTGGCCCCGGTCGAACAGTCGGTCGGGCGCGTCCTCGACGCCGGGAATCGACGGGTACTGCTTCATCGGGACGGTTCCACGTTCGGGCCCTCGCGGTCATAACTCCTCGCATCGGGCCGAGTCGGCCGACCGACGACGTTTTACGCTCCGGCGCCGACTCGTCGAGGATGGATTCTGACGAGGTTCGCCGCCAGTGGGCAGAGCGGTCGGGCGCGTACTCACCCGAGTACTACGCCTACTACGGGCCGAACGAGACGAGCGAACTCATCCGCGCCCGACTCGACGCCGCCCTCGACCCCGACGCCGCCGTCCTCGAACTGGGGTGTAGCTCGGGCCGCCACCTCGCTCACCTCCTCGAACACGGCTACGAGAACCTCCACGGCGTCGAGATCAACGACGAGGCGTTCGACGTGATGGCCGACGCCTACCCCCGACTCGCCGAGGAGGGGACCTTCTACGCCGACGCGATCGAGGCGGTGGTGCCCGAGTTCGAGACGGGGCAGTTCGACGCGGTCTACTCGGTCGAGACCCTCCAGCACATCCACCCCGACGACGAGTGGGTGTTCGACGAGATCGCCCGGATCACCGACGGACTGCTCGTCACCGTCGAAAGCGAGCGCGCCGACGACCCGACCGACGACGGGCGTGCCTCGACCGACGCCGAGTCCGGCGGGGCCGACGACACCGAAGTCGCGGCGGTCGACGGCGCGGCCGTCGAGGACGTGAACTACGTCCACGACGAGTTCCCGCTGTACTACCGCGACTGGGAGCGAGTGTTCGGCGAGCGGGGCTTCGAGGAGGTCACGACCACCGAGACGAAACGCGACACGCTCCGGGCGTTTCGCGCCGACGGCTACTGAACGGTGAGGTAGTGGCCGTCGGGATCGCGCACGCGGGCCCACTCGTCGCCCGTCTCGATCTCGCAGGCCCGGTCGGCGACGGCATCGACGACCGCCTCCGGGTCGTCGGCCGCGAAGCCGACGTCGACGTGGACGCCCCCGCGAGCGTCCGCGATGCCGAGTTGGGGCTCCCAGAGTTCGAGCGCGACCGGGCCGCCGAGTCGGACCCGCCGGCGTTCGTCGCCCCGGTCGGTCACCTCGAAGCCGAGCGCGCGGTAGAACGACTCGGCCCGCGAGAGGTCTTCGACTTCGAGCGCAATCTCGAACACGTCCGAGATGGGGGCGCCACCCCGGCCACAGCTCCCGATCTCGACGCAGTTGCCGTCGGGGTCGTAGAAGTACAGCGATCGGGTTCCGCCGAAGTCGAACTGGGTGAGATCGAACGACGCCGCGAGGCGGTCGTACCACGCGTCGTAGCGGTCCGGCGGGGTCGCGAGCGCGTAGTGGGTGTGGACCCCGCCGCGGGGCACGTCGCCGGGCTCTCGAAGGACGAGAGTCGCGTCCCCGACGTCGAACGCAACCGCGCCGTCGCGGTCGTCGACGGCCGCGAGGTCGAGATGGGTCTCGTAGAACTCGCGGGCGCGGTCGAGGTACTTCGCTTCGAGCGCCAGCCAACTGAGTGCCGAGAGCATCGGTGACAGTACGCACGGCGTGCGCTTAAACGACCGGACTGTTTTGTGAGTCGGGTCCCAAAGACGGGTATGGCACTCAAACGGAGCGGACCGGCGACCGACTACGAGGAGATCGATCGGTGGGACGACGGCGTGGGCTGGATCGCCTACCCCGACGAGACGATGCGCCGGGCGAGCCACGCGCTCGCGACCGGCGGGGACGACGACGAGGAGTCGGCGGTGTGGCTCATCGACCCGGTCGACGCCCCGGAGATCGACGACCTGTTCGCGGAGCTGGGCGACGTCGCGGGGGTCGTCGTCTTGCTGAACCGCCACTACCGCGACGCCGACGAGATCGCGCGTCGCCACGGCGTCCCGGTCTACGTGCCGTCGTGGTTCGACACGGTGCCCGCGATGGACGCCGAACTCCGGCGACTCGACGGACGAGTTCCCGGGACCGACTACCGGCTGTTCGAGGTGTTCGACCGGTTCGGCTGGGAGGAGGCCGCCCTCTACGACGAGACCGGGGGGACCCTCGTGGTTCCCGAGGCGGTCGGCAACGCGCCGTACTTCACCACCGGTCGCGAGCGACTCGGCGTCCACCCGATGCTGCGAGCGATCCCGCCGTCGGCCCTTCGCGGGCTCCGGCCCGAGCGAGTGCTCGTCGGGCACGGGTCGGGTGTGCTCTCGGGCGGCGACCGTGCGCTCGCGGACGCGCTCGACGGCTCCCGGCGGCGCATGCCGAAGCTCTACGCCCAGAGTCTCCGGATGTTGCTCCGAGGCTGACCGAACGTTTCCACCCGGCTTCGGACGGTAGCCGATAATTTTTTATTCCCTCTGTGTGTTTGGGGCAATATATGTGTCTCGTCCGAGCCTCGACCGTCGGGGCCCCAGCGGGTGGTCGAGCGTGACCCTCTCGTTCGACTCGCCGTCGGACCGAGACGGCGTGGTGATCCGCGACCACGTCGAGCGCCGAACGTACACCCTCTCGACGTCCGGCGGGGTCGATCCCGACCCGATCGATCCCGACTCGCTCGGGTTCCCCGTCGACGCCGCGGTGTCGGTCACGACCGACACCGTCGTCCTCCCGACGTTCGTCGGCGCGTTCGTCCGAGACGCCGACGGCGCGATGCGGCTGGAAGTGTCGAACGACACCAGCGCCCGGCTCCCAGACGGCGAGTACGGCATCGAGCTGTGCGCACCGATGAAGCTCTACCTCGGCGTCGAGGGCCCCGTAGAGGTGCTCGCGACGCCCGAGCGCATCCGGTTCGAGTTCGCGCCCGGGACCGAGGTCCGCATCGGCGCGCGCTCGCACCACGAGCGCCCGCCGGGGACCGTGACGACCACCGACGACCCCGAAGACGTGCTCGCGGCCGTCTCGACGCTCGGGGCCGCGCTCAAAACCACCTCGCCCGAGCGGAGCTTCCCCACGCTTCGAGGCCACCCGCCGCTCGTCGAGCGCGGCGACGACCTCCGGGTGCCCGACGACCTCGACGTGCCCGACACCGGCGTCCGGATCGAGCTTCCGCCCGAGCGCCGGTACGCGTACGTCGCCGCGCCGCTCGCGCTGTATCTCGGCGCGGACCTGGTCGCCGCCAACGCCCCCAGAATCGTCACCGACGAGGGCTTCGAGCACAGCCTCGACGGCCGGCGGGGGTTCGAGGGCGAGGTCGAGCGCGTGCTCAAGCAGACGTTCCTCCTCGACTGCGTGACCCGGACCGAGGGCTACTACCCGGTCGACCTCCACGAGCGACAGGGCGTCGAGCCGCTGGTCGACCTCGACTTCGCGGACCTCTACGACCGGTCGCTCGCCGAGCGACTCCAAGCCCACCTCTCGGTTCCCTACGAGGTCGTCGAGGAGTTCGTGCCGACGTGGAAGCTGACCGCCCACGTCGAGCCCACCCCGGAACACGTCGCGGCGCTTCCGTTCCTCGCCGACGACCTCGCGGTCGTCCGGACGCCGCGAACCCGGGAAGTGACCGCCCAGTCGTCGTCCCTCCCGGTCGGCGAGTTCGCCCGCGACGGCGATTTCACCCGAAGCACGGCCGACTCGTCGGGTAAACTTCCGGTCGTCGAACCCGAGCCGACCGACTCGATCGAACAGGCGTGGCTCGGCGACAGCGCGCCGATCGACGCGAGCAAGGCGACCCCGACCGCGTTCCGGAACCGCCTCGACCACGACGAACCCGACGGCGACATCGACATCGTGGTGGTCTGCAACGACACCGCGATGGGCGAGGAGCGCGACCTCGCGGCCGAGGTGTACGGCTCCCGCGAGGAGCTTCCGTTCGACGTGACGGTCCGGCGGGACCTGACCGCGCGCGAACTCCGCGGGGTCCTCGCCGACGACGCCGCGTTCCTCCACTACATCGGCCACATCGACGAGGAGGGCTTCGAGTGTGCCGACGGCCACCTCGACGCCACCACGCTCGAGTCGGTCGGCGTCGAGGCGTTCGTGTTGAACGCGTGCCAGTCCTACGAGCAGGGGATGGCGCTCGTCGAGGCCGGGAGCGTCGGCGGCGTCGTCACCCTCGACGACGTGATCAACAGCGGCGCAGTCCGAGTCGGCAAGACGATGATCCGACTGCTAAATCGCGGCTTCCCGCTCCGGGCGGCGCTCTCGATCGCGAAGGGACGGAGCCTCGTCGGCGACAGCTACATCGTCGTCGGCGACGGGAACGTCGAAATTTCGCAAACCGAGAGCAAAGTTGCACTATTGTTTGAAATTGACACTAGTGGCGAGGAATTAAATGTAGTGATCAGAACATACCTATCAAAACACGCCGGGATGGGAACGCACCTGATGCCACATATTCTTAGTTCAACTAAATCGTACCTTGGGTCAGGAAAACTAGGACCATTTATGATGACCCGCGAACAACTCCAGCAGGCATTCTTCGTGGATAATTTCCCAGCTAAAATCGACGGCCAATTCGTATGGAGTAGCTCTGTCGACGTTTTCTCGATCTAAATATTACGGGCCTGCAACGCCGGCAACCGCGGCTGCGCTGTTTCCTGCCTGGCTGAGCAGTAGCAACGTCGTGAACAGGACGCCCATCATTCGGGGATTCTCTGCGAGGTACGCGGTCAGGTCTTTTTCTGCCATCACCTACACGTAATAGCTATTGTAATATAAAATATTCTATACTTTTCTCAACATTTCAATGTCTGACATAAGTCATAGTAACGACATGGTGCGTGAAATCAGTTATCATGGTCCGAGCGCCGGCGCGTCCGCTTTCTCGTCGGACGACGAAACTATACCCGAGAAGACCTAACTGCGGGCGTGGTGTACGCGACGCGGGGTCTGGTGACGGCGTTGCTCGAACTCGCCGAGGAGACCGAACCCGACGAGTTGACGGTGTCGCTGGCGGTCACGCCCGGCGACGATCTCGACGGCGCGACCGACGTGCCGGCCGAGGCGGCGGTGTTCACGCACTTCTACCCGCCCGAGGCCGGCGGGTCGCTCACCGCCGTGTTCGGGGTCGATCTCTCGATCCCGGCGGGCCAGACGCAGGGACGATTTCTGACCCACCGAAACGGCCATCTCGGCGTGTCGAAGACCGACGACCTCCACGAGACGGTGCTGGTCGCGGTGCCGCCGTGGGACGAGTCGTCGCTGGCGGCGTTCGATCGGTCGGGCCGGCGCCAGCCGCTGGAAATCGTCGACGTCGAGCCCCCGACCGAGTCGCTGGCCTGACTACTCCAGATACCCCAGATCCCGGAGCTGTCCCGTGATCTCCTCAAACTGGGCCTCGGTGAGCTTGCCCTGTTTCTGGTGCTGGATGACGATCGACCGGAGCAGAAATCGGACGAGATCGCTGGTGCTCGAGAAGCTGGTGCCCTCGATCGTCTCGTCGACGCGGTCGGCCAGATCCTTGGGGATCGAGACGGTCGTGTACTCTGTCATGCTCCAGTGTGGGGCCGCCCCGCGGATAGATGTTGTGTCCTACATCCCCATGTCGGCGGCCGCGTCCGGAACCGGGAGGTCGTGGGGCGGGACCCCGAGGAGCTCGGCGGCGTGGTCCAGCGCCATATCGAAGCCGTAGTAGCGTTCGAGCTCGTCGCCGTCCGGGCTGGGCCGGACCTTGAGCATGGCGTAGCCCTCGACGTTCTGGGCGATTGTGGCGCTCGCGCGCTCGCCGGAGAACGCCAGCACGCGCTCGTCGTCGGTCTCGTAGTACTCGGCGGTGACGCCCGCGGCGGTCGCTTCGGTGTCGGTCATGGCCGAACGTTAGGAGCCCCCACAGTCGAAGCTACCGGTTTTGACCGCGAAGCGAAACCGTCGTGGTCGCTCGGTCCGAGGAGTCGACCATGACCAAGTGGCTCCAGAGCGGGCGCCGCCGGGACCTCTGTGCTCTACTGTACGAGGCCGACCAGCTCCACGGCCAGCGGCTCAAGACCGCACTCGAAGCCCACTACGACGAGCGTATCGAGTCCAAATCGTTCTACGGCGCGATGGACTCGCTGATCGACGGGGGGTTCGTCGAGAAACGGACCGACGGCATCCACGACGCCTACGCGCTGACCGAAGCCGGCGAGCGCGCGGTGGAAGACCACTACGAGTGGTTGGGCGAGCGCCTCGACGGGTAACTCGGCCGGCCGTCACTCCAGCAGTTCGTTCGCGATCGTGTTCCGCAGGACCTCGCTGGTGCCCTCGTAGATCTCGTTGAGCTTGGCGTCCCGGTAGTAGCGCTCGACTTCGAAGTCCTTGGTGTAGCCGTAGCCGCCGTGGATCTGGATCCCCTCGTTTGCGACCTCCCGGGAGATCTCGGAGGCGTAGAGCTTCGCCTGCGCGGCGTCCTTGACGAAGTCCTCGCCGCGGATCTTCTTGTCGGCGGCGCGGTGCATCAGCATCTTTGCGGCCTGCACCTTGGTGTCCATGTCCGCGAGCTTGTGCTGGATGGTCTGGAACTCCGAGATCGGTTGGTCGAACTGCTCGCGGTCCTGAGCGTACTCCAGGGAGTCTTCGAGCGCGGCGCGCGCGAGCCCGATCGAGCGGGCCGCGATGGTGATCCGCCCGCCGTTGAGCGTCTTGAGCGCGTGGACGAACCCGCGGCCCTCCTCGCCGAGCCGGCGGTCGGCCGGGAGCCGAAGCTCGTCGAACCGGAGCTCGGCGGTCGGACAGCCCTTGTCCCCGAGCTTGTCCTCGGTTCCCTCGACGTGGAAGCCGTCGTCGTCTCCGGGTCGGACGACGAACGACGAGATGCCCCTGTTTCCGGCCTCGGGGTCGGTCTTGGCGAACACGACCACGGTGTCGGCCACCGAGCCGTTCGAGATCCAGAGCTTGTTCCCGTTCAGGACGTACTCGTCGCCGTCTCTGTCGGCGGTGGTCTCCATCGCGGGCACGTCCGACCCCGCGCCGGGCTCTGAGAGCGCGAACGCGCCGACGTCCTCGCCGCGGTTGAGCGGCGTCAGATACGTCTGCTTCTGGTCCTCGTCGCCGAACGCGTAGAGCATGTTGCCGGCGAGGCTGGTGTGGGCCGCGACGACGGTGCCCAGCCCGCCCGACCCGCGGGAGATCTCTTCGAGTCCGATGGCGTACGAGTGGTAGTCCAACCCGGCACCGCCGTACTCTTCGGGGAACGGCATCCCCATCAGCCCGAGGTCGGCCATCTCGTCGACCAGATCGCGCGGGAACTCGTCGGTCTCGTCGATCTCCTCGGCGCGGGGCTTGATCTCCTCGTCGGCGAACTCCGCGACCATGTCCCGGATCTGCTTTTGCTCGGTCGAGAGGCTGAAGTCCATAGCCCACGCTTGGGGCGGCGCCGCCCTGTAGTTTTCCATTCGGAAGCGCGAGCCCGCGCGTCAGGACAGCTTCCGGCGGACGTCGTCGACCGCCAGCGCACCCTGGAACAGCCACGTCAGCGCCGGATGGCGCGGCGCCACGCTGGCCATCCCGAGCAGGACGAACGCCCGCTTTGGCTTGCCGTTCCGGAGCGCGAGTGTGGCCTGTGCGACCAGCATCGCGACGTTGACCGCGTCTCGCTGGATCCGGAGCGGGCCGCCGACCAGCACCCTCGCCGCGTCTCTGGGCGTCGGGAACATACCGTGGCCTGACACCGGTGATCGAAGTAAGCGTTCGGCCCGGAAGCCGCAGGGCTGTCGCGTTTGCTCAAGCTTTTCTGTGTTCAGCCCCAAGGAGCGAGCAGTCAATGGATACGGAGCCGCCCCGCGGGCGCTCTGGTGACGCCGACCTCGAATGGTGCTTCGAGGCGGTTCAGGGCGTCTCCCGAACGTTCGCCATCACTATCGACGTGCTCGAAGAGCCGATGTCCTCGTACATCTGCGTCGGTTACCTCCTCTGTCGAGTCGCCGACACGGTCGAGGACGCCGGACACATCCCGCCCGAAGAGCAGGCCGAACTGCTCGAACTGTACGACAGCGCGCTCGACCCCGAGGACCCGGCGACCGTCGAGGAGTTCCGCGAGGCAGTCGATCCGTACATTCCCGACGACGCCGGCGAGGACTGGGCAGTCGTCGAGCGCTCGCCCCGGGTCGTCGCCACGTTCGAGTCGCTGGGCGAGGACGCCCAGTCGGCGATCTATCCGCCCGTGAGCGAACTCGTCACTGGGATGGCCGAGTTCGTCGAGCGCTACGCCGACGACGGCGGGCTCCGCATCCGCACCATCGACGAACTCGAAGAGTACTGCTGGTACGCCGCCGGAACGGTCGGCGAACTCATCACGAACCTCCTCGCCCAGGACGTCGACGACCGGCGCGCCGAGATCCTCCGCGCGAACGCCCGCGGGTTCGCGCTCTTGCTCCAGCTCGTCAACGTCGCCAAGGACGTCTCCGACGACTTCCGCGAGGAGAACAACGTCTATCTGCCGGCCTCGTGGCTCCGCGAGCACGATGTCAGCCCGTCGAACGTGACCGAACCCGAGAACGAGACGGCCGTCGCGGGCGTCATCCAGCGGGTCACCCACCACGCCAGAGGATACATGGACGACGCCCAGCGCTACCTCGAAGTCCTGCCCGAGTCCCAGGGCAACACCCTCGAAGCGTGGGCGATCCCGTACCTGCTCGCGGTCGGCACCAGCCGCGAACTGCTCGAACGCCCCGAGGACGTCGTCCGAGAGGGCGGCGTGAAGGTCTCGCGAGGCGAAGTGATGGCGCTGATTCAGGCGTTCACTTCCGGGGACATCGAGCGCGAGCGCCTCGACGAGATCCGGAGCGAGATCGCCGAGGAGCCGTACTCGCCGTCCTGAAAGGCCGGACTCCGCTCAGTACTCGTAGAAGCCCGTCCCCGTCTTCTTCCCCAGATCGCCGGCGTCGACCTTGCGCTTGAGCAGGTAGGCCGGCTTGTAGCGGTCCCCGAGTTCCTCGTGGAGCGTCTCGGAGGCGTCCAGACAGATGTCGAGGCCGATGTGGTCTGCGAGTTCGAGCGGTCCCATCGGGACGTTCGTGCCGAGTTTCATCCCCTTGTCGATGTCCGCCTTCGAGGCGACCCCCTCGTCGTAGGCTCGGATGCCCTCGTTGATCCACGGCATCAGGATGCGGTTGGTGACGAAGCCGGGTTTGTCGTCGGACTCCCACGTCTCCTTACCGAGGTCCTCGGCGAGCGCGTGGGCGAACTCCGCGACCGCCTCGTCGGTCTTCTCGCCGACCACGACCTCGACGCCTTTCATCACCGGCACCGGGTTCATGAAGTGGAGGCCGACGATCTGGGCCTCGCGGTCGGTGACCGACGCGATTGTCGTGATCGAGAGCGTGGAGGTGTTGGTCGCAAGCACCACGTCCTCGGGGACCGCCTCGTCGAGGTCCGCGAAGATGTCCTGCTTGATCTCCATGTCCTCGACCGCGGCCTCGACCACCACGTCGCAGTCGGCCAGATCCGCGAGGTCGGTGGTGCCCTCGATCCGGTCGAGCGCGGCGTCGGCGTCGGCCTCGCTCAGTTTCTCCTTGGAGACGAACCGATCGAGGCTGTCCTCGATGGTCTCGAAGCCGCTCTCGACGAACTCCGTCTCGACGTCTCGCATCACCACGTCGTAGCCGGCCTGGGCCGCGACCTGCGCGATGCCGCTACCCATCGTTCCCGCGCCGACGACGCCGATTCTCTCGGTGCTATCGAGCGTGCGTACCATGGCCGGCAATTCTTGCGGTCAGGCCGTAAGCCTACCGAAGTCCCCGACGGGATTACTCGAACGCCCCGAGCACGTCGCGGGCGTCGGCGACGTCCGCGAACTCCTCTCGGAGGTGGGCGAGCGCGACCTGATGGTTCCGCTCGGGCGCGATGGCGGTCCCGTCGGGCGCTTCGCGGTCGTGGGTCGCGGTGGCGTCGGCGACCACGACCGTCCGGAACCCTAGATTCTCGGCCATCCGGGCAGTGGTCGAGACGCAGTGGTCGGTGGTCAGGCCCGCGACCACCAACGTCCCGTGGCCGCGCTCGCGGAGCCACCCCTCCAGGTCCGTCCCGACGAACGCGCTGTTGACCCGCTTGACGAACTCGCGTTCCTCGCCCTCGGGGGCGAGGCCGTCGACGAAGCCGAACCCCTCGGCGTCGGGCCGGAGCGGCGAGTCGGCCTCCCGGGAGGCGTGGCGGACGTGGGCCACCGGTCGGCCGGTCCGCCGCCACGCCGCGAGGAGGTCCCGTGCGCGGTCTTCTGCGCCGGGGTTGTTTCGCTCGCCCCACTCGTCGGCCTCGAAGCCCCGCTGGAAGTCCACCAGCAACAGCACTGCGTCGTCGGGGAGGTCGTCCATAGATAGCAGTTCGCGGACGCCGATATATTCCTGTCGCCCGCCATTCGGACGGTCATCGTTCGGTCACGCTATGCAAAAAATACAAGCCACGGGAGTGTGAGACCCAACTAACTGGTGACGTCCCCGTGAGCAACAACGACGCCCCCGACGACGAAACCCCGAACGACCCGGCGCGGCTGACCGACATCCGTTTCGTCGGCCCGGCGACCGCTGAGGTGCTCGCGGGCGCGTCGTTCGACGCCTCGGGCATCCCGGACAAGACCGTCTCGTACGAGATGCTGGTCGAGGCGGGCGTGAACGCCGGCGTCGCGACTCGGCTTCGGCGCGAACACTCCCTGCCGTGGTCGTTCGGCGGCGACGAGGACTCGCTCGACGAGCGGTCGTCGAAGGTCCGCGGACTCCAGGACGGCGAGCGCGAGTGGGTCGCCGCCAGCAGCGGCGACTGGGAGTCGGCCGACCCCGGCGCCGACGGCGCGTCCGCGGAGGCGTCGGCGGACGGCAGCGGCGCGGCCGAGGCCGCCGAGGCCGCGTGGCGCGACCGCTCGAAGCCCGATCCGGTGACCGACGTGCCGGGCGTCGACGCGACCGTCTCGGACCTCCTCGCGGAGGCCGGAGTCACCTCCGTCCGGAGCCTCGCGACCGCCGACCCCGAACACGTCGCCGACTCGCTGGAACTCGACCGCGAGCGCGTCGCGGAGTGGCGCGACGCCGCCCGCGACCTCGCCTGATTTTTACTCACTCCGTAGTAATCATTAGTCTGCCCTCGAACCGCCGGAGGGCCGTCGAGGGCCCCCAGATCGGACCGTACCGCCGAGCCCCGTCGCCGACGCGTGACCATTAAACTCTTATGCGAGGTTATCGGATTTTGGAACGAATGATTCCGCTCGACGACTCACCGATCACGCGCGACGGGAAGTCCCTCATCCTCGCCTACGACCACGGGCTCGAACACGGCCCCTCGGCGGACTTCAGTTCGGTCCCCGAGACGCTGGACCCCGAGACGGTCTTCGACATCGCGACCCACGACGCGGTCACGACGCTGGCGGTCCAGAAGGGCGTCGCCGAGACGTACTACCCCTCCTACGACGATCAGGTGAACCTGCTGGCGAAGCTCAACGGCACCAGCAACCTCTGGATGGGCGAGCCCCACTCGCCCCAGAACTGGACGGTCGAGTACGCCGCCGAGCTCGGCGCCGACGCGGTCGGCTACACGGTCTACTCCGGGTCGAACAACGAGAAGGCGATGTACGAGGACTTCCGGGACGTCCAAGAGACGGCCCACTCCGAGTACGACCTCCCGGTCGTGATGTGGTCGTACCCCCGCGGACAGGGGCTGAAAAACGACACCAAAGAGAGCGTGATCGCGTACGCGACCCGCATCGCGCTCGAGATCGGCGCCGACATGGCGAAGGTCAAGTACCCCGGCTCCCGGGAGTCGATGGAGTGGGCGGTCGAGTCCGCGGCCGACGTGCCCGTCGTCATGTCGGGCGGCTCGAAGGTCAGCGACTACGAGTTCCTCTCGAGCGTCGAGGCAGTGATGGACGCCGGGGGCTCCGGACTCGCGGTCGGTCGGAACGTCTGGCAGCGCGAGGATCCGGAGGCGATCCTCGACGCGCTCGAACAGGTGATCTTCGAGGACGCGACCGCCGACGAAGCGCTCGACGAATGAGCGACCCCGGCGCCGACCCGATCTCGCGGGTCCTCGAGACGGTCGCGAACGCGGCCCCCGAGATCCGGAGCGGACTCGCGGGTCGCCGTCGGAAGGCCGACGAGCAAAACCCCAGCGGCGAGACCCAACTGGCCGCCGACGTGTGGGCCGACGAACTGCTCGAAGACCGCCTGACGGCCCTCGACGGCGTCGGCCAGTTCGCCAGCGAGGAGCGCGAAGGCGTCGTCGACGCGGGCGAGGGGTACGCCGTCGCGATCGACCCCCTCGACGGCTCGTCGAACCTCAAGTCCAACAACTCGATGGGGACGATCGTCGGCGTCTACGACGACGACCTCCCCGCGAGAGGGCGGGAGCTCGTTGGGGCCGCCTACGTCCTCTACGGGCCGATCACGACGATGGTAGTCGCCCGGGACGGCGCGGTGACCGAGTACGTTTTGGAGGGTGCGGACGGCGAACTCGCCGACCGACGGGCGGTCCGCGAGGACCTCTCGTTGCCCGACGAGCCGGTCGTCTACGGCTTCGGCGGGCGCGTACCCGACTGGACCGACCGGTTCGCCGACTACGCCGGAGAGATCGAGCGCGAACTCAAACTCCGGTACGGCGGTGCGATGATCGGCGACGTGAATCAGGTGGTGACCTACGGCGGGGTGTTTGGCTACCCCGAACTCGACTCCCGGCCCGAGGGCAAGCTCCGGCTCCAGTTCGAGGCCAACCCGATCGCCTACATCGTCGAATCGGCCGGCGGGGCGTCCTCGGACGGTTCCGGGTCGATCCTCGACGCCGACGCCGACGAACTCCACCAGCGCACGCCGGTGTACGTCGGCAACGAGGGGCTCGTCGATCGGCTGGAGTCGGCGTTCGAGTAGCCCCGCCCGTCTCGTCTTCTCGCGCCGTCAGTCACTCCGCCGAGAGGCGCCACTCGTCGTCGCCGACGCGTTCGGTCAACAGCTCCCGGCTCCCGTCGCCGAGCAGTCGCAACTGGAAGCTCCCGTCGTCGCGGGCCACGTCGAGGTTCAACGTCGTCACGTCGGCGGTCGTCTCACGGCGGCGCTCGTCGGGATCGGCGTCCCCGTCCGCGCGCAGGCCGTAGTCGTCGTAGTCGAGAAACACCGACTCGGCGATGGTCCCGTCGTCGGTGTACACGTCACCCATGAGTCCGCTCCGATCGTCGTCCTCGGTGATCACGAGCGTGTACGTTTCCATCGGCATGTGGTCGGGTTCGACGGCATCCGGGTTGAGTGTGGGGGCCGCCGGCGACGAACCCCGGCCGGTGACGGGCGTCGAAACCGCCCGGAACTCACTCGCCCGAGCCGGCGTCGCCGGTTTCGTCGAGCCGCGCCTCGTACTTCGCGAGCGCGGAGCCGAGGGCGTCGTCGGCGTCGACCCCGACTGACTCGGCGAGCGCGAGCAACGCGAACAGCGCGTCACCGAGTTCGTCCTCCGAGAGCGCGAGCGCGTCGGGGTCGTCGCCGTAGCCCGTCGAGGTGTTGGCGTCCTTGGCGAGCTCTCCGAGCTCCGACGTTAGGTCGAGCAGGCGGTAGGCCGGCGGCGCGTCGATGTCGTAGCGGTCGACGAACGCCGCGACCTGTCGCTGTGCGTCCATGCCCGACGACCCGAGGGTGAGACAGTTCAATCTATCGAACTATCCGCGGTGTCAGTCGCCTTTCACGGGGTCGGTGTCGTCGGCGCCGAACCGCTCGAAGGCGGTCCGGAAGTCGCCTTCGTCCTCGGCGATCTCGGCCCACGCCTCCAGTCCGCGCTCGGCGCGGGTCCCCTCGATGGTGTTGTCGAGGACGAACGCGACCAGCCCGCCGACCGCCATGCCGGTGCCCCCGATCACGTAGACGGTGTCGGCGACCAGTTTCGTCCCGAGCACCGGGCCGACCACGGCGACGTTCGCGAGGCTCTGGCGGAAGAAGGCGGCACCGCCCATCCCGTCGGGGGCCGCGGCCGCGACGTTGCCCATGTAGGCCGGGACCGCGAGCCCCGCGAACAGCGAGACGCCGATGACGTAGATGTTGCGCGAGGAGTCGAGGTCGACGTACTTCAGGTTCGAGAGCCCGACCGCGACGATCTGGCCGAACATGGCGACGTAGAGCCCGCCGACCACCGGGTCGGGGATCGACCGGATCGCGGCCCCGAAGTAGCCCACGAACCCGACCCCGACCATCACGACCGCTCCGACCTGCACCACGTACCGCGAGGCGACCCCCGTCAGGCCGATCGCGCCGATGTTCTCCGAGTAGGACGTCGAGCCGCTCGCGCCCATCAGCCCGGAGAAGACGTTCATCAGCCCCTCCATGCCGATGCCGTGGTCGATGCGCTTCTCGCTTGGCGCGCCGACGCCCGACAGGCGCGCGACGGCGTGGTAGTCCCCGAAGCTCTCGATGATCGAGGCCCCGACCCCCGCGAGCATCCCGATGGCGAGCGACGCCTCGAACTGGGGCATTCCCCACTGGAGCGGGTACGGGACGACCACCGCGGGCGCCTCGAAGATCCCCGTCACGTCGACGTACCCCGAGGTGCCGGGGGCGTAGACGCCGGCCAGCGAGAGTGCGACCGCAAGAGCGTAGGCCGCGACGACGCCCAGCAACACCGGGAACAGCGCGAACACCCGGCTCCGGGAGTCGAGGTACTGCGAGAACAGAGTGATGAGCGCGAGCGTCACGAACAACAGCGGCCAGTTCTGTGTCGCCGCGGTGACCTGCGGCGCGTCGAACAGCGAGAGCCCGATGAGCGCGATGGTCGGTCCGATGACGACCGGCGAGAGATACCGCCTGAGCCGTCCGAGCAGTCCGAAGTAGCCGATCGCGACCTCGAACAGCGACGCGACGATGATCGCCCCTTGGAGGCCGAGCAGTGCGGCCCGCCAGTCGGCCATCCCCGTCGGGTTCGTGGCCTGTACCACGCCGACGACCGCGAGCGCGGGCGCGAGCATCGAGAACGGCGCCCCCTGCACGATCGGGTAGCGGTTGCCGAGCGTCGTCTGGGCGAGCGTCGCGATCCCCGACACCACGAAGAAGGTCCCGATGAACCGGGGCCACAGCGGTTCGGGCATTCCCAGCGCCCCCGCGAGGATGAGCGGGACCGCGATGTTGGCCCCGACCATGGTGAGGTAGTGTTGCACGCCGAGCAGGATCGACTCCCCCAGCGGCGGTCGCTCATCGATGCCGTAGTCGACGAAGTCGGATTCGGTCGGCTCCGACCCCGCGTCGCGTTCGTGGTTCTCGGTCACGGTTCTGACTCGGTTACCACAGCATCCGAAGACCGGATACAAAAGCGGCGCGACTGATCGTCGGGGCCGCGGGACCGACAGTCAGCCCGAGGTGGCGTTGGTCGTCTGATTGCCCGTCTGGGGCGGCGTCACGCCGCCGGGTCCGAGTTCGGGCACACCGCTGGATCCGCCCGCGGGGGCCGGAGCCTCCGCGGTCTTTTCGCCGGTCACGAGGAAGCCGGCGACGTTGCCGACCAGTCGGTCGTTGTCGCCGACCGTCGCGGTCGCGGGCGCGAGGAAGTCGGTGTCCCCGATCGCGGTCACGTTCCCGGCGCGCGCGGCGACGGTGTAGTTCCCGGCCCGACGCGTCGACGAGAGGCGAGCGTCCGCGGCCGCGAGCACCGGCTCGGCGTCGGGGCCGGTCGCGATCGCCGCGGCGTCCCGGAGGACGACCCGGTCCGCGCCGGTCGCGAGCGGTCCGTCGCCCGTCGGCGCGGCGTAGACGCTCTGGAAGTGGTTGGCGTTCTCGGCCATGTCGTAGAGGTAGCCGGCGTCGAACGAGAGATCGAACGCGGCCGCGAGGTTCGTCGGCTGGCCCGGCGTCGCCGACGAACCGCTGGCGCCCCCGAGCGGGATCGGGAGCGAACTGGCACTAGAGGAGGCGGGCGCGCCGGCGGGATCGGCGAGCAACAGCACCCGACCGCCCGCCTCGGCGAAGGCCTCGATGCCGGCGATCTCGTCGGCGGTGTACTCGGTCGCGGGGTTGGCCACGACGAAGGCGTCGGCCGACCTGAGCGTGTCGTTGAACGTCGACTCGCCCGAGCCACCCGAGAACCCGCCGAGGCCCTGCCCGGCGCCGGCGCCGGTGTGGAACCGGACCTCGTGGCCCTGCGCGATCAGCGCGTCGACGAGCGGTTGGAGATCGCTCTTCTGGACCGCGTTGGCGTGGCTCCGGTCGACGACCACCGTCTTGGGCTCGTCGCCCTCCGGCGCCGTGACCGTCCCGTCGTCGGCGACCGGCGTGGCCGGCAGCGAGTCCGAGGTGAACGCCGGCGCGTCCGGATCGGTGGACGCGTCGGTCGCGTCGCCGAGCAGGACGCCCGCGCCGGCGACGCTCGCCAGCACGACGCCCGCCACGAGCGCGAACGCGACGACGCTCTTCAGGAGCTCAGTTCGTCGCATTCGTACTCACCTCCGCGGTCACGGTGCGGTCGGTCTCCAGTTGCCCGTGGAGCATCAGATACTGGACGGTGTCGACTCCCGCGTACCCGAAGGTGGCGCGGGTGGTCGGCCCGTCGCTGGCCGTGGCGTTCAGCCCGAGTTGCCCGAGCACGCTCGGGGCCGGCGACTCCATCCGGACGGTCCGGTAGTTCGCGAGGCCCGCGCGGTCGGCGGCGGCCCCGATGGCGGCGTCGACGCCGCCGACCTCGTCGGCGAGGCCGACCTCGATGCCCCGGGACCCCGAGTAGAGCTTCGCGTACGAGAGCTCCTCGGCGGTGAGATCGAGCGCGTCGCCGCGCTCTTCGAGGACCGATCCGACGAACGCGCGCCGGAGGGTCTCGACCCGGCGCCGGACCTCGGCCTCGGTCGCGGTCGAACGCTTGTCGGGACCGGTCGTGATCTCGCCGGCCGGCCCGCCTCCCGATGGCAGCAGCGCGCGCACGCCGACGCTACCCACGCTGCCCGCGGGCGAGACGAAGATCCGATCGGCCGGGACGGCGGCGTAGTAGCCGCCCGAGGCCGCCGAGCCGGTCACGCTCGCGACGACCGGCATCGTCTGTTGGGTTCGCTTGACCGCGAGGTAGAGCTGTTCGCTGGCGGCCGCCGAGCCGCCGCGACTGTTGACGTCGAGCGCGACCGCCTCGATGGAGTCGTTCTGACGGGCCTCGCGCAGGTCGTCGACCGCCGCGGTGGCGGTGTCGCCGGTAATCGTGCCGTGGACCTCCACGACAGCGACGGTACCGTCGGGCGCCGTCGCGGCGTTCCACGCGTACGGCGCGGCTCCGGCTCCGACCAGCAGTCCGATCACGCCGAAGACGACGATCGGGCCGCCGAGGCGATCGAGTAGTCCGGAGTCGTCGGGTTTCACGCCGCGACACCTCCTTGGGCGGCGGTGGCGTTGGCGGCGGTCACCGACGTGTTGGTGAACCGGATCGTCTCGGTGACGGTACCGGACTCGCGCTCCCACGTCGACTCGATCCGGAGCGGGACGCGGCGTTCGGCGTCGATCCAGATCCGGCGCTCGGCCGGCCGGTCGGTCGTCGCGTTCGTGGGGTCGATCGAGAGGACGACCGCGGCGCGGTCGCCGACGACCGCGGTCCCGCGGTAGGTCACGTTGTGCGATTCGACGAGCCGGCCGGCGAACGCGCCGTAGGAGGCCGGCGTCTCGGCGCCGGGGGTCGCGGTCGCCGCCGCGTCGGTCGAGAGCAGCGTCGCCGGCGAGGGGTCCTCGACGACGGTGACGGTGCCCGCGTCGGGGCCCGTCTGGTGGGCGATCCGGAGCGACTCGCCCTTCTCGAAGCGGACCGTGGCCCGCGTCGTCCGGGTCGTCTCGCCGACCGAGACGGTGCGTTCGATCGTGGTTGTGTACTCGTCGAGCGCGTCGTAGCGCGCCTCGACCTGCTGTGCGACCGACTCGGGGTCGTCGACGGCCGTCCCGGCCGGGCCGAGACAGCCGGCGGTCAGGAGGAGCCCGACGACGCCGAGCACCGAAACGGAGCGGCGGGGATCGGGCGGCTGTAGCGGTGACATCCGAATGTCAGTTCTCACTAACGATTTAAAAACGTACCAGTTTCGTATCGGATCATACAGTGTTCGGTCGCCGCACGGACCGTCAGCGTCTCACGAAGAGCGGCTTCCCGATCGGCGAGCGTCGCGACCGGGCCGACGAATCGGCGGTCCCGAGCGAGCCGACAGTTATGTAGCTCGGCTGTGACGTTCTGGGTATGGGACGTATCAACGCCGAACGGATGGACTGGACGAGATTCGAAGCGGGCGACGCGGAGTTCAGACGCAAACAGCTCGGCGAGGCCGCCGGCGGCGACCAGTTGGGGTGTAGCCTCTACGAACTGCCCGCCGGCAAGCGGTCGTGGCCCTACCACTATCACACTCGAAACGAGGAGGCCCTCTACGTCCTCGCCGGGGACGGACGGCTTCGACTCGACGACGAGTCCCTCGCGCTCGCCGCGGGCGACTACGTCGCGCTCCCCGCCGACGAGCGGGGCGCCCACAGGGTGGTCAACGACGGCGACGAACCGCTCCGGTATCTGGCGGTGTCGACGATGGACGACCCGGAGGTGACCGTCTACCCCGACTCGGAGAAGCTCGGGGTGTTCGTCGGGTCGCCGCCGGGCGGGAGCGACGACCGGCGCCTCCACGGCTACTACCCGACGGACGCCGACGTCGACTACTGGGCGGGCGAGGCCGGCGAGTCGGACAACGACGACGAGCACCGGGACTGAGCCGGCTACGAACCGCGGAACCGCTCGACCCGCTCGCGGGTCGGCAACGCGGCCATCGCGCCCGCCTCGGTGGTCGTGATCGCGGCGACGGCGTTGGCGAACGAGAGGACCCCCGACAGCGACCGCTCGCCGCCGGCCAGCGCCGCCATCGCCCCCGCGGTGAAGGCGTCGCCGGCGCCCGTGGTGTCGACCGGATCGACCGCGTACCCGTCGTGGGCGACGGCGTCGGGCCCCCACGGGGCCGCGTCGGTCGCCCGGGCGAGCGCGCCCGCCTCGCCGCGGCTCACCAGCGCGGTGTGGGGGCCGCGCTCGCAGACCGCCCGGGCGAGCCCGTGGGGGTCGTCGGCGTCGACACCCGCCTCACGGAGGTCCTCGGAGGTCGCTTTCACCACGTCGGCGTGGTCGAACATCTCGGCCGCGCTGTCGGCAAAGGCCCCGCGGTCCGCCCAGAGCTCGGGCCGGGCGTTCGGGTCGAACACGACGGTGCAGTCGCGGGCCGCGGCGCGTTCGGCGAGGTCGAACGTGGCGGTCCGGCCGGGGTCGGCCGCGAGCATCACCCCGCCGACGTACACCCACGCGACCGAGTCGAGGACCGCGTCGGGCACCGTTCCGGGTTCGAGTCGGGTGTCGGCGGTGTCGTTCCGGTAGAACGTGAACGCCCGGTCGGCCGCCTCGTCGTGGCTCACGAACGCCAGCGCGGTCCGGGCGTCCGGATCGCGCTCGACGAACCGGTCGGGGACGCCGTTCGCCGCGAGCGTCTCGGCGAGGTGGTCGCCGAAGGGGTCGGTGCCCACCCGCGTCCAGAACCACGGCGTCGTCCCGAGGCGAGCCAGCCCGACCGCGACGTTGGCGGGCGCGCCGCCGGCCCGCCGGGCGAAGTTCTCGACGTCGGCGAGCCGGGCGGGTCGGTCCGGGAGGAAGTCGACGAGCGCCTCGCCGGCGACCAGCACCGCGGGCTCGGAGTCGGTCATGGCGCCGAGATTCGGCGGCCATCCCCTTGGGTTTCGCGGTCGGACACCGGCTCGCGGGGAGAGGCCCCGCCACCGCGAGCCCGTGGTTTCTTGTCCCGGTGTGGCGAACCCCACCGGGGGATGGGTGATGAACGGAACCACGAACCACGACTCACAGCGGGGCGCGCCGTCGACGACCGAGCGAGAAGCGACGCCGTCGACGACCGAGCGAGAAGCGACGCCGTCGGCGACCGACGACGACGAGCTATCGGGCGAGGGGCAAGTGACTCGCCGGACGTTCCTTCGCGCGACGGGCGGGGCCGCGGCCGCCGCGGGCGCGGCGACGGCCGCGAGCGGCGAGGGTGCGGCCCAGACCGAGACGTACCGCTTCGGCGGGCACGTCCCCGGGTGGGAGGCCCGCGCCCCGGAGTCGATCGCCGGGGAGACGAATCCGACGCTCGAACTGGAGGCCGGCACCGAGTACGAGGTCGTCTGGGAGAACCTCGACGGGGTGATCCACAACTTCGTGGTACGGACCGAGGACGGCGAAGAGCTGGCCAGCACCGAGGACGTGACTCAGGAGGGCGCGACCGCGTCGGTGACGTTCACCGCGACGCCCGCGATGGCCGAGTACATCTGCATCTATCACCAGTCGACCATGGTCGGGGACATCGAAGTCGAGGGCGAGGCGGGAGCCGGGGCCGGCGCCCGAGCGGACACGGGCGAGGCCGCCGACGGGGCGGTTCCGCTCGAAATCCTCGCGGTCGCCGGCTCGGTGCTGGTCCTGTTCCTCTCGCCGCTCCTGTTCGCGCTGTTCCTGTTGACGCGGCGCCAGCGCGACGGACAGGAGGGAGGCGCGCCGAACTGATGGTCCGGCGGGCGAGATCGTCACGGACCGAGCCGCGAGCGTGACTCGCGCGTCGGTGGCCGCGAGACCCCTCGCCGTCCTCGTCGCGAGCCGCGCGCCTACAGATATCCTTTCACGCTCGTGTGGACGCCCATCGACTCGAAGGTCTCCTCCAGCGCGTCGAGCACCACCGCGAGGTCCTGCTGGAGGTCGTACTCGCGGTACTTGCCGCCCGCCGATCCCTCGTTGATCTCGGTGACGTTCAGGATGCCGAGCATCGCGAGGTCGTCGAGGTGCTCGCGAAGCCACCGCGCGGTCAGCGAATCCTTGCCCGCGGCGTCGGCCAGCGACTTGTACCGGGTGTAGATGGCCCGCGAGCGGGCGGGCGTGTCGCTCTCGGCTTCGAGAGTCGCCAGCGCGTACACCACCAGCCGCTCGTGGTCGTTGAGATCGGCGATCCCGCGGGCGACCTGCTCGCGTTCCAGCAGTTGGCGGCCCCGCCGGACGTGCTGTTCGGTCACCTGCTCGTCGTTCTCCTCGCGGGCGAGGTCCCCCGCCTTGAGCAGCAGGTCGAGGGCCTTCCGGGCGTCGCCGGACTCTTGGGCGCCGAACGCCGCACAGAGGGGCACCACGTCGTCGGTGAGCACGTCGTCTTTGAACGCGACCTTCCGGCGCTGGTCGAGGACCGCTCGGAGCTCGTTGGCGTCGTACGTCGAAAAGGAGATGGCCCGCTCACAGAGCGACGACCGGACCTTCGGCGAAAGCGAGTCGCGGAAGGTGAGGTCGTTCGAGATGCCGATGAGCCCGATTCGGGCCTCGGTGAGGTTCTCGTTCTCGCGGGCCCGCGAGAGCTGATAGAGGATGGAGTCGTCCTTGAGGTGGTCGATCTCGTCGAGTACGACGAGGATGATGCCGCCGTGGGAGTCGAGTTCTTCCCACATCAGGTCGTACACCTGCGATCGGGAGTAGCCGGTCTCGCTGATGCGGTTCGACGGCGGGCGCAGGGCGTTGACGAGGTGGCTCGCGACCCGATACGAGGAGTTCAGTCCGTCGCAGTTGACGATCTCGGTCCGGACCTCGAGGTCCTCGTACGCCTCGGCGTTCTCGCCGAGCTTGTTCAACAGAAAGCGCGTGGCGGCGGTCTTGCCCACGCCGGCCTTGCCGTAGAGGAAGATGTTGTCGGGCTGTTCGCCGTAGATCGCGGGCTGGAGCGCGCCGTGGTACTCCTCCAGTTCGTCGTCGCGCCCGACCAGCGTGTCGGGCGTGTAGTCGTCGAGTAACGCCTCGCGGTTCGTGTAGGGAGAGTACTCGCGGACGAAGTCGAACGAACCCATAGTACTCGGGTCGGAGTCGGGGCGTGCCCATCAAGCTATCGAAACCACCCGTTCCGCTGATTCCGCTGATTCGTCTGTGGTCGTGATTTAAAAATGACCCCCACCCCGGCGTTCCGCTGAATCGCGCTCGAGGGGTGGGTCCCCCCGAAAACCGGTCCCGGGAACAGAAAGTTTCTTGTATCAGTCGGTGAAACCATGTCCGTACTGTAGTCAATATCGACTATATAGCACGCCCACGGCATCGACAGCACGCCGAACGACGGCGACGCCCTGACCCCTCCCTCCCGCCGAGCCCCGATTCAGCGGAACGCCGGGGTGGGGAATTTATAAACAATATCGGACAGACGAAACAGCGGAAACGACGGGTGGCGGCGCTCGCGATCCGCGACGCGGTCGTATCCTCGATGCGGTCGCATCCTCGGCGCAGTCGCTCGCTCGATCACCCTATCCCGCTGTCGGCAGACTGCGATCACTTCTGGTCGGCGGACTGCGACCACTTCCGGTCGGCGGAGTGCGACTGACCCCAGTCGGCAGACTGCGCCACTTCCGGTCGACGGACTGCGACTGCCCCAGTCGGCGGAGCATCGACTCCCGCAGACACTGCGACGACGACCACCGCACCCAAGGGAACGAGGCCCATCGCGAACGGGCGTCAGACTACTCGGTCGTGGTCGTCCCGTCACCGCTCTGGACGGTCACCTCGCCGACCATCGTGTTCGGGTGGACCGGACAGTAGTAGTCGGCGATCTCCTCGGTGGCGACGAAGTGGAACGTCTGGGTCGCGCCCTCCTCGGAGATCTGTTCGGTCTGCTCGATCGCGTCTTCGGGCGCCTCGACGGTCGTCATCTCGCCCGTCGTGGTCTCGGCGGCCGTCGTCGCGGTCGCGGCCTCGGTCGTCGTCCCCTCGCCGGCGGTTCCGGACTCCACGTTCGGGTAGATGACCGCCAGATCGTTGCCGTCGCCGTCGCGGAACGCCCAGTTGTGGGGCTGACCGTCGAGATTCTCCCAGGTGACCTCGTAGACCCGCTCGGCTTCTAACTCGAGGGTCGGGTTTTCGGTGTCGGCGATCGCCTCGGGCGCTCTGCCCTGCCACGCCTGTACTTCGCCGCCGAACCGATAGGACTCGACGGGCTCGGGGGCCGCCGACTCGGTCGTCGTCTCCTGACCGGCCGCCAGCGCGGAGGTCCCGACGATGGTGCCGGCCGTGATCGTCAGAAACCGTCTGCGCGATGTGCTACTGCCGTTCGACGCGTTTTCTTCGGTCATGGCTCCACCAGTGGGAGTAGCGTCGGCCCAATAAACGGCCACAGTCGTTCGGGGCACAACGGAGCGTAACGGAACGCGAAACCGGACGTTTCTCGCGTGAACGACGCCTAACGGACCGGCTAAAGCGCGCGCGACGCCGTCGCCGAAACTCTACCTCCGATTACCACCGAGCGTCGTCGAGCGGCGTCGGGCGAAATTGCCGATTACAGCACGATGCTCTTCTCGCGGACCATCTCCTCGATGGTGACGTAGAGGCCCTGCCGGCCGATGCCGGAGGCTTCGTTGCCGCCGAACGGGATGTCGCCGAGTCCGTGGCTCGGGGCGCCGTTGATGCGGACTGCCCCGGCGTCGAGGCGGTCGGCGAGGTCCATCGCGCGCTCGTGGTCGTTGGTGAACACCGACGCGTCGAGCGCGAGGTCGCCGCGGTTTGCGATCTCGACGGCCGCGTCCTCGGTGTCGAACGCGGTCACCGCCGCCACCGGCCCGAACTGCTCCTCGTGGACGATCCGGGCGTCGTGGGGCACGTTCGCCAGCAGGGTGGGCTCGAAGTCGATTCCGTCGCGCTCGCCGCCCCGGACCAGATCCGCGCCCTTCTCGACGGCGTCCTCGACCAGTTCTTGGACCCACTCGGCCTGCCCCTCGTTGATGAGCGGCCCCATCGTCGTCTCCTCCTCGAAGAGGTCGCCGGGCCGCCAGGCGTCCATCTCGGCTTCGAGCAGGTCGACGACCTCGTCGTGGATCGACTCGTGGGCGAGCACCCGACTCACCGCCGAGCACCGCTGGCCCGCGTACTTGAACGACCCCTTCGCGCACTGACCGGCCACGTCCGGGAGGTCGGCGTCGGGGAAGACGACCGCCGGCGCGTTCCCGCCCAGTTCCATGTGGAGGTTCACCATGCCGCTCTCTTTGGCGACGTGCTTGCCGGCGGCGCTCGATCCCGTCATCGAGATCGTGTTGACGCGGTCGTCGCCCGCCAGCACGTCGCCGATGTCGCTCGCCTTTCCGGGGACGAAGTTGAACGCGCCGTCGGGGAGATCGAGTTCGGACATCACGTCGGCGAGGATCGCGGCGCTGACCGGCGTGTCGCTCGCGGGCTTGAGGATCACGGCGTTGCCGGCGGCCAGCGCGGGCGCGACCGACAGCGCGGTTGTCGAGAGGGGGTAGTTGTACGGCGTGATCGCGAGCACGGTGCCGACCGGCTCGTGTTTGACGATGGCCTCCCAGCCCTCGTGGCCCGCGGTGGTGCCCTCGCGGTACTCGCCTTTGAGCGCCCGTATCTCCTCTTTGGCCCGGCGGAACCGCTCGGCGGCCGACTCGACCTCGCCGCGCGCCGAGGAGATCGGCTTGCCGGCCTCGCGAACGATGACCTCCGCGAGTTCCTCCTTGCGGGCGAGCAGTCGGTCGGCGATCTCGTCCATCCAGTCGGCGCGCCGGGGGATCGTGGTCTCGCGCATCGCCGACCGGGCGCGCTCGGCCGCCGCCAGCGCGGCGTCGGCCTGCTCGGGGTTCGCGGCCGCCACCCGCGCGAACGCACCGCCGTCAGCGAGGTCGGTGACTTCGAGCACGTCGTCGGCGTCGCGCCAGTCGCCGTCGATGTAGAGGCGCTCCCGACGCTGTAGTGGCTGTTGTGACATAGCCGCCTCTTGGGCCCGCGTGCGTAAAATATTTACTCAAACTCGGATTAACGAACTGTCGGACCGCCGACCTACCCGATCCCGGGTCGAGGCGCCGACCCGAGCGGCGCACACGCTTAAGCGTCCTCGCGTCGTCTCCCTGTCGGGGAGAGACAACATGAGCCAGCAACGACAGGAGATTCGCAGGCAGGCCGGAACGGTCGAACCGAACCCGGTCCGGCTCGACACCGGGAAGGCCGAACAGATCGTCGAGGCGCTGAACGCCGACCTCGCGGCGACGTACGTCCTGTACCATCAACTTCGAAAACACCACTGGAACGTCGCGGGCGCCCAGTACCGGTCGCTCCACCTGTTCTTGGGCGAAGCCGCCGAGGACGCCGAGGAGAACGCCGACGAGATCGCCGAGCGCGTACAGGCACTCGGGGGAGTCCCCGTCAGCGGTCCGGCCGCGCTCGAACGCCACAGCCCCGTCCCGTTCGAGGGCGAGGACGTCTACGACGTCCGCACCTCGCTCGGTCACGACCTCGACGCGTACGGCGACATCATCGAGAGCGTCAGCAGCCACATCGAACTCGCCGAGAGCCTCGGCGATCACGCGACCGGCGAGATACTGCGCGAACAACTCGTCGGGATCGAAGAGTACGCCCACGAGATCGACCACTTCCTCGAAGAGGACTCGCTCACGCTCTGGTGACCGTCGGGGGTCGGCGTTCTCGGCGGTGATAATCCGGCGGACGTTTATACCTCATCGGGGACACGTCTCGACCGAGTAGCCGCCATGGTGTCGAAGGCGTTCTTCACGGGCTCGAAGTACCTCGTGGAGGACAACGACGGGCGACAGGACTTCCTGCGGTACGACGGCGAGCGGTTCCTCTCGTCGCTCGCGTCGGCGGGCCGAACCGCGTTGCGCGCGCCGATCGGCGACGGCGAGCGCACGTCGCCGGACGCCGACGACCCCGACGAACTGAAGACGGCGTACCTCAAGGCGCTCGTCGGGCTCAACCGACGCTACTTCGCGGCCCGCGAGTACGAGTCCGAGGCGACCGGGAAGTACTACAAACACGACCAGCGCGCCGAGCGGCGCTTCCGGATCGAGACCGCAGAGCGGTTCAGCGACGCGGCCGAGGATCTCCGAACGGTCCTCGCCGCCCACGACGCGCTCTCCGAGGCCGCGGCCGACCGAGCCGAACGCGCGGGCCCGGACCGCCGCGAGCGTCTCGTCGCGTTCCGGTCGGCGCTCGTGGGCTGTACCGACGGGGCCGTCAGCGACGCGTGGTTCCCGACCGTCCAAGCGTACTACTACAGCCTCAGCCCCCGCGAGCTGGTCGCCGAAGACCGCGAGCGACGCAAGCAACGCATCGAAGGCACCGAGAGCTCCCGGGGTGTCGCCCAACTCCTCGCCAAGCCTCACTTCCGGAAGCTGACCCGACGGGACGTCCGGCGGATTCGCGAGCTCAACCGCGAGTCGCCGGGCACCGATCCCGGCGTCTGGAAGCGCCTGAACCGCGACTACTGGTGGTATCTCACACGCGAGCGCTCGGGGTCGACCGGCGACGACGGCTCGATGGCCGATCCGTAGCCGTCGGCCGCCTCGATCCGGAATCTCGACCTCGACGGCTCAGAGCCGAATCCAGCCGGTGTCCATCCCGTCGACGCGCCACCGCTGTTCGACGCCGTCTCGGGCGCGCCGAACCTCGACCGTGCCGTCGAACAGGGCCGCCAGCGCGTCGCGGTCGTACCGACCCGGCAAGTGGTAGTGGCCCATCCCGTCGACGCGCTCGACGGTCTCGGTGACTCCGAGCAGGAATCGCCGGGCGTCCCGAACCCCGTGGCCGTCGACCACCGGCGCGAGCGAGTCGAAACAGAGCCGAAGCCGCGCGGGCGAGCGTCGTTCGGCGCCCGACGCGAGCGCCTCGACGGTCTCCGCGACCGCGGCGCCCAGCGCGTGGAGGTCTGCCGATTCGACGGTCACGTCCCGGTCCAGCGAGTCGGCGGACGCCGACGAGCCGCCGGCCGCGTCGCGACCGCCCGGCCGCCAGACCACCACCGCCGCGGCGTCCCGGGTCCGGTCCTCGTCGATGGCGTCGAGGCGGTCCCTGGCGCTCGATCGGTCGGCGTCGGCCGCCACGAACACTCGGTAGCGCGGTCCGGCGCTCGAATCCCCGAGGAGTCGCCGGCAGGCCGACGCCCCAGCCGCGTCGCCGACGACCAACACGTTACACCCCTCGCGTTTCAGTTCCAGCAGTCGCCGCCTGAACCGGCCCAACTCCGCCTCGCCGGTTCGTTGCTCCCCACCCATCGATTCACCAATGACGGCGAACCCTACAATAAGTATTTCCCCGCCGCGAAATACCGCGACCGAACTCTCGGCAAGTTCGGTGGAAAGCCGAGGCCTTTCGAGGGGGGAGCGCCGAGGGTCACCCGATGACCGACGATCTGTTCGCCCCGTTGACGATTCGAGAGACGACCGTCCGAAACCGCGTGATGGTCTCGCCGATGTGTCAGTACTCGTGTGACACCGACGGGCTCGCGACCGACTGGCACGAGGTCCACCTCGGGAGTCGGGCCACCGGCGGCGCCGGTATCGTGATGACCGAGGCCACCGCGGTCGAGCCCCGCGGACGCATCACGCCCAACGACCTCGGCATCTGGAGCGACGAGCACGCCGAGGCGCTCGCGCCGATCACCGACTTCATCGCCGACCGGGGCGCGACCTCCGCGATCCAGTTGGCCCACGCCGGCCGAAAAGCCAGCAAGACCCGACCGTGGGACGGTAGCGACCCCCTGAGTCCCGACGGGGGCGGGTGGGAGACGCTGGCGCCGAGCGCGACGCCGTACCCCTACGAGGAGGGCCGCGCCGAGACGCGGAAGATGGATCGCGACGACGTCGACGGGCTCGTCGAGGACTTCGCGGTCGCGGCCGAGCGCGCTCTCGATGCGGGCTTCGACGTCGCCGAGGTTCACGCCGCCCACGGCTACCTGCTCCACGAGTTTCTCTCGCCGGTCACCAACGACCGCGACGACGAGTACGGCGGCGACTTCGAGGGCCGGACTCGACTCCTCCGGGAGGTCACCGCGGCGGTCCGGGAGGTGTGGCCCGACGACCGGCCCGTCTTCGTCCGCGTCTCGGCCAGCGACTGGCTCCCCGACCGCGAATCGTGGACCGTCGAGGACACCGCCCGGCTCGGCCCCCTGCTCGCGGAGGCCGGCGCCGACCTGATCGACGTGAGCTCGGGCGGCGTCCATCCCGACCAGCAGATCCCCCAGACCGGCCCGAACTACCAGGTGCGGTACGCCGAGCGCGTCGCCGAGAACACCGACGCGCTCGTGGGCGCCGTGGGCGGCATCACCGAGCCGGCGCAGGCCGACGCCCTGATCCGGAACGGCCGGGCCGACCTCGCGATCGTCGGCCGCGAGCACCTCCGGGACCCGTACTTCGCGCTCCACGCCGCCGAGGCGCTCGGCGCGACCGACCGCGTCGAGGTGCCGGTTCAGTACCGCCGCGGGTTCCAGTAACACACCTCGGTAAGCTATTTCTCGGTCCCGGCCGGCCGACCGTACATGGACTACCGCCCGCTCCCCGACGACCGGACCGAGCAGTTTCAGGACTACCTCCGGTACGCGTTCAGCCCGCAGGAGGGGCCGGACGCCGAATCGGACTGGGACCCCGCCGAACAGCCGGGCGAGGCCCGCGGGCTGTTCGACGGCGAGGCCCTGCTCGCGGTGTGTCGCCACCACTGGTTTCGGGTCGGCCTCCGCGGCCGGTCACACGAGATGCCCGGGCTCTCGGCGGTCGCGTCGCCCCCGGAACACCGCCGACAGGGCAACGTGGCCCGCCTGCTCGGGGCCTCGCTCGAAGAGTACCGCGACCGGGGAGACTACCTCACCGCCCTCTGGGCGTTCAAACACCCCTTCTACGAGCGGCAGGGATGGGGGCTCGCGAACAAGTGGACCCGGTTCGAGTGCCCGCCCGAAGCGCTCGAATTCGCCCGCGAGGCGGCTCGCGAGGCCGGCGACAACGAGTCGGTCGGCGCGTTCCGGCGGGTCGAGCCCGACGACTGGGCCGACCTCGACCCGGTCCTGGCGGCCCACGGCGAGCGGTTCGAGCTGACGATGGACCGCACCGAGGAGTGGTGGCGAAAGCGCGTCTTCGAGAGCTGGCAGACCGACCCCTACGTCTACGCGTGGGAGCGGGACGGCGAGCCCCGCGGGTTCGTCGTCTACCGCATCGACGACGACGGCGACGGCAACCGGCTCGTCGCGCTCGAACTCGCCCACGCCGACCGCGAGGCGTTCCTCAATCTCCTGCGATTCCTCGCGAACCACGACTCGCAGGTCGAGACCGTCGCGGTTCACGGGCCACACGACGCGAGCCTGCTCGACGAGGCCGAAGACCCCGCGCGGGTCGACTGCGAGGTGCGGCCCGGGCCGATGGTCCGGCTCGTCGACGTGCCGGCCGCGGTCGAGGCGCTCGACTACCCCGGCGTCGACGGGGAGTTCGTCCTCGGGGTCTCGGATCCGCTGGCCGACTGGAACGACCGGCGGTTCCGGATCGCGGTAGCCGACGGCGCGGCCACCTGCGACCCCGCCGACGCGGCCCCCGACGCGACCGTCGGAGTCTCCACGCTCGCTCAGGTGTACGTCGGCTATCACTCGGTCTCCGACGCCGAGCGACTGGGCGATCTGGCGGTCCGCACGCCGGCGGTCCGCGGGACGCTCGCGGCCATGTATCCCGAGCGAGAGGTCTTCCTCCGGGAGGGCTTTTGAGCGGCCAAGCTCTTTACGGTGCGACACGAAGGCCCGACCATGAGAGACGACCGCGACCGCGAGGAACTGGAAGAACGGGTGCGCGAGCTCGAGGATCGGGTCCGCGAGCTCCGGGACGAACTCGGCGAGCCGCCCCGGGGACCGGGCGGCCTGCCGCGACCGCCGACGCCCCGCGAGGTGCTGTCGTTCACCGGCGAGTACGCGATCCCGACCACCATCTCGGTCCTCGAAGCGAACATCCGGGCGCTGAAGGCGCTCGAACGGATCATCCGGGTCGTGGACCCCGAACGGAGCGCGGTCGGCGAGGAGCGCGACCGGCTCGAATCCCGGGCCGCCGACGCGAGCCGAGCCACCCTCGACCGGCTGGAGGACGCGCTCGAAGACGTCGAAGCCACGATCCGGGAGTCAGACCTCCCGCGCGACGGCGAGGCCCGCGACATCCTCGACGACGCGCGCCGGATCAACCGCGAGATCCGCGACCGCGTCGAGCAGAGTCGCGCGGACGCCGACGAGGCCCGCAACCCCCGGCGAGACGACCGCGACGACCTCGACGGCGCGACGACCATCGAGGTCGGCGACCCCGACGACCGGGACGAAGACGACGCGGAAGACGACGCCGGGGAGCCGCAGGTCGACGTCGACGCGGAACTCCGGTCGATCAAGGACGAACTCGACGGCGACCGACGCGCGGACGGAGACGGGTCGGACGGCGACGATAGCGCCGCTACCGACGGCGAAGACAGCGCCGAAGCCGACGCTGGGACTGACGGCCAAGACAGTGACGATACCGATGATGGGACCGACGCCGACGGCAGTGACGGCGACGGCGGCGACTCGAACGCCGCCTGATCACTCGGCGACCGCGACCTCGCCCCGGAGTCGTCGATACAACCGCATCGCGAGCGACGCGCGAGCGCCGGCGGGGTGCGCGAGCGTCCACGCGGTCGCCCCGATGCAGAGGCCGCCCGCCAGCATCGCGTAGTTGGCGGCCGGGTTGGTCGCTCGCACCACGTCGAGCGAGTAGAGTGCCGGCGTCACCGGGTAGAACGGCATCACGCCCCACGGGTTCAGCAGGTCGGCCGCGAGGTGCGCGACGACGGCGAACGAGCCGAGAAAGAACGCCCAGCACGCGCCCGCCACCGCCGACCGACCCGAGCGGCCGCGCAGATCGGACGCCACGACCAGAACACAGAAGAGGCCGACCGCCGCGGCGAACCACAGCGTGTGGGTCACGCCGCGGTGGACCACGAACTCGAGTTTGCCGTCCACGTCGGGAAACAGCGTGTACGCGAGGACGATGGCGCCCCCCGAGAGGGCGTCGCGGACGTACCCCCGGCGCAACACGAGCGCTCCGACGACCGCGTAGAGCGCGAGCGCCATTCCGTAGTGGCCCGGCGGGAACATACCTGAACCCGACCATCGACTCAATGTCAATCTATCGGTTTTTAAGGTATTGGGGCGGTGACACACGGTCGATCGCGGCGACCACCGATGCGACCGACGAGGGCATCGGCGAGAAATCGACGGCCGGTCGGCTCCGTCGGGCGGTCGGTCGGGAAAAGACGATGGACGAGGTCCGCGTCGGGCCGCTCGTATCTACTCCTTGTCGCCAGAGCTACTTAAACGAGGCTCGCTTCGGCGCTACACCTCGACACAGACGCCGGTCTTCGGAACGCAGACCTCTCGGGTCCGTCCCCGACGCCTGCGGACTCGATAGCGTCGGACGAGTGCCCCGATGGCGAGGGCCGCGCCGATCCCCGAGACGACGACGCTCACCGCCGCGACGGGGTAGAGGACCGCGATCACCAGCCCGGGAATCAGCACTGTCGCCGCGACCGCGCCGAGGACGGTGCGCGGGACGCCGTGGTTCGGCCGTGGATCCCGAAGGGGATCTCGTCGTGGTGGTCTCATCACGTTTCGATCCACGACCCGGGGCGCCATAACTATAATCTGAACTACATTTTTGTAGCGCGGCTTACTGAACTCCAGTTATGAAGTTTTTCTTATAGGAATGAGGTCTCCGCATCGATCGATTGCTGGACAGAGGTCGTCTCGCCCGGAGTCGAACCGAACGCTCGCACGCGGCCGCCCAGATGGGTACGGACTTCTTCGGTTCGAGCCGTCCCGCTCGCCTAAACGCTCGCTCAGACCGGCTCGAACCGATAGCCGTCCCACGACTGGCTCTCGGGCTCGCGGATGCCGGCGTCCGGATCCCGGAGTTGCTCGGCGTACACCGGCCGGACCTCGTCGCCGATCTCGACGTCGGCGTCGGCTGTCACCTGACCGATCGCGCGCACCGACTCGCCCTCGACGTCGAACTCGACGATCGCGAGCGAGTTCGGCCGGCGCACCCCCGGCGGGGTCGCGGTGTTTTCCGTCCACGTCACGACCGTCGCGGTCTCGTCGCCGAGGTCGACGGTTTCGGTCTGGGGCCGGCCACAGTCGGGACACCGCTCGTGTCCCGGGTAGGTCAGGTGGCCGTTCGGACAGCGGTGAGCGTCGAGGCTCATCTCAGGGTGCCTCCACGAGGGTGGTGGTCACGCAGTTGCCGAACCCGCCGACGTTGCACGCGAGGCCGACCTCCGCCTCGACCTGCCGGGGACCGGCGTCGCCGAGCACCTGCTGGTGGAGTTCGTAGGCCTGTGCGACCCCGCTGGCGCCCAGCGGATGGCCCTTCGACTTGAGGCCGCCCGAGGTGTTGATCGGGAGGTCGCCGTCTCGGTCGGTCACCCCCTCCTCGACGGCCTTCCAGCCCTCGCCCTGTTCGAAGAACCCGACCGCCTCGCTCTGGAGGAATTCGAGGATCGTGAACATGTCGTGGAGCTCCGCCACGTCGACGTCCTCGGGTTCGCGGTCGGCCATCGCGTAGGCTCGGTCGGAGCTCTCGACGGCCGCGCCCATCACCGTCGGATCCGCGCGCTCGTGGACGACGTGGGTGTCTGTCGCGCCGCCGATCCCCGAGACGACGGTGTACGGTGCGCCCATCTCCCGGGCGACCGATTCGGGGCACAACAGCAGCGCCGCGCTCCCGTCGGTGATCGGACAGAAGTCGTAGAGCCGCAGGGGGTCGGCGACGATCGGCGAGTCCATCACCGTCTCGACGTCGACCTCTTTGCGGAACTGGGCGTGTGGGTTGTCGAGCCCGTTGCGGTGGTTCTTGACCGCGACCTTCGCGAGGCTCTCGCGGGGGGCGTCGTACTCGTGGAGGTATCGGCGGGCGGTCAGCCCCGCGAAGCTCGGCAGGGTCACGCCGTGCTTGTACTCGGCGGGGTGGGTCAGCGACGCGATCACGTCGGTCGCCTCCGCCGTCGTGCGGTGGGTCATCTTCTCGCCGCCGACCAGCAGGGTCAGTTCGGAGGCGCCCGAGGCCACCGACTGCCACGCGGCGTAGATGCCGGCCCCGCCCGACGCGCTGGTCTGGTCGACGCGCTGGGTGTAGGCCGGCACCGCGCCGAGGTCGTGGGCCAAGGCGTTTGGAACGCCGGTCTGGCCCTCGAACTCGCCGCTGGCCATGTTCGAGACGTACAGGTGTTCGACCTCGTCTGGGGCCACGCCGGCGTCGTCGAGGCACTCACGGCCGGCCTCCGCGAGGAGGTCGCGGATCCACGCCTCGCGCTCGCCGAACGCGGTCATCGAGGCACCGATGATTGCGACACGGTCCATGTGTGGGCCGAATGGGGAGTGTGGATTTATAATCCGGGGATCGACCGGGAAGCCGTCGAGAAAACGATAAGACGCCCCGGACCCCAACGTCGAGACGACCAATGGCCCCGGCCAACGAGGACGCCGACGACCCACCGGCGAGCGACGGCCCGCCGACCAGCGAGCCAGTCGAGACGATCTCGGTCGAGCTCGTCTTCTACGCGCCGTTCCGCGAGTCGGTCGACCGGAAGTCACTCGCGGTGTCGCTCCCGGCGGGTGCGACGCTACGCGACGCGGTCGCTCGGGTCGCCGACGACCGGCCGGCACTCGACGGCGAGCTACTCGACGAGTCCGGCGAGATACGGACCGGCGTGCGCGCGCTGTTGAACGGCGGCGACCGCGCGAAGGCCGACACAGAACTCGCCGACGGCGACTCGGTGAGCTTCACGACCCCGATCCACGGCGGGTGAGTCCGCGGCCGTCCGGGCGGAGCTCGCGAGCGCACTCGCGGCTCAGTCGGCGGCTTCGACCTTCCGATCGGGCACCGTCCCGTCCTCGTTCCACCCGCGCTCGGCGTAGTACTCGTCTAACGCCGCCTCGAAGTCCGGCAGGTCGTAGGGCAGGTCGTCGTCGCTCCGGTCGAACCCCCGCTCGTTGTTGAAGTGGCGCTCCAGTTCGACGACCCGGCCGCCGATCGCGTACAGCTCCTCGGGGTCGGCGCCGAACAGCTCTCCGAGGCGCTCGTCGGTGACGTAGTCGCTGGAGAACGCGCAGGCGATCGCGCTGTCTTTGAACGCCGCGGCGTTCTCGGACTCGACGAGCACCGGGGCCTTCCCGTCGAGGCCTTCGGGGTCGAGTTCGCCCGAGTACTCCATCGAGAGGATCTCTGAGTACATGTGGTCGGCCCCGCTGTTGGAGGTCGCGTAGCTCAGCCCCTGCCCGTTTATCGCCCGACCGTCGTGGGCCGCGAACTCCAGCCCCTTCGACGACCAGTTCTCGACCCCCAGCTCCTCGTGGGCCCGGTCGACCCCCTCGGCGAGCAGGTCGCCGACGCCCTCCCTGCGGGCGATCTTCTCGATGAGTTCGTGGACCAACTCGGCGTTGCCGAACTCGTCTTCGGCCGCGAGGTACGCCGAGACGGTCACGCCACACGAGATCGTATCGAGTCCGAGTTCGTCACAGAGGTCGTTCGATTTCATCACGTCGACGATGTCGCCGACGCCCGCACACGACCCGAACGACATCACCGTCTCGAACTCCGGGCCCTCGGTTTCGAGCCCGGTCTCCTCGTCTCTGGTCGGGAGCTTACAGCCGTAGGCACACTGCGAGCAGGTACCCCGCTTGTACTTTTTCTCCTCGACGGCGTCGCCGCCGATGTCCTCGACGTGCTCGAACGAGAACTCGGTGAAGTACCGGGTCGGAAGCGAGAACTCGTCGTTGATGAACTCCGTGCCCCCGGTGGTGCCCTGCCGTTTCATCAGGTCGTCGCTCTGGGCGGCCTCGCGGTGGACGTCCGTCTGGACGTCCGGGACCTCGACGTCGGGGGCCGAGTCGCCGTCGAACGAGACGCATTTGACGCCCTTCGCGCCCATCACCGCGCCGAGTCCGCCCCGGCCGAACGCCCGGGTGTCGGAGGTCATGATGCAGGCGAACCGGACCTCGTTCTCGCCCGCGGGCCCGGCGGTCACCAGATGCTCGGCCCCGAGGTCCCGGACGCCCTCGACGTACTCGGTGACCGCCGAGACGCTCGCGCCCTCGAGTTCGGGGACTTCCTCGAACTCCACGCCGTCGTCGGTGACGTGGACCGCCAGCAGTTCGTCGCTCTCGCCGACGATCTCGACCGCCGGGTGGCCCGTCTCGACGAAGTTCCGCGAGAGGTAGCCGCCGGCGTTGGTCGACCGGATGCCGTCGGTGAGCGGCGACACCGCGGTGGCGTTCATCCGGCCGGTGAAGCTCATCCGGGACTGCTGGAGCGGGCCCGACGTGAAGTACAGCCGGTTGTCCGGCCCGAGCGGGTCGGCGTCGAACGGCGTCCGGTCGTGTGCGAGTTTGGTGGCGAGGCCGCGGCCCCCGACGAACGCGGCGAGTTCGTCGCCGATCTCCTCGGTGGTCGCCGATCGGGCGGTCAGGTCGATAGAGAGCAGCGAGCCCTTCGCGCGAAGCATGTGTGAACTCATAGCACGAAGTGACGTAAAACCGACGGAAAACATCGCCGATCGCCGGCTTCGGTTCCGGCCGGGAGTCGATTTCGGAGGCCTCGGAACGATCGGCCGCCGCGAGAAGGCTGATACGCGTGGGGCGTCTCCCTTGGGACATGGGGGACGACGAAGACATCAGTTCCGTCTCGGGACTGCCCGACGAACTCGGCATCGACGAGGATCTGGGCCGGGCCGAACAACAACTGTCGGTCCGGACCGAAGAGCGCACTTACGGCAAGGCGGTCACCGTCGTCGAGGGGTTCGACGAGTCGAACGTCGACCTGCAGGAACTCGCCTCGGAGCTCAAGAGCAAGCTCGCCACGGGCGGGACCGTCGACGACGGCCGGATCGAGCTACAGGGGGATCACGCCGACCGCGTGCCGGACCTGCTCGACGAGCAGGGCTTCGAGGTCGGGGGGTAGCCGGATCCCGGGCGGGACCTGCGGATCCGAGACGAACGAGTGGAGGTGGTCGTTCCACACCGAGTCGAGGGGCGTCCGCCAGCCGAGGGCGTGGCTCAGCGCGTCGTCCCACGCGACGAACAGGCCCGCGAGGAGCCCGGCCTGTACGGTCAGGCCGGTCCGCCACCAGAGCGGTCGCAGGACCGCCGGCACCGTGGCGAGCGCGAGCGCCGCCAGCACGCACAACGCGCCGAACTCCGGGTAGTAGGGCCAGGTCAGCGCGAACGAGAACACCGCGAACACCGACAGGCCGGCGACGAACCATGGCCGGCGGTCGTCGCCGTCCGAGACGACCCAGCACGCCAGCAACACCAGCAGAACGCCCAGATAGAAGTGGTGGGGTCCGAACACGGCCCCGTCGGGTTCCGCCTCGTAGGGGAAACGTCCAAACACGGTGACAGTATGACGCAGAGTGACAAATAACTTTCCCGGTACGTATTGAACCGATCGGCGCTCGTCCGATCACTCGAAGCGGTCCAGCCCGAACAGATCGACGTCGTGGTGAGTCTCGCCGTCGACCGACAGGTCCGCGAGCACCTCGCCGATCGCGCTGGCGAACTTGAACCCGTGGCCCGAGAAGCCCGCGCCGACCGTGATCTGGGGCCAGTCGGGGAGCCGATCGAGGACGAAGTGCTCGTCTGGCGTGTTGGTGAACATGCAGGTGGCGAGCTTCATGGTCGGGCCGGCGCCCTCGGGGAAGTGGCGCTCGGCGTACGCCCGGAGCAGTCGCTCGTCCTCGGGGCGGGGCTCGCGGTCGGTCGCGTCGGGATCGACGGTCTCGCCGAGGTGGTTGAACTTCCCGAACTTGAACCCTGGCACGTCGTGGCGCGGGAACCCGTAGTAGTGGCCGTCGTCGTCGGCGTGGACGAACACGGGGAAGCTCTCGGGATCGAATCGCTCGGGGGCGGTCGGCCGGAGCCACGCGAGCACCTGTCGCTCTGGCACCGCGACCCCCGCCAGTTCGGGCACCAGTTTCGGCGCCCACGCGCCAGCCGTCACGACCGCGCGGTCGGCCTCGTAGGTGCCTTTCGGCGTGGTCGCGCGGACGCCGCCGTCGGGGAGCGCGACGAGATCGGCGACCGGCTCGCGCGCTCGCACCTCGGCGCCCTCGGCTTGGGCGGCCTCGACGTGGGCGACGATGCACTGTTCGGGCACGAGAAAGCCACCGTCGGGCTGGTACACCGCGCGGTGGGACGCCGGCAGGTCGTACCCCGGGAACCGCTCGTTGACCTCGCGTGCGTCGAGCACCTCGTGGTCGATGCCGTGAGCCTCGCACGAGGCCTTCGACCCGGCGAACACCCGACTGTCCGGCGGCCCGGCGTCGACGCCGCCGGTGACCCAGAGCAGGTCCCGGCCGGTCCGGTCCTCCAGATCGCGCCAGCGCTCGTAGGCGCGCTCTACTAACGGGACGTACGCCGGGTCCTCGTACTGTGCTTTGCGGATGATCCGGGTGACCCCGTGCGAGGAGCCCATCTCGTGGGGGATGTCGTACCGTTCGAGCCCGAGGACGTCGAGTCCGCGCTCGGCGAGACAGTACGTCGTCGCGCTTCCCATCCCGCCGACGCCGACGACGATCGCGTCGTAGCGGTCGGTCATAGCCGTCGGGTTCGGAGCCCACCACGAAGAAACTCCCGCCGGCGCTACTCCCCGAACTTCGCGCGCTCGCGCTCGCGGAGTTCCACCCGACGGATCTTCCCGCTCGACGTCTTAGGGAGTTCCTCGACGTACTCGATCCGGCGCGGGTACTTGTACGGCGCCGTCTCGGCTTTCATGTAGCCCTGGAGCTCGTCGGTCAGCTCCTCGCCGCCGTCGTAGCCGTCCGCGAGGACGACGTAGGTCTTGACGACGTTGCCCCGCTCGTCGTGGGGGCTGGCGACCGCGGCGGCCTCCGCGACCGCCTCGTGGCCCACGAGCGCGTCCTCGACCTCGAAGGGGCCGATCCGGTAGCCCGACGAGATGATGATGTCGTCGGCTCGGCCCTCGAAGAAGAAGTAGCCGTCCTCGTCGCGGCGCGCGAGGTCGCCGGTCCGGTAGTAGTCGCCGTGGAACGTCTCGGCGTCGAGGTCCGGCTTCTCGTAGTAGCCGTCGAAGATGGCGGGGCTGTCGACCGGCACCGCGATCTCGCCGGTCTCGCCCGGCCCGACCTCCGCCTCGTCTTGGGTGTCGATGAGCGTCGCGCCCACGCCCGGAGTTGGCTTGCCCATACTCCCGGGCTTGACATCGATGCCGGGGTAGTTGGTGACCAGCGCGACCGTCTCGGTCTGGCCGTAGCCGTCACGCGGGGTGACCCCGAACGCCGCCTCGAACGATTGGATCGGCTCGCGGTTCAGCGGCTCGCCCGCCGACACCGCCTCGGTCAACGCGAGGTCGTACTCCCCGAGGTCCTCGCGCTGGGTGAACATCCGGTACTGGGTCGGCACCGCACAGAGCCGAGTGACCTCTTCTGACTCCAGCAGGTCGAGGTAGGTGGCGGCGTCGAACTCGCCCTCGTAGACGAACTGGGGCGCGCCGGTCGCGAGCGCCACCCCGACCGGGCTCCAGAACCACTTCGCCCACCCGGTGCCGGTGGTCGCCCACAGCAGTTCGTCGTCGAAGTCGGTGTCGCGGTCGACGCCCCACCAGTACCGGCCGTTGATCCGCTCGAAGCACCGAATCCACCGGTGGCGGTGGAGCACCGGCTTCGGCTGGCCGGTGGTGCCGCTGGTGTAGTTGATCGACATGGGGTCGTCGGCGCCCAGTCGGGGGCCGTCGTGGTCGGCCGACCGGCCCTCGATCAGCGCCGAGAACGCGTAAGCGTCCTCTCGGTCGGGCTCGCCGTCGGCGTCGAGGACGATCCCCCGCTCGACGGGCGTCTCGTCGAGCACCGGGTCGACCATCTCGGTGAGGCTCTCGTGGACGACGACGGTCTCGGCCCCGCAGTCGTTGGCCCGGAACGCGATGTCTTTCGGCTTGAGCATGGCCGAACACGGCACCAGCAACGCGCCGCGCGCGAGCGCGCCGACCTGAATCGCGAACGCGTCGGGGTGGCGCGGAAACAGGTGCATCACCCGATCGCCCTTCCCGACCCCGAGGTCGGCGAGCGCGGCCCCGAACCGCGACGCGTCGGCGTCGATCTCCCCGAACGTGCGCTCGGCCTCCCCGCCGTCCTCGTCGCGGTACCGCACCGCCAGCCGGTCGCCGAACGCCTCGGCGTGGTCGGCCACGACCGCGGGGAGGGTGTAGTCGTCGGGGATCGTCCACTCGAAGTCGGCCAGTTCGCGCTCGTAGTCGACTGACATACGCCTAAAACCAACGATACGCTACTTGAAACTTCCCCCGGCGGTCACACCGCGCGCCCGCGTCGAGAGAGGCCGACGAGCACCGCGCCCGCCGCCAGTCCGAGCACGCCGACGACGAGCAGGACCAGCGTGTACCGGGCGGCGAGGATCAGCGGCGCGAACAGGGTCACGCCCGCGAGCACCAAGAGCGCGGCACCGCCCCAAAACTCCAGTTTGTCTCGGTCCATCTTACCCGACGTATCGACGGGACGGCCCTTAACTCCGGGTGGCGGTGACCGGGCGTCGCGCCGGCGCGAATGGATATCTTTTTAGGCCACCCTAAACCAATAGGGAGTATCGAATGACCGCGAGTCCAGATATCTGCGTGATCGTGCCGACGATCCGCGAGTACGAGTGCATGCGGGCGTACTTCGAGAACGCCCGCGAGCACGGCTTCGACCTCGATCGGCTCCACGTCGTGCTCGTGACCGAAGACTTCTGTGAGACCGACGCCATGCGGGCGATGCTCGACGAAGAGGGCGTCTCGGGCGAGGTGTTCGACGGCGCGCGTCGCGAGGCGTGGTACGAGGCGAAAGGGATCGCCGAGTACGACCACGTCGTGCCGGCCGCCAGCCACGCCGAGACGAGTTTCGGCCTGCTCTACCTGTGGGCCAACGACTTCGAGTACGGCTTTTTCATCGACGACGACACTCTGCCCCACGACGACGCCGACTTCTTCGGGCGCCACCTCCGAAACCTCGCGTACGAGGGCGAGATCGAGACGGTCTCCTCCGACGAGAACTGGGTCAACGTCCTGTACCAGAACCACGACGACCACGGGCTCTACCCCCGGGGGTACCCCTACTCGGCGATGGACGAGACCGTCGCGACCGACGCGACCGAGATCTCGGACGTGGTGGCCTCCCAGGGGCTGTGGACCAACGTCCCCGACCTCGACGCGGTCCGGATTCTGATGGACGGCGACCTCCAAGGGCAGGCTCGGACCCGAACAACCGCCGACGACTACGACGGCGACTTCGTGGCCGCGCGGGGCAACTACCTCACCGTCTGCTCGATGAACCTCGCGTTCCGCCGGGAGGTCGTGCCCGCGTTCTACCAGCTCCCGATGGACGACAACCGGTGGGAGGTCGGCCGGTTCGACGACATCTGGTCGGGAGTGTTCCTCAAGCGCGCCTGCGACGTGCTCGGCAAGCGCATCTACAACGGCGGCCCGCTCTGCGAGCACAACAAGGCCGCCCGGAGTACGTTCGACGATCTCACCAACGAGGTGCCGGGCCTCGAACTCAACGAACACCTCTGGGCGGTCGTCGACGACGTCGGCGCCGATCGAGACACTTACGCCGGAGTCTTCGAGGCGATGGCGACCGCGCTCGCGACGGGCGACTTCGAGGCGTACAACAACGGCGCCTTCTTCAACTACGTCGGCGAATACATGCTCGACTGGCTGGCGACCCTCGACGAACTCGAACCCCTCCAGACCCCCCGCGTGCCCGCGGACGACTGAGGAAAGAAACCAGTAGGTATAAGGGTTTTAGGCTGGCCTAATCTAACTAGAGATGGCAGACAGAGGAACCTCTAACAGACGCCGATTTCTGGCGATGAGCGCGGCCGCCGCGACCGCGCTCGCGGGCTGTACGGGCGGTTCGGATCAGGAGACCGAAACCACCGCCACGACCCAGTCGGACGCGGGCGCGGACGTCGAGTCGTTTCAGGGATCGGGGCCGCTCGTGGAAGAACGCCCCGACCTCTCGGGGACTCGGATGGAGGAACTGCCCGACCTGTCGGGGACGCTGAACGTGTATCTGGGCGGCGGAGAGGGCGGCCTCTACGTCGACCTCCTCGACCAACTGGACGCCCTCTACCCGGACTTCGACCCGAAGGTCAGGTCCGCACCCACCTCCCAGCTCGCCAACACCATCGCCGAGGAGTCCCAGGGCGGGTCAAGCTCGGCCGACGTGTTCTGGGCGGTCGACGCGGGGTCGCTCGCGTACGTCGCCGATCAGGGGATCACCGCCGAGTTGCCCTCGCGCGTGACCGACCCGGTCCCGGACACGTTCCACCCGAACGACCAGTGGGTCGGCGTGGCCGGTCGCGCCCGTAGCATCCCGTACAACACCGACGAGCTCTCGGCCGACGACATCCCCGACGACGTGATGGAGTTCCCCGAGACCGACGCGCTCGCCGGCTCGATGGGCTGGGCGCCCACCTACGGCGCGTTCCAGTCGTTCGTGACCGCGATGCGCCAGCTCAACGGCGAGGACGAGACCAAGCAGTGGCTTCGGGGAATGCTCGAGCAGAACGTCACCGAGTACCCCGACGAGTTCCTCACCTCGAACGCCATCGCCGACGGCGAGATCGCGGCCGGGTTCGCCAACCACTACTACGTCCTCCGGGTGAAGGCGGCCCGTCCCGACGCGCCGATCGACCTCGCGTTCACGAGCGGCGACGCGGCGTCGCTCATCAACGTCAGCGGCGCCCAGATCATGAAGGGGTCGGGCAAACAGGAGCTCGCGGCCGACTTCATCGCGCACCTGCACTCGGTCGAGGCCCAGGAGTTCTTCGCGACCACGGCCTACTCGTACCCGATGATTCCGGGCGTGCCGCCGGTCGGCGGTCTGCCGTCGATCGACGAGCTCAATCCGCCCGAACTCGACCTCGGCGAGCTCTCGAACATCGAACCGACCCTACGCCTGATGCGAGACGTCGGCGTCCTCTGAGATGACGGTGCTCGACCGGCTCGAACGACTCGCCAAACGCACCGGGATGGGGTTCGCCGAGTCCGCCGAGGACGACTCGCTCCCGTTCGGGCTCACCCTGCTGAGCGCCGGCATCGCCGTGGCGGTGGTCTCGCCGATCCTCTGGATCCTGCTCCGGGCCGCCGAGGTGGGCGTCGAGTCGTCGATCGAGACGCTCACCCGGCCCTCGATGGTCGAGATACTCGTCAACAGCGTCGCTCTCGTGACGACGGTCACGGTGGCCTGCGTCCTGCTCGGCGTCCCGCTGGCGGTCCTGACCGTCGAGACCGATCTGCCGTTCCGGCGGTTCTGGACGGTCGTCCTCTCGTTGCCGCTCGTCGTCCCGAGCTACATCGGCGCGTTCGCGTTCGTGTCGGCGTTCGGGCCTCGCGGGGCGCTCGCCGACGTACTGGCGCCGCTCGGCGTCGAGTCGCTCCCCCAGATCTACGGCTTCGCGGGCACGGCGCTCGTACTCACGCTGTTCGTCTACCCCTACGTGTTTCTGACGACTCGCTCGGCGCTCCTGTCGTTCGACGGGACGCTGATCGAGGCCGCCCGCACCCTCAACCACTCGCGGCTGTCGGCGTTCCGCCACATCACCCTCCCGCAGATCGCGCCGGGAGTCGCGGCGGGCGCGCTACTGGTCGCGCTGTACACGCTCTCGGACTTCGGGACGCCGTCGATCATGCACTACGGCGTGTTCACGCAGGCCATCTACGTCGAGTTCAACACGTTCGGTCGCGACACCGCCGCCCTGCTGTCGCTCGAACTCCTCGCGGTGACCGCGGTGATCGTCGCGCTCGAATCCCGGATCGGCGACGCGGGCGAGAACTACGCCGGCGGCAACCGGACCACCCGGACGTCGCTCGGCGCGTGGAAGATCCCGGCGCTGTTTCTGTGTACCGCGGTCGCGGCCCTCGCGCTCGCGGTGCCGCTTGGCGTGCTGTTCATGTGGCTCGTCCGGAGCGGCCCGGGCTACACCGGCGGCGGCTTCGCGTTCGAGTGGACGTACGGCTGGAACTCGACGTACGTCTCTGCGCTCGCGGCCGCGGTCTCGATCTTCGCCGCGGTCCCGGTCGCCTACCTCGCCGCGCGCTACCGGTCGACGCTCACCTCGCTGTTCGACCGCGCGACGTACGTCGGCTACGCCACTCCGGGCATCGTGCTCGGCATCTCGCTCGTCTACTTCGGGTCGTCGTACGGGCCGACGCCGTACCGCATCGTCCCGCTGTTGGTGTTCGCCTACGTCGTCCGATTCCTCCCGCAGGCGGTCGGCACCACCAGATCGTCGGTGCTCCAGGTCGACGCGAAGCTCACCGAGGCCGCACGGACCCTCGGCGAGTCGCCGGGCCGTACCTTCCGTCGGGTCACCCTGCCGCTGATCGCGCCGGGCGTGGTCGCGGGCGCGGCGCTGGTGTTCCTGACGAGCATGAAGGAACTGCCCGCGACGCTCCTCCTTCGTCCGACAGGTTTTGAAACCCTGGTCACCTACATCTGGCGCGTGCAGGACGCAGGCTACTACGGACAGGCCGCCGTGCCGGCGCTGGTCCTGGTCGCGGTCTCGGGGCTCTCGATGCTCGTCCTCCTCAAACAGGACGGCAGTCTCGTACGACAGGAGGGTCAGAAAGATGGATAGCGAACTGTCGAACGACGGCGAGACGGCGCGTAGCGACGGTGACCGACCGACGGCGACCGGCCGCCCCACCGCCGAGGAGGTGCTCCGGCTCGACGGGGTCCGCAAGGAGTACGGCCCGGAGACGGCGGTCGACTCGCTCTCGCTGACCGTCCGCGAGGGCGAACTGCTCACCCTGCTGGGTCCGTCGGGCTGTGGGAAGACCACCACCCTGCGGATGATGGCCGGGCTCGAACGCCCCGACGCGGGGTCGGTCCGGCTCGCGGGCGAGACGGTCGCCGACGGGTCGACGCACGTCCCGCCCGAGCGCCGCGACGTGGGGTTGGTCTTCCAGGACTTCGCGCTGTTCCCGCATCTGACCGTCGCCGAGAACGTCGCGTTCGGGCTAACCGACGCGACCGACGACGAGAAAGACCGGCGGATCACCGAACTCCTCGACCTCGTGGACCTGGCGGCCCACCGCGAGGCCACACCCGACGAGCTGTCGGGCGGCCAGCGCCAGCGGGTCGCGCTCGCGCGCTCGCTCGCGCCCGAGCCCGACATCCTGTTGCTCGACGAGCCGTTCTCGAACCTCGACGTTCGCCTGCGCGTCGAGATGCGCGAGGAGGTCCGCTCGATCCTCAAGGAGGCCGGCGTGACCGCGGTCTCGGTCACCCACGACCAGGAGGAGGCGCTCTCGATCTCCGACCGCGTGGCGGTGATGGACGACGGGCGGGTCGAGCAGATCGGCCGCCCGGAGAGCGTCTTCGAACACCCCGAGTCGCGGTTCGTCGCGTCGTTCCTCGGGCAGGCCGGCTTCCTCTCGGGGAGGTACGACGACGACACCATCGAGACGCCGATCGGCACCTTCCGACCCCAGCGGCTCAACGGCCTCTCGGAGGAGTACGTCGGCACGGACCTCGACGTGCTGGTCCGACCCGACGACCTCGAAGCGACCGTCGTCGGCGAGTCCGAGGCCGACGGCCACATCATCCACCGCCAGTACACCGGCCCGTCGTTCGTCTACCGCGTCGAACTCGGGAACGGCGACGTGGTTCACTGCCAGCACAACCACGTCACGGAACTCGACATCGGCAAGCCGGTCGGCGTCGAACTCGTCGCCGACCACACGCTGGCGTGGTATCCGCCCCGCGAGGAGGCCCCCGAGGGGACCGAGCGCCGCGCCGAGCGCCCCGGCACCCGATGAACCGCCGTCGGTTCCGACTCCTCTCGACCGGCCTCGCGGCCCTCTCGGGGCTGGTCGTGTTCGTCCTCGCGACCGACCTGTTTCCGTACCACACGCTCAACCACGACGAGGGCGTCTACCTCCAGCAGGCCGCGATGTTGCTGGACGGCGAGCTCTTTTTGCGGCCGCCGGTTTCCGACGCGTTCCGACCGTGGTTTTTCGTCGAAGACGCCGGCCGGCTCTACCCGAAGTACTCGCCGGTGCCGGCCGCGATGTTCGCGGTCGGCGAACTGCTCGGGGGCTACCGGATCGCGCTGGCGCTGGTCGCCGCGGGCATCGTCGGGTTGGCGACCCTGCTCGCCAGCGCGGCGTTCGACCGCCCGACCGGCCTGCTCGCTGGCGCGTTCGTCCTCGCTTCGCCGCTCTTTCTCGTCGACTCGTCGGTCTTTCTGCCGTACGCGCCCACGACGTTCTGGAACCTGCTGTTCGCGGTGGCGTACGTGCGGGCCGCCCGAGCGGCCGCAAGCGGGGCGAAACGCCGGACCTACGGCTACGCCGCGCTGGCGGGCCTCGGAGTCGGCGTCGCGTTCTTCGCGCGACCCTACACCGCGGTGCTGTTCGCGACGCCGTTTATCGCCCACGCCTGCTACTCGGTGGTCGCCGGGCTCGCCCACGGCCGCGCGCTCGCGCGGAGGGCGCTCGCTCGGCTCGCGCCGACCGCGTTCGTCGGCCTCTCGGGGGTCGGCACGGCGCTCGCGTACAACGCCGTCGTGACCGGCTCGGCGTGGCTGTTTCCCTACGAGGCGTTCGCGCCCCGCGACGGCCTCGGGTTCGGCGACCGCCGGATCCTCGGGCACGCGCTGACCTACACCCCCGAGGTAGCGCTCGAAGCCAACGCGAAGGTGGTCGCGACGCTGTTCGGCGAGTGGGTCGTCGCCGCGCCCCTCGGCGGCCTGCTGGCCGCCGTCGGGCTCGGCGCCTTCGGACTGCGCGCGGTCGACCGCGCCGGGACGCTCCGGGCCCGTCTCGCGAGCGATCGCGCCGAGGCGACTCGCCAAGACGCCGGAACCGACCCCGACCGATCGCCGGCGCTCACCGACCTCCAGTTGCAGGCCGTCCTCGCGGGCCTGTTCGTCTCGGTGATCGCGGGCAACGTCTACTTCTGGGGGAACTTCAACATCCTCGGCGATCTCGCCGACCCCGACGACGGGCTCGTCTCGATGCTCGGGCCGTACTACCACTTCGACCTCCTCGTCCCGACCGCGGCGTTCGGCGCCCACGCGGTCGTCCTCGGGTTCGGTCGGGCCCGCGATCTGGCCGCGCGCACCGCCCGGCCTCGGGCGTCGCTCGCGGCCGTCGGGCTCGCCGGTGCGCTGGTGCTCGCGGGCGCCGCGGGGGCGGCGGCCGCGCCCCCGCTCTCGGCGAACGCCGAGGTCACCGACCGCTACGAGCGGGCCTACCAGCCGTTCGAGGACCGCGAGCTGTCGAACGCGGTCGTGTTCGTCCCGACGCCGTACGGCGACTGGCTCGGCCATCCCTTCCAGCACCTTCGCAACGATCCCGGCTTCGACGGCGAGACGGTGTACGCGATCGACGACGGGCCCGAGCGTTTCGCGGTCACCGACGCGCACCCGAACCGGACCTACTACCGCTACGCCTATCGCGGCCAGTGGAGTCCAACTTACGGCGATCCGGTCGAGCCGACGCTCCGCGAGGTCCGGACCGCCCGGGGCGAGGCGGTCGGGGTGGCGGCCTCGTTCGGACTGCCGCCTCGCGCCGACCGGGTGTCGGCCCGGCTCTCGACCGACGAGGGAACCGCCTACTACGCGACGAACGCCACGCCGGCGACCCTCTCGGTCGACCTCCGGGTGACCGACGGGTCGGCCGGCCTCGCCGGCCCCGCGGTCTCGGCGGTCGGCGACGAGCGCACGGTCCCGGTCGCCGGCGCGGACGAGGTGGTCTTGCAGGTGTTCGTGAGCGACGCGACCGGCGGCGGGTTCTCCTATCGGCTCGAACTGCCGGTCCGGAGCGACGGGGGCGAGGTCCTCGCGCTGTCGCCGTACCGCGAGGCGTGTCTGGTCGCCGATCGGTGCGGCGGCGAGGCGGCGTACGTCGAGGACGCGATGCCCTCGGGGATCACCGTCGAGACGAGCCTGTACGGGACGACGAACGGGAGCGACTCGTGACGGGCGAAGCGTTCGCGGATCGCTGGGACGTGCCGACGACGACCCGGACGGTCCGACTCGACGCCGGCGAGTTCGAGACCGTCGCCGCCGGCCCGGATCGGTGGGTCCGGGCGCTGGTCCGCGACGGCGCGGGCCGGGTCGCGCTCGTTCGCAACCGGTGGAGCGACGGCTGGGTGCTCCCCGGCGGGAAGCCAGCGCCCGGCGAACCGTTCCGATCGGCCGCGGCCCGGGAGGTCCGAGAGGAGACGGGGCTCTCGGTGACAGTCGAGCGACCCCTCGAAGTCGTCGAGCCGACGTTCGTCCACGGCGGCGACTCGACCTCGGGCCAGTTCGTCGTCTTCGAGGCTCACGCGGCGGACCCCGACCTCGGCGAGGACCTCGGCGCGGACGCGACCGAGATCCGGGAGGCGGATTGGTTCGGCGAGGTGCCCTCGCGCTGTGAGGACGCCGAGCTACTGGCGCGTCACTTCCCGTGATCGCCCGGTCCTCGGGGACGACGAGCGACCACCGATCGTTCGCCCCGGTTCGGGACTGACGTCCGGACTCACCGCTCTTCGAGACACACCTTCAGGACGGACTTGGCGATCGCCGCGCCGCCGGTCAGCGGATCGAGCTTCGTCTCGCCCGCCCGCTCGTCGTACTCGATGGGGAGCTCCCGTACGTCGTAACCCCGCATCAGCGGCCGGATCAGGAGTTCGGCCGAGAGCCCGGTGTTCTCGGTCCACGCGATGTCTTCGATGACGCGCCGTCGGTACGCGCGCATGCCCGTGGTGGTGTCGTGAACGCGCTCGCCCATCAGAACGCTCGCGAGCGCGGCGAACGCGTGGTTGCCCCACCGGTTCAGATCGGGCATCGCGTCGGCACCCCAGTAGAGGCGGTCGCCGCTGACCACGTCGTAGCCGTCGTTGACGGCTTCGAGGAACTCGGGGAGCTGTTCCATCGGATACGTGTCGTCGCAGTCGGTGGTCACGACCACGGGTCGATCGGCGGCGAGCAGTGCCTCCCGGACCGCGACTCCGTACCCCTGTGGCTCCTGCCGGACGACGCGAGCGCCGTGTTCGCGGGCGATATCGGGCGTCCGGTCGCTCGATCCGTCGACGCAGACCACCTCCGCTCGGCCGTCGGTGACCGCCTCGATGTCGGCCAGCACCGATCCGATCGCGGCCTCTTCGTTGTAGGTTCCCATCACTACGCTCAGATCGTCGAACGTGTAGTCGTCGCCGGCGTCGCCCTCGGTCCCGGCCGCGTCCGTGTTCATGCTATCGGTCGGTTGTTCGGGCGCGCATTTGTATTTTTAGGTTCGCCAAAACCGAGGGTGCTCGGATCGAGATGCACCCACACCACCGTCGACTACGGACCGACCCGTCGGACCCCGACCCGCCGATCCGAGAGCACGGCTCCGTCGGCCTTCGGCGGGCGGACTCCGCGTCCTCTTTACTCTCCGGTCGACTACCACCGCGTATGGACCCCGAGGACAACCACCGCTACTGGGCCGATCGCACCGAGGAGTTCTCGCCGGAGTACTACGCCCAGATCGGACCGAACGAAGTCAGCGAGACGCTCGCGTCGGTGCTGGGCCACTACGTCGAGGAGGACGCCGCGATCCTCGAAGTCGGCTGTAGCTCCGGACGCCACCTCGCGCACCTCCTCGATCACGGGTTCGAGAACCTCACCGGGATCGACATCAACGACGAGTCGTTCGACGTGATGGCCGAGTACTTCCCGGCGGTCGCCGACGCGGGGGAGTTTCACACCGGGCCGATCGAGGAGTTGCTCCCGACGTTCGACGACGCCGCCTTCGACGTCGTCTACTCGGTCGAGACCCTCCAGCACGTCCACCCGGAGAACACGGACGTGTTCGAAGACCTCGCGCGAGTGACCGGCGATCTGCTCGTCACGGCCGAAAACGAGGGCAACAGCCCCAGACGCGGTCGCGAGGGCGCCGAGGTGAGTTGCGTCCGCGACGACTTCCCGCTCTATCACCGCAACTGGAAGGAGGTGTTCTCGGAGCTGGGACTGGCCCAACTCCTCTGTGAGCCCGGCAAGCGAGACACGGTCCGCGTGTTCCGGACGCTCTGACCGTGCGGGCCGACGCTCGCGGATCAGACGCGACCCCTGAATATGATATAGCCAGATAAAATTTATACGTTGTGTCGCGATCAGTTTCGTGACCGGCTAGAGACGACAGTATCCTTCGTCGACACTCAACGAAGCGAGTAGACGTTCGCTTCGTACACCTCTCGGACCCGGTCGCCCCAGTTGTGGGTGTAGGTGTCGATGATGTCGTCGGCCACGTCGCCCCGGAGATACTTCACGATGCCCCGGTCGCCGGTCCGGTCCCGGAGATGGGTCGTGAAGAAGTGACGGAAGTAGTGTGGGGTCACGTTCTCCTCGGCCCCGCCCCCGGTCCGGTACCACCCGGCCTCGCGGGCGTGGGTCTCGACGACGTTGCGAACCATTTGGGGCGTGAGCCGGCGGCCCCACTCGCGGCTGGTGCTGACGAAAAGCGGGTCGGCGGGCGAGACCGCGTCCGGTCGGATCGCCAGCCATCGAGTCAGGATCGCCGACAGTTCGTCGTCGACCGGGACGACGGTGGCGCGCTTTCGCTTGTTGGCGGCCGACCGCTCCTCGCGGTTGACCACCTCCCCGCGGCCGACGTCGGCGGCGACGTACAGCGAGTCCCCCCGACCGTCGAGTTGGGGCCGGGTCCCGAGGTCGTACGCCTCGTCGGCCGCCCCGGCGAGCCGGAGGTCCCGTAGGTCGAGGTTGCAGAGTTCGCCGACCCGCATCCCGGTTTTGAGAAGCGTCGCGACCACCGCGCGTTCGAGCGGATGCGAGATTCCCGCGACGAACGTCCGCATCTGGTCGACCGAGATCTCTCGGCGAGTGGGGTCCTTGTCGATGGTCTCGTTCATCTCTTCGACCACCAGCGCCATCGGATTCGAGTCGAAGGCCCCGACCTGTGTCATGTACGCGTAAAACCGGTGGAGGTACGAGGCGTAGGTCGCGACCGTGCTCTCGGCGAGGTCGCCCCGGAGCCCGTGGACCCACGCCATGCACTCGCGCTGGGTCGCCCCGCTCGGAGCCAGCGACTCGCCCCGGGGGTTTCGGTCCGGATCGTCGAGAAACGACTCGAACTCCCGGAGGACTCGCGCGTAGGCCTCGCGGGTCCGCTCGCTTTTGCCGTGGTACCGGAGGTCTTCGAGGAAGTAGCCGACAGGGTCCTCGGGGTCGGTCGCCTCGGTGCGCTTGCTACTCGCCATCGTCGACCACCGTGTACCCGCCCTCCCGACCGCTGTACTGGACGCGGTTCTCGTTCTGGAGTCGCTGGAGGGTCTCCTCCAGTCGATCCTCGAAGTCGCCCGCGAGCGCTTCGACCAGTTGATCCCACGACAGGTGCTCGCCCGAATCCAGCCGATCGAGGAGGCGGGTTTCGAGGCCCTGACCCCTGGGGTCTGACCCCGGAGATGCACCGTCCACGGGGGCGCCCGACTCGTCGGCGTCCGATTCGAGGTCGAAGTCGCGTCTCCCGGCCTGTACCATCGTTCTGACGAACTCGCTCTGGCTCATATCGAGCTCCTCGGCGTCTCGCTTCCACTCGTCTTTCTGATACGTCGGGACGAAGGTCTTTACGACCGCCCGATCGGTGTCGGCGTCGTCGCTCATCTCTCGTGTCGGCGCTCTCACCCCCGCTATTTCAATTTGTCCCACGAAACTGGATAAGGGACTTTATTTGCGCAAGTGGGACTATTTGTGGTGGCATAGTAGTACTACTGGGCGAGATTTAAATCTCTAAAGTCCCATGCAGAGAGTTAACCAAAATAGAACGTGTAGTCCCATACAGAGAGATCAAAATTATCTCCCCGCACGTCGTTCTACGCTAATACCGAGCAAAATTCCTAGACCTAGAAGTCCAATAGCACGCTCCCCACCGATCGCGCACATGCCTGATACCCCTCGCGATCGAGACGCCGGAGATGGCCGGCTCAGACCGGACGATCGACGAGGGCCGTCTCACTCGGTCGGCGTCGCTCGGCGTCGGCGTGCCGGCGCTCCCGATCGACCGGCGCGACCTGCTCGAACGACGACGGGTCGAAGCAGAACTGGATCCGCGAGATGCGATGGGCCGTGTCGCTGTCCCCGCGGGGCGGCGCGGAGACGTTAGCCCGCTCGGTGACCGGCTCGCGGAACTCGTACACCGCCGATCTGGGCCCGCCACTGACGATCACCGCGTCGACCGGGACCGTCGAACGGAACGTCACCGCGACCGGCGCTTGGCTCTCGTTGACCGACACGTCGACGAGCGTCAGCCGCTCTGTGGAGCCGTCGATCTGGAACTCGAACTCGCCGGGCGCGACCCGCCGAGCCGTGTCGTTCGTGAACTCACCCTCCTCGACGGTGAGCGTGAGCGCCGGTTCGAGCCCGCGGTCGCGGCACGTCGCCACCTCCCGTACGACCGCCGGTTGCACTTGCGGCGGTGGAATCTCCGCGTCAGCCGCCGGCGTCGTCGTCGTCTCCTCGGCGGGGACGCTCGGATCGGTCGGCTCCGGGTCCTCGCCGTCCGGGACGTCGTCGCCGTCAGTGTCGGCTACCGTGGGATCGGTGCCGAGTTCGTTGACTTCCCGTCCGTCTTGCAGGCCGTCGCCGTCGGTGTCCGGGTTCGTCGGGTCGGTCCCCACCTCTAGTTCTCGCGGATCCGGGAGCCCGTCGCTATCTGTATCGGCTGCGGTCGGATCGGTGCCGAGCTCGTTGACTTCACGTCCGTCCTGAACGCCGTCACCGTCCGTGTCTGGGTTCGTCGGGTCAGTTCCGCGTTCGACTTCTTGGCCGTCGTTCAGACCGTCACCGTCCGAGTCAGCGCTCGTCGGATCGGTGCCGAGTTCGTTCACCTCGCGCCCGTCGGTGAGCCCGTCACCGTCCGTGTCGGAGCTGGTCGGGTCGGTCCCGCGTTCGATCTCCTGACCGTCGTTCAGACCGTCACCGTCCGTGTCTGGGTTCGTCGGGTCGGTCTGTAGCTCGTCGGCTTCCCGGCCGTCGTCGAGCCCGTCTCCGTCCGTGTCCGCCGCGTTGGGATCGGTACCGATCTCTTGCTCTTTGGCGTTCGACAGCCCGTCACCGTCGCTGTCGACCGGGGCCGTCGTGGTGGTCGGCGTCGCTGTCGTCGTCGTGGTCGTCGTCGTTGTTGTTGTCGTGGTCGTCGTCGTTGTTGTTGCTGTAGTCGTAGTGGTTGTCGTCGTTGTTGTCGTGGGTGTTGGTGTCGTTGTCGTCGCTGTCGTTGTGGTTATCGTGGGTGTCGGTGTCGTCGTAGTTGGCGTTGCTGTTGTCGTCGTTGCCGTCTCCGTCGTCGGTGTCGGCGTCGTGGTGGGCGTCGCTGTCGCGGTAGTGGTGTCGGTGTCCTGTACGCCGGCACCATCGCCCTCCGTCTCGGTCGGGGTCGCGGGACACTCATCGACGGTGACGGTTGCCTGTTCGCCCCCGTTGACCGTGGCGAGCGTGGTCCGGACTTCGATCCGGTACTCGCCGGGCGCGAGGTCTCTGAGCGCCACCTGTTCGCCTGGGTTGATCTCGACCGTCTGAACGTCGCCGCCGGGGCCGGTGACCGCCACGGTCGCGGACCGGTCAGTCCGGTCCGACCCGCGCAGTTCTAGCTCTCCGCACTGAGGACTCTCCGCGGTGATGACCGGCTCGTAGGCGATCTCCGTAGTGAGCGTCTCGGTGGCCGTTGGTGTCGTGTCAGTCGTCGCGGTCGTGCTTGTCGTCGTGGTAATTTCTTCGGTTACCGTCCGCGTAGCGGTCTCCGTCGTCGTAGTCGTCGGGGAGGCCGCCGTCGTGCCGAGACAACTCTCCAGCGACGGGTTCCCGACGCTGTAGCTCTCGCCGTCCTGCCGGACGGCGACCTCCTCGACGACCTTGCCATCGTTTTCGTCGGTCCCGAAGAACGTCCCTTCCCCCGGGAACGGCCCGCCGAACGTTTGTGACGTGTCGTCGGCGAACGTCAGCCTGACCTGCTGGAACTGCTGGTTGCCGGTCACTCGCACGCGTTCGCACGACGCGAACGCTACCTCCACCGGTGCGGTATTCGTCGTCTCGGTGGTTGTTGTTTCCGTCGTGGTGGCCCCGGTTGTCGCTTCAGTCGTCGCCGTGGTGGTCTCGGCCGTCGTCTCAGTCGTCGTTTCGGTTGTCGCCTCGGTCGTTGTCGCTTCAGTCGTGTCGGTCGTCGTCGGGGTCGGTTCGGTAGTAGTGGCGGTCGGCGACGTTTCCGTTTCGGTTGTCGTGGTCGTCTCCGCCGTCGTGTCGTCGGCCCCGACGTCTGTCGATCTGAGCGTCAGGTTGTACTCGGCGAACCCGCCGACCGACCCGTTTTCGGGCGAATAGACGCGCACGTAGTAGGTGCCGTTGCGGTCGGTGACGGCCCGTTGGGTCCCGAACCGCTCGACGATCGTATACCCCCCGACGATTATTTGGGCGTCCCTCTTGCCGAGTTCTCCGATGGCGTCGCCCTCCCCGTCGTAAATCCCGACCGCCAGCCGCTCCCCGGCGCTTTCGGTGTAGTCGGTGAACGTTGCCGTCGCGTTCAGACGCTCGCCCGCCGAGAGGTTCACCGCGTACCAGTCCTCTTCGTCGACGGCGGCGACGCCGGTCAGGTCGACCGGCGGTTCGCCGACGGGCAGGGCCGACGCTCGGTCGCCGTTCGGGGCGTTCTCGAACGGCTCTACGTCGTCGGGGTCCCGGATGTCTACGCGCATCGTGTACGGGCCCGCCCCGTCGCCGTAGTTGCGCCGCACTTCGATCGTGTACTCGCCGCCCTCCTCGGCCAGTACGCCCTGCGTATCGTAGATCTTGTAGTTTATGTCCTCGGTGACGAGCGCCTCCCCGTCGGGCCCGTAGAGTGTGTAGTTGAGGCTCGGGTTCGCGGTGTCCATGGCGAACACGCGAATTGCCTGCCCCGCCTCGACCTCGAACGTGTACCGATCGACCGGTTCGTCCGCCGCCAGCGTGGCGTTGATCTCCTCGCCGATCGGGATCGGCTCCGCGCTCGGCGGCCCCTCCGTCGTGGTGGTCGTCGTCTCGGTCGTAGTCGTTTCAGTCGTAGTCGTAGTGGTCTCGGTCGTGGTCGTGGTTGTCTCGGTCGTGGTCGTGGTTGTCTCGGTCGTGGTCGTGGTTGTCTCGGTCGTGGTCGTGGTTGTCTCGGTCGTGGTCGTGGTTGGCGTAGTAGTAGTCTCGGTCGTGGTGGTCGTAGTTGTGGGAGTTTCGGTCGTGGTCGGCGTCGGGCACGCCTCGACCCCGATCGTCTCGATGTCGTTCCCGTTCACCGTGGCCGGCCGGGTGGGCTCGACGAGCCCGCCGGCCTTCGCCTCGAGTCGGTACTCGCCGGGGTCGATCCCGAAGGTCTCGACCTGCCCGGGATCGAGCGTCACGACGGCTGTCACCCCCGACTCCTCGATGACCGTGACGGTGACCCGTTCCCGGGAGGGGTTCTGGAGTCGGAGCCGCTCGCACGAGGGGTTCGACGCCGTCACGTCGGGCGTGGACCGCGGTTCGGTCGTCGTGGTGGTGGTCGTCGTCTCGGTGGTGGTCTGGGTCGGCGGTTCGATCGTCGAGGTCGTCGTGGTGGTGGTCGTCTCGCGGTCCCGACACTCCTCGAAGTTGGGGTTCTGGCGGGTCACCCGCTCGCCGTCGCTGTGGACGATCACGCGCTCGATGAGCTCGTTGCGGTTCGCGTCGGTTCCGAAGAACACGCCGCGATCGGTGAACGGACCGCGGAACGTCTGGCGGTCGCCGTCCTCGAACGCCAGCGTCACGGCGTCGTACTCGTGGGCGTCCACCGCGGCCTGAGTACACGCGAAGTCGAACGTCGGCTCGAACGGCACCGGCGTGGGTTCGGCGGTCGTCGTGGTCGTGGTGGTCTCGGTCGTGGTGGTCGTCTCGGGCTCGCGGCAGGCCTCGAAGCTCGGGTTGGTCCGAGTGACGTGCTCGCCGTCGGCGCTCCGGACGATCACGCGCTTGATCACCTCGCCCCGGTTGGCGCCCGTCCCGCTGAACCGTCCCCGGTCGGTGAACGGCCCGTAGAAGTTCTGGCGGTCGCCGTCCCCGAACACGACCGTGACCGACTCGAACCGGTTCGCGTCCACGACGGCGTCCTCGCAGTTCGGGAAGAACACCTTCGGGGAGAACGGCGGTTCCGGCGTCTCGGTCGGCGTCTCGCAGTCGCTGACGTCGTTGGTCCGGAGTGCGAACGTCCGCGGGCCGTTGAACACCTTCACCGAGGTCACGAGCTTTCCGGCGTTGCGCCCGGTTCCGGAGAACCGCCGCGTTCCGCTGTAGATGCTCGAAAACGTCTGGGTCGTCCCGTCCTCGAACGTCAGCACCACCCGGGTGAACTGGCTCGCGGCGACCGTGACGTCGGTGCAGTCGAACGACGTCCGAACCCGGAACAGTTCGCCGGGCGTCGCCGTCGGGCGCTCGGTCATCGCGGTCGGCTCCTCGGTGGCGGGTTCGGGCGGCGTCGTGGTTTCGGTCGCGGTCTCGTCGGCGGTCGTCTCGGCGCGCGGACAGCCGCCGGCGACCGCGTAGACGGCGCCCGCGTCGGTTCGGTCGGTCGCGTTCGCGTACGGCGCGCCGACGAACACGTCCGTCTCCGAGTCGTTGTCGAAGGCACCCGACGCCACCGCGTAGCCGGCGAGGTCGCCGGTCTCGTTGCCCCGGAGCTTGGTGTGGGCTCCCGAGAGAGGGTGTCGGGACGCGATCTGGGAGCCGTACAGCAGGTAGCCCGCGCCGGTGGTGCCGACGGTGCTGTTGTTGTACGGCGCGCCGACGAGGAGGTCGTCGTAACCGTCGCCGTTCACGTCGCCCGCGCCGGCCACGTCCCAGCCGGCGGCGTCCCCGGAGCCGGCCCCGGGCAGGGCGGCGTGGACCTCGGTCGAGAGGTTCACGATCCGCGAGCGGTTCCCCTCGCCGGCGACGTAGGCGGCGCCGGTCTCAGGGCCGCCCCTGTCGGCGAACGGCGCGCCGACCGCGAGTTCGTCGCGGCCGTCGCCGTCGAGATCGCCGGCGTCGGCCACGGAGAAGCCCGCCTGGGCCTGCGCGTCGGGACCGCGGAACTTCACGGGCGCGTTCACCAACAGCGACGTGCCGTTGAACTGCGGCCCGTGTTTCAGGTACGCGGCGCCGGCGTCGGGCGCGACAGAGTCGTTGCCGGGCGCGCCGATCAGCACGTCGCTGACGCTGTCGTTGTCGGCGTCGGCGACCGCGACCGCGCTTCCGGCGAGGTCGCCTTCGGCCTCACCGAGGTAGGTCGCGTTGGCCCGGGACAGATTGAACCCGCCCGTGCGGGGCATGTGGACGAGGTGGGCGGCACCGGCGTCGCGGGCACTGCCGTCGTGCTGGGGCGCGCCGATCAGCAGGCCCCGGGTCCCGTTGGTGACGTTCTCGGCGGTCGCGAGCGACCAACCCGCGCGGTCGCCCTCGTCGCCGGCGAAGGCGGCGTCGGCGAACTTGAGTCGGACCTCCTCGGGGAGGCCGCCGCCGTACACCACGTAGGTAGTGCCCGACGCGTAGCCGTTCGTGTTGGTCAGCGGCGCGCCGACGGCGATGTCGGCGCGGCCGTCGTCGTTCATGTCGCCGATCTCGACGGCGAACCCGGCGTAGTCGCCGGGCGATTCGGCCTCGAAGGTGACGTCCGCGTCGGCGAGCGAGAGGTCGCTGCGATTCGTCGGGCCGTAGAACAGGAACGCGCCGCCCGAGTCGGTCCCCCCGGAGTCGTTGGTCGGCGCGCCGACGAGGAGGTCGTCGTAGCCGTCGCCGTTCACGTCGCCGACCGCGGTGTCCCACCCCGCCCGGTCGTTGCTCGCCGCGCCGGCGATGGTGTCGGCGGCCGCGAGCGGCACGTCGCCCACCGGACCGCGCGGGATCCGAGCGCACGGTCCGACACGCCCTGAGGTAGTCGACGTCGTCGAGGCGTTCGCCGAACCGGCGTCGCTCGGCCCGCTCGCGGCCGCCGGGCTCGCACCGCGCGCGTTCGGTTCCGGAGCGGCCGCGTCGGGGCCGGATCCGTCGGAGTCGGCGGCGGCCGACGACCCGGGTGACGCGCTCGGGAGCGAGTCGGCAGTCGCGTCCGGCGGCCCCGGCGTCTCGGGCGCTATCACGTCGCCCTCGACCTCTGGGGGCGACTGGGCGCCGACGACGCCCACGCCGTAGAGCATGCTGCTGGCGACGATACACCAGGCGACGATACCGGTCTTGAGCTGGGTGGCCGTGTCGGTTCGGTCGGTTCCCGCCGACGAAGTCCCTCCGGACATTTAGGCAATCGACGTGGGTGACGAGAGCTCGCGTCTTTGTTATCCGGGCGTTTCCCGACGCCACCGCACGTTATCGCCGCGTTTCTGCGATGGACGGGAGACCGACCGGCCGGTCGAGGCCGCGCGTCGGAGTCGGGGCGGCGTAACGCCCGGATAACAAAGGCCGACTGCCTCCTCTGATCGGTGGCAGATGAGGCGAACCCAGCGATCGACCGTCTCGCGGCGAGCGCTCCTGAGCGCCCTCGGAACGGGCGTCCTCGGAGCCTTCGCGGGCGGGGGCGCGGCGACTCAGCGGCGACGGGCGTCCGACTACGCGGTCGTCCAGGGCGACCGGTGTGAGCCGGTGGCGCCGGTGCGGGGCCGGCTCCCCGTCGAGGAGTTCTACGACTACCAGCTCCCAAAGAAGTACGTCTCCGAGGAGAACGGCGCCTCGATCGGCTTCGCCACGCGCTACGCCTCGGCCGGGACCGTGGAGCTCCAGCGAGAAAAGACGAGCCTCCTCTTGCTCTACCGGGGCCCGAAGGGGCTGAGCCTCGTCGTCGTCCACGGCCGGATCGAGTCGTCGATCGGCGGGTCGGTCACGTTCGGGCTCGACGGACTCCCGTCGGGCGGCGAGTGGGCCGTCAGAGACGACTTCTATCGGAACCCGAACACCGGCGTGGTCGCGTCCACGAACTTCGACCGCTGGCGGGTCGACGGGTCCGAACACGTCGTCGACTGGACCTGGGGGAAAGCCGGCACCGACGGCGGCGCGTTCCGCGGTCTCGGCGAGAACTTCGACGTCGTCGTCCGCCCGGGATTCAACGAGGACGCCGCGCTCGAGGGCGAACACTACGAGGGCGAGATCACCGACTGGGAGTTTCTCTCCGGGTCGGCAGGCGTCTCCGAGCGCGTCTCGCTCGATCTCGATCGGCCGATACGGATACGCACCGGGACCTGCGAGTGAGACCGGGCTCAGTAGATCGCCATCTCGGTCTCGGTCTCGGCCCGCACGAAGAGGTCGGCCGCCCGCTCGACGCCCGGCGTCGACTCAGAGCAGTTCTCCATCAGCACCGTCTCGCTCGGGAACAGCTGTTCGCCCACGACGAGCCCGTGTTCGCGGGCGGTCGAGCCCGTCACCGTGAGGTAGACGCCGAGGCCGGTCTCCGCGATGGCGGCCTCCTCTTCTTCGTCTTCGGTCGGGTAGGCAAACTCCAGCGTCTCGGTGTTTCGGGTCCCCAACACCGCCTCGACGAGCCGTTCGTATCGCGGCGAGATACACAGTTTCCCCTCGTAGTCGGTGAGAAACTCTCGGGTGGGCTGGTCGCCTTGCGGGAGCGCTTCGGGGGTCGCCATCAGCGTGTGGTAGACGGTGTCGCCCATCCCCTCGACGACCCTGACGTCGGTGTCGTGGGGGTCGACGCGGGCGTTCACGTCGGCGATCCGGGTCAGGGGATCGGGTCGGAGCTCGACGACCTCTTCGAGCACGAGGTCGGCGCTGTCGAACCCCAGCGCGAACTCGTGCTTGCGGAGCGCCCGGAACGGCTCCTCGCGACCGACGAGTCGGAGGTCGACGCCGTCGGCGGGGATCGTGACGCTGTCGAAGACGATCCGACGGGGCTTGCCCGCCCGGTCGTCGCGCAACAGCGTGTAGTCGGGCCGAGTCGGCTCGTCGGGGTTGCTGTAGTCGGCGAGTCGCTCGTAGGCCCCCGTCTCGGCGGCCTGATCGCCCTTCGTGACGGCCTTCTCGTAGCGGAGCGTCGAGATGATCGTGTCGGCGACCGACTCCGCGCCCGTCTCGTCGGCCACGCGGTCGAGCACCGCTTCGAGCGGGCGCCCCTTTCGCGGGACCGCGACCGGAATCGTCTCAGTCATTGTCCCCGAGATGGCACGGCAAAAGTAAACGCGTTGCGCTTCCGGTCGTCGGCGGTCGAATGCCGGCGGCCGGCTCAGTTGCCGAACACGTCGCTGATCCGGTCGCGCCACTCCTGGATGCCGTCGATCTCCTCGCGGATGTCGGCGACGTCGCGCTCGACGCCCTCGCGGATGTCGGCGACCTCGTCTTCGACGCTCTCGACGCGCGCGGTGAGGTTCTCCTCCAGCGCGTCGAGGTCGTCCGACAGCGACTCGACGTCGGCCGCCACCGACTCGATCTCCTCGGCCGCGTCGGTCGCGGCCTCGATCTCGGTCCGGAGGTCGGCCATCTCGTCGGTCAGCTCCTCGACCTCGGCGCCGACCGCGGTCACGTCCTCGGTGTTCGCGCCGACGAGCTCTTCGAGGTCGTCGATCCGGTCGTCGAGGGCGTCGAACTCCGCCTCGAAGTCCCCGGCGTCCTCGAGTTCGGCCTCCAGCGCCGACACCTGCTCGCGCAGGTCGCCGACCGAATCGAGGTCGGCCTCCAGATCGGTCAGGTCCTCGCGCAACGCCTCGACCGCGTCGAGGTCGGCCACGTCGTCGAGGTCCTCTTCGACCGCCGCCAGCCCCTCGGCCACCTCGTCGACCTCCGATTCGACGCCCGAGAGCGAAGAGTCCAGCTCCGCGACCCGGTCGTCGGTGTCGTCGGCATCGGTCCGGATCGCCTGAACCTCGTCCTCGAACGCCTCGACGTCGGCCCGGAGGCTCGCGATGTCGGTCTCGAAGTCCGCGAACACGTCCTCGGCCACGCCGTTCTCGTCGATGAACTCCTCTAGGGCCTCGGTGTACGCCGAGAGGTCCTCGACTCGCGACTGGAGGTGCCGGATGCGGACGTTGGTGCTCTCTGGCGTCTCGACGTCGAGCTCGCGCTGGATGACGTCGAGGTCGTCGTCGGACACCTCGCCCGCGCGGATCTCCTCGGCGAGCGTGGCCGCGACGCTCCCCGGGGTCGGCGGCGAGGCGGTTCCGGCGTCCGCCGACGAATCGGGCTCGTGGTCGGCGGCCGGCGTCGCCTCGTCGGGCTCGTCGCCCATCGGGTCGTCGACTCCTTCGTCGGACACGCTACCCGTCGAATCGTCGGTTCCCTCGTCGGGCGCGCTCGGGTCGTCGGCGTCCGCTGGTCGCTCGTCCGGGGCACCGAGCGGGTCGGCCTCGTCGAGGTCGTCGGTCGACGGCTCGCCGTCCTCGTCCGGCGGGCCCGCCGACGCCTCGTCCTCGGCCAGCGGGTCCGACTCTTCGCCCGCGCCGGCTTCCCCGTCGGGGTCGGCAAGCGGCTCGTCGCCGTCGGTCGGCGCGTCCGCCTCGTCGTCGAGCGAGAGGTCTTCCTCGCCGGCGACCACGTCCCGAACGATCTGGCTGTCCTCCTCGGAGACGATGTCGGTGATGGTGTTGCCCTCCGGACCGCCCACCTCGCCGCCGAGCGGATCGGGGCCGTCCTCGAGGGGGTCGTCGTCGCCGACGTCTCCGCCGAGGGGGTCCGGGCCGCCGTCCGCCTCGTCGGTCCCGCCGACCGAGGCGGGGGCGACCTGCTCGATGGTGGGCGATCCGAGGAAGATCGAGGGGTCGTCGTCCTCGCCGAGTCGGACGCCGTACACCGTGACCAGCTCCTCGCCGGGGTCGAGTTCGCGCTCGAACTGGACCCGGTGGTCCTTGTAGGCCGTCCAGTTGTCGTTCTCGTAGTCGGGGTGGAAGCCGACGTTGTCCATCGGGAACGACTCGGGAACGTCGTCGGCCAGCGTGATCGTCGTCGAGTCGTCTCGCTCGCTCCGGATCACGAACTTGATCGCGGGGACCGCGAACTCGTCGCCCTCGAATGACTTCTCGACGACGACACCGCCCTCCTCGGCGGTTACGACCTCGGTCATGCTGTCGCTCATGTGATGACCATCCCAGAACGGCCATATAAATCACACGCCGTCGCGGGCGAAACGACCGGCGCGACAGAGCCGGTCGCGCCCGGGTCGGCTCGAACCCAGCTATTTGACGCGGCCCGCCGTATGGGCGACCATGCTACTCGCAGGGACCGACGACGGCGTGTACCGGACGGCCGGGCCGCGATTCGAGTCCGCCCGACGGGTGCTGGACGCGGGGCGAACGATGCGGATTCGGCGGTTCGACGGTTGGGACGGCGTCTTCGCGGCCACGAAGTCCGGGCTGTACCGATCGACCGACGGCGGCGACTCGTGGATCGACCTCGGCGTCCCCCGCGAGGAGGTGTACTCGGTGCTCGGCGATCCGGCGGGCGAGCGCCTCTACGCGGGTACCCATCCCGCCCACCTCTACGTTTCGGCGGACGACGGCGGCTCGTGGACCGAACTGGCGGGATTGCAAGACCTCCCCTCGCGCGAGGAGTGGTACACCCCGCGCCACCGCGACGAGGCCCACGTCCGGAGCCTCGGCGCCCACCCGGACGCGCCCGACCGCCTCGTCGCGGGCGTGGAGGTCGGCGGCGTCCACGTCAGCGACGACCGCGGCGAGACGTGGACCGAGCGCCGGGACGGCCTGCAAGACGACGTCCACCACGTCCTCGTTCGCGGCCCCGACGAGTACGTCGCCTCCTGTGGCGGCGGGCTCTACCGGACCCGCGACGCGGGCGAGTCGTGGACCCGGCTCGACCGGGACCTCGACCACACCTACTTCCGCGAGGCGTTCGAGGCCGACGGCGTGCTCTACGCGGCGGCCGCCCGATCGTCGCCCGGGACGTGGCAGGGTTCGTCGGGGGCCGACGCGGCGCTGTTCGAGTCGAGGACGGAGCCGCCCGAGTTCGAGGCGCTGGCGTACCCGGGCCGCCCCGAGGAGGTCGTGCTCGCGTGGGCCGCTCGCGACGGCGAGGTGCTCGCGGCCACGAACCGCGGCCGCATCATCGTCCGCGAACTCGACGGCTGGGTGCAGGGCGGAACCCTGCCGGCGGGCGTGCGCTCGCTCTGTCCGGTCTGAGCCGGTCGGTCGCTACCGGACTCAGACGTCGACCCGGTCGCCGATCTCGGCGAGTTCGAGGCGTCGCGGGTGCTCGAAGCTCCGCGCGTGGTGGTAGAGCGCCGTCGGGTCGGCGGTCAGTCCCTTCCACATGTCCCAGTGGGTCGGGAGCAGGCGGTCGACGCCGAGGTCGCTGGCGGCCTCGATCGCCTGATTCTCGTCGTTGTACCACCGCGTGCGCTTCGGTTCGCGGGTCTCCTTGTCCGGGATGTTGCCCACGGTCCCGAACGCCAGCACGCCGAGGTCGATGTCGTAGGCGTCGCCGACGCGCTCGAACTCCTCGCTCGGCTTGGTGTCGCCGCCGTGGAAGAACGTGTCCCCGTCGTGCTCGAACACGTAGCTCACCGGGTGGGACGCGTCGGGGTCGTTGGCCGGCTCGACGTGGACCGTGAACGCGCCGACCTCGACGGTGTCGCCCGCCTTGACCTCGCCGAACTGGTCGTCGTCGATCGCCCACTCGTCGGTCCACGCTTCGTCCTCGCGGGCGACCGCGAGGCTGTCGTCGGGCGCGTAGAAGGTCGCGCCGGTGGCCTCCAGAATCGGGGCCTGACTCGGGCCGTGAACGTGGTCGGTGTGCTCGTGGGTCGCGAACACCGCGTCGGCCTCGGTCACGTCCGCGGGGTCGAACGGGACCGGGATCATCCGGACCGTCCGGGGCGGATCGCCGATCCCGAGGTACGGGTCGACGAACAGCGTGGTGTCGGCCGCCTTGAGAACGAACCCGTTGCAACCGAGATACCAGACCGCGATCCCGTCGGGGTCGGCGTCCTCGACGTCGCGGACGAGCCAGTCGCCCCAGTCGCTGTGTATCCTCATGCGGCCAACTGGGCCGAGAAAAGAGGTAAGTGTTGTTCTTCGGGTCAGAAGCTCCGGAGTCGCACCTCGTCGTCGGTGATCTCGTCGATGCTGTCGGCCTCGACGGCGTACGCGTCGTCGTCGTGGCTCTCCCACCCGAATCGGGTCTTGATGCGCTCGGCGAGTCCGGGGTTCGGGTCGACGTAGACGGAGCCGGTTTCCTCGTCGACCTCCGTCACAACGCCGATCTGCTCGTCTTGGGCGTCGATGACGTGCTTGCCGACATCGTCGTCGTCGGGGACGACCGACGCGGTCGCGGTGTCGTCGTCCGCGATCGGCTCCTCGGACGGGGTCTCTCCCATCGCGGTCGTCTCGTCGGACGGCGTTTCGCCCATCGCGGTCGCCTCGTCGGACGTCTCCACACCGGTCGTCGCGGTGGTCTCGTCCGCGCCGACGGCCTCCGCGTCGGCTCCGACGATTTCGGTGGTCTCCTCGGTGCCGAGTAGCTCGCTTTCGATGCTGGTCGTGGCGATGGTCTCGGTGCTGATCGTCTCCTCTTCTACGAGCTCGAAGGTGAGTCGCTTGCGTTCGAGGACCTCGTCTTCGACGGTCCGGCGCTCGTAGAGCTCGGTCAGGATGGTCGCGTCCTCGGTGAACTCGCTTTCCATATGGTCGCCCTCGACCACGTCCTCGGTGACCAGCTCGCCGCCCAGCATGTCGCTCTCGAGGATGGTGCGGTGGACGCCTTCGAGGTCGACCGACCCTTCCAAGGTGTCGGACTCGACGGTCTCGGTCCCCTCGACCTCTCGGTCGACCACTCGGCTCTCGACGGTCTTGCGCTCGACGATCTCGCGGGTGACCTCCCGGGTCTCGTCGACGTCGAGGGTGACGATCTCGTGTTCGAGCTCGTCTCGTTCGTCCTCCCAGCCCAGCGTCTCGTCGTCCTCGACGACCGCGATGCGGTCGTCCTCCTCGCCGAGGTGGATGCCCGCGATCTCGCGGCGCACGAGCCGGTCGCCGACGACCTCGTCGCTGACGACCTCGCTGTCGATCACCTCGCTCTCGATGGTCTCTGTCTCCTGGACGGTTCGTTCGATCACCTTCGTCTCGGTGATCTCGCTCGTGACGACCTCCCCGTCCAACAGCGAGCGCTCGATCTCCTCGTCGTCGAGGGTCGCTCGCTCCATCGCTTCGGTCCGGCTCAGGAGCTCGAACTGGTCGCCGCCCCGTCGGTCGGGATGGCGGACGAGCACCATCTCGTCGTCTTCGAGCCGGTCGAAGAAGTCGTCCCACGTCGTCTCCTCGAACGACTCGTCGGTGTCGTCGTCCGGGTGACGGACGTGGAGGTGGCGCGCGCCCGACTCGTCGTCGACGTACGCCGGTTCGGCACCGGTCTCGTCGAGCCAGGTGCGAATCGTCTCTCGGTCGGTCGTGATTTCAGTTTCGGCTGTCGTATCGCGTGTCATATTCCCCACCGTAGTGAGAGACACCACCCACGGACTTAGGTGTAGTTGCCACTCCGGCGGTCGTGTTTAGTTAAGAGTGAAGGATGAGGCGGGAGTGATTTTGTGCTGATCCATGGCCAAAATCACCCGCCTCAGCGGTTGTAGTGACTGGATCGACTTGGAGTTTGTGGAGCGTGAACGGACA